>UQQL01000045.1 GCA_900543275.1 uncultured Collinsella sp. | reverse complement strand
GCATAGACCTTCTGGTCATGCCGTCCTCTTTGAATGACAAGTTGTCGCTCTGGTGCCCGCGCAGCGTCGGGCAGTTACGGCGTTTGGTAAAACGCCGTAACGAACTACCGCGTAACTCCCCTAGCTCATCATCGCATTCATCATCTCGGTGGTTGCGGAATCGTCAGCAGACCACTCGCCATCGTCATTGGCGGTGTACTTGAAGGTAACCTTGGTGTCCTTGGTCTTAGCGGCCTTGGTCACGTCGACCATGACCTGGCCGGCCATCTTGTACAGGTCGTCCTCGGAAGGCATCGTATCGAGCGCCGCGATCTTCTCCTGATACTGGGTGGCGAAATCTTCAACGATCTTGTTCATGGACTTGCAGGTAATGGTGACATCGGCAGTCGCGGTGCCCTTGTCCTCGTCGACCGTCACATCGCCGATCTTGTAGTCAAAACCCTCGAGATAGCTCTTGGCGTACTCCTTGGGATCGATGCCCAGCTGCTCGAACTCGTCGCCCGAGGCCTCTTCCAGGCCGGCGAGGAAGTCGTCGCCGCCGTTCTTGACCTCGTCAAACTGCGTCGTAAGATCCTCGGTGATGAGCTCCTCAACCGAAGGACCTCCGCAGCCGGAAAGCACAACCACGCACGCGACCAGAACAGCCATCAGGGGCGCAAGCAGCAGCTTCTTCTTCATGACATTCCTCCCAACAAGCGGCACCGCGCTTCCCGACGCGGTGCGCGTCGTAACAATAAGGCCATACTAGCCGATAACGAACACCCCCGGCAAAGCAAAGGCGCAGTCGGCTCGATTTAACGTCCGAACGGTTTACCGGTCCGCCCAACGCGCAATAAAACGTTCCGCCGCATTGCAATAAAAAAGGGCGGCCGGATAACCCGACCACCCCAAAACACCCTTATGTTGCCGCAGACTACTTGCGGACGACCTTGACGATGGCATCGCCAGCGGAGACAGCGGAGTCAGCCTCGACGGCGAGCTCGACGTCGGCGAACTCGGCGGTGTTGGACACAGCCACGACGACGCAGTCCTTGTAGCCGGCAGCGGCGATCTTGGCGCGGTCGATCTTGAGCATGGGCTGGCCAGCCTTAACGACATCGTCGGCCTTGACGAAGCCCTCGAAGCCGTCGCCGTTCATGTTGACGGTATCGACGCCAACGTGCACCAGAACCTCGATGCCGCTATCGGACTGCAGGCCCACGGCGTGACCCATGGTGACGGTCACCTTGCCGTCGCAGGGAGCGTAGACCAGATCGTCCTCGGGCCACACGGCGCAGCCCTTGCCCAGGACCTCGCCGCCAAAGACGGGATCGGGCACATCGGCCATCTTGATGACCTTGCCCTTGACGGGCGAGCACAGCACGTCGGCGCCGGCAGAAGCAGAGATGGAGGACGGAGCAGCGGCAGTCGCGGGCTCAGCCTTCTTCTTGAACATGTCAAACAGACCCATACGTTTTCTCCTCTTGATTAAGCGCAACGTTGTGCGCATGCCTATGGTGATTATAGTGCCAAATGGTTCAAATGCTAAGGTGGGGACTCGAATCGCGAGCCCATCCCAACGCTTTTCCCCGGTGGCACTCATATTGTCGATTAATCCAGGCCCTCGGCACCGTTGGACTTGATGATCTTCTGGTAGGCGTAGAAGCTGTCCTTGCGGCGGCGCTCGTAGGTACCGGTGCCGTCGTCGTACTTATCGACGTGGATGAAGCCATAGCGCTTGCGCATCTCGCCGGTGCCGGCGGACACCAGGTCGATGGGACCCCACCAGGTGTAGGCGATCAGATCGACGCCGTCGGCAATGGCCTCGCCCATGGCCTTGATGTGGCTCTGCAAGTAGGCGATGCGGTACGGATCGTGGATGGAACCGTCCTCCTCGACCTCATCGTAGGCGCCCATGCCGTTCTCGACCACCATCAGCGGAATCTCGTAGCGGGCGTAAATCTCGTTGAGGGCGATGCGCAGGCCCAGCGGATCGATCTGCCAGCCCCAATCGGTGGACTCCAGATAGGGGTTCTTGCCGCCAAAGGTCATGTTGCCCTCGGTCATCTCGTGATCCCTGTGGGTGCCCACGGTGCCGGACATGTAGTAGCTAAAGGTGTAGAAATCGACCTTGCCGTCGGCGATATCCTGCAGGTCACCGTCCTCCATCACAAGCTCGACATCGTTCTCGGCCCAGAAGCGCTTGGCATAGAACGGATACTTGCCGCGCACCTGCACGTCGGAGCAGTACCAGTTCATGGTATTCATCTCCTGCTGCGTGGCGAACACGTCGGCCGGATCGCACGTGGCGGCATAGGAGAGGATGAAGCAGTCCATGTTGCCCATCTTAAACTGCGGATAGTGCTCGTGGGCATAGCGCACGACGCGGCCGCTGGCGACAAACTGGTGATGCAGGGCCTGCATACGGGCCTGCGGCGTGGTGTGGACCGCCGAAGCCGGGCCCTCAAAGCCCTGGATCATGCTGGTCCCAAAGAGGTTGCCCATGTCCTGGGTGCCGCAGTTGATCTCGTTGAAGGTGAGCCAGAACTTGACCTTGTCCTGATAGCGGTCGAAGACGGTCTGGCAGTACTTCTCAAAGAAGCCGATGAGCTCGCGGCTCGCCCAGCCGTTGTATTTCTCGACCAGGTGATAGGGCATCTCGTAGTGCGACAGGGTCACGAGCGGCTCGATATTGTGAGCGCGCAGGCAGTCGAAGACGCGGTCGTAAAAGGCGAGGCCGGCCTCGTTGGGCTCGGCGTCGTCGCCGTTGGGGAAGATGCGGCTCCAAGAGATGGACATGCGGAACATGTTGAAGCCCATCTCGGCGAACAGCGCGATGTCCTCCTCGTAGTGATGGTAGAAATCGATGCCGTCATGATTGGGGTAGAAGCGGTTAGGGTCGATGTCGATCGTGATCTGACGCGGCTCCTTGTAGCTGCCGCCCAAGAAATGGTCGTCGACCGAAGGACCGCGGCCGTCCACGTTCCAAGCGCCCTCAAACTGATTGGCGGCCGTGGCGCCACCCCAATAGAAACCCTCGGGGAACTTGATGTTTGCCATGAGCATCTCCTTTGCATTGCGGGTCGATAGGCCGAGTATCGCCCACGCACGCGACAGACAGGGGCAGGGGTGCCAAACCCGACACTTCTTTTCGCAGACGCGCGCTGCAACAGCGCTGCAGCTGAAACTTTTTGACACCGAAGGAGCGAAGACGATCCGCTCCGCGCTTACCGGCGGTATGCCGCGGGGGTGCAGCCATACTTGTCGTGAAACTTACGGTAGAAGAAGCTCATGTTTTCATAGCCCACCGCATGCGCAGCCGCCCCGGCCGTGGCGCCGCCGCACAGAAGCTCGGCCGCACGTACCAGGCGTCGCTCCTGCACAAGCTGCCTAAAGGTCTTGCCCACATGCCGCTTGAGGAGCGCCGTCGCATAATTAGGGCTCAAGCCAAACTCCGCCGCCATCCCCTCGAGGGAGCACGCGGCGAATTCGCGATCGATATAGCCGAGCATTCCCGTCACCAGGGCAGTGGGCCCCGCCGCGCCGTCCGCCGCGCCGCGCACCAGCTCGCGCTCGTAGCAATCCATGAGCTCGGCCAAAAACAGCTGAAACAGACGCAAGACGATCTCGGGACCGTTGGGGCTCGGGTCGTACAGCTCGCAGAGCATCTCCTGCATGTAGCGCCGAATCCGACGGCTCTCGCCGCAATGAAAACGGACATGGCCCCGATGGTCCGTCTCGCTGTTGAGCGCGTTGAACAAAAACCGCGAGACCGCGCTCTCGCGCGAGAGGCTCGACTCGAGACTCCGGCGCAAAAAAGAGCGTGAAACGGTCATGCTCAGCATGATGTCGTCCTCACCAAGCGCCGCCACGGCATGCGGGCAGAGGGCGTCGAGCAAAAGCACCTCGTTGCGGCCCAGCTCGAGCCTCTCCCCCGCCACCGTCTGCGGGCAGCGTCCGCGATACACATAGCTCAGCTCCACGTAATCATGCACGTGCTCGGGAACTGCATTAAAGCGCGAGTTTTTCCTTATCGTCAGGCCACGCGGCATGCCGGGCTGGGCATAGGCAAACCCTGGCTGGCCAATCTTGCGCACTGGGCATCCGTCGATTTCGACATGCTCGGTCATAATCGACCAATCAAATGCCATGCCGTCTTTATAAGCGATCTCACTGGCGCTCAGTTCGTTGAGCCTACGCTCGAGCTCGTCGATCTCCATGGCTTGCCAATCGTTGATTTGGTCATAGTTCGTCGTGATTCAGATATTAGCAGAACGCGCTGACATGTCCATAATCTGTGCTATGCAGCAGATCGATCGAGCCAAGGAGGATCCATGACCGCGTACTATCAGCAGGTGCTCGAGGGCACATACGACAACCACGTGCTTCCGTTTTTGTGGATGAAGGGCGAGAGCCATAAGACCATTGCCGAGTATCTGGAAAAGATCGCCAGCGCCGACATCCACGAGGTCTGTCTCGAAAGCCGCCCACACCCCGATTTTTGCGGCGAGGGCTGGTGGCGCGACTTGCGCTTTGTCATTGACGAGTGCAAGCAGCTGGGCCTTAAGCTCTGGATCTTGGACGACGCGCACTTCCCCACGGGCTTTGCCAACGGCGCCGTCAAGGAGGCCGTGCCCGAGCTCCGCAAGATCGTGCTCACGCACCGCACGTTCGACATCGTGGGCCCCACGTCCGCCGCGAGCATCGCGCTCGCCAACATGCTCGACAAAACGGAGCGCTTCTACGGCGTGACATTTATGCAGGACGGCAGCCCCGTCGACGTCGCTTACCGAGTAATCGACGATGCAAACGGCAACCCCAGCCGCCTGGTCTTCGATGCGCCTGCGGGCCTCACGCAGGCATGCGTGATGTTCACGAGCGGCAAGACCTCCTACAACGAGGACTATATCAATATGGTCGACCGCGCCTCGGTGGCGCGGCTCATCGATGCTGTCTACGAGCCGCATTTTGAGCATCTGGGCGATGAGTTTGGCAAGACGATCCTGGGCTTTTTCTCCGATGAGCCCGGATTTGCCAACGAGAAGGGCACCACGGGCCCCGATGGCATCTCGGACACGCTCATCGGCAAGGCCACCGCGCCCCTACCCTGGTCGGTCGAGCTTGAGCGTCGCCTACGAGCGGCACTGGGCGAGCGCTACCTGGCCGAGCTCCCGCACCTGTGGGACCGCGAGCCGGCCGGCGCGCACGTACGCCACGTCTATATGGACATCGCGAGCACCCTCTATAAGGAGTGCTTCTGCGACCAGCTCGGAGACTGGTGCCGCGCGCGCGGCGTGCAGTACATCGGCCACGTTATCGAGGACAAGGACTGCCACGCGCGCCTGGGCGTGGGCGCCGGGCACTACTTCCGCGCCGTGGGCGGTCAGGACATGGCGGGCGTCGACATCGTGATCAACCAGCTGGTGCCTGGCATGGACCGCGGCCTTCACAGCTACGGGCGCGGCGTGTGGGACCTCGAGTTCTATAACTACGTGCTGCCCAAGCTGGGCTCCTCGGCAGCACACCTCGACCCCAAAAAGCAGGGGCGTTGCATGGCCGAGGTCTTTGGCGCATTTGGATGGCACGAAGGCCTACGCGAGATGAAGTGGATCGCCGATCATTTTTTGGTGCGCGGCGTCAATTGGTTTGTGCCGCATGCCTTTAGCATGGCCGCCTTCCCCGACTGGGACTGCCCGCCGCATTTCTATGCGCATGGCCAAAACCCCCAGTTTGCACACTTTGGGCAGCTCATGAGCTACATGAACCGTACGGCGAGCCTGCTGAGCGGCGGGCGCGCAACGACCCCGGTGGCGCTTCTCTACCATGCGGACGCCGAGTGGGCAGGCGAGGCGAACTTTATGCAGCATGCCGCCTCCGAGCTTTTGCGCGCGCAGGTCGACTTTGACATCGTGCCGGCAGAGGCATTTGAGGACGCAGGGCGCTATGCCGTTGAAATTGCCGCAGACGGTAGCGGCTTTAGCGTGAACGGCCAGGCATACCGCTGCCTGGTGATGCCCGGAGCCGAGTTTGCCGGCGGAGCCGTGCTCGACTTTGCCGCGCGTGCCGCAGCCGCAGGTGTTGCCGTGTACGCGCTGGATGAGTTGCCGAACAAGCGCTACGACGGTGACACTGCAGGCCGCGAGGGCTTTGCCTCCCTGGATGCAACCGCGCTCGCCGACATCAAGCTCCTGGCGACCACCGAGCTCGCAGACACACTTGCCAATACCGGCATGCAGACCGTGGTTTGCGCCGAGCCCCAGCCCTGGCTGCGCGCACTGCGCTACGAGCGGGCGGGCGAGAGCTATCTGATGCTCGTCAACGAGCATCCCAAGCAGGGTATCTCCACTCAGATTGCGCTTGCCGACGGCACACCCGTTGCAGGCGCGCGCCTCGACCTGCTCAACGGCACCGAGCCCGCCGCCTTTGACGGCACGCTCGAGCTGGCTCCCTACGAGAGCTGCATCGTGGTCCTTGGGGCTACAGGTTCCGCCGGCGCGACAACCGCTGGAACCGAAGCCGCATGCATCGACGGGCCCTGGACGGTTGCCTTCTCTACCCCTGGCACCGATGCCTTTGGCGAGTCTGTTGAGCTTGCAGACCTGCACGACCTTTCCTCGGCCGAGTTCCCCGGCAAGGCCGGCACATTCCGCTACCAGGCTTCCTTTGTCCTGGGCGAAGCGGCCACCCGCACCGTCATCGACCTTGGCGAGGTCTTTGAGACCGCAACCGTCACCCTCGACGGCAAATCCCTCGGCACGCGCATCTGTCCGCCTTACCGCTTTGAGGTCGGCGCGCTTTTGGCCGGTGAGCACGCGCTTACGATCGACATCATCAACACCCTCGATCACGCCGTCCCCGACATATTCGGCATGACCGAGCCCTCCGAGCCCAGCGGCCTCTTGGGGCCCGTACGTGTGCTCGGGTAACGCCCCGGGCGCAAACGGCCCAACAAGGACAGTGCCCCCATGTTGAGCCCGCACGGCGTCGAGCGGTCCGTCGTTCATAGACCGGCGGACCAAAACTCCCAGCCAAGCCGAACGTTTTATTTATCGTTATGATTGGTTTATCGCGACGCAAACGCATAGGAGCCATATGGATATCAGGCGAAAGATCACGCAGGGCAAAAGCCTCACCCCCACCGAGCAACAACTTGGGCAAACGGCCCTCGCCATGGGCGAGGATGTGCGCGGACTTTCCATTAAGGAATTTGCCGCGTGCGCCAACGTTTCGGTCGCGAGCGTGCACCGCTTTTGCAAAAAGCTCGGCCTCGAGGGATTCAAAGACCTCAAGGTCGAGCTCATCCGCCAGGCGACCGAGGCGGGCAATCGGCGCGACGTGGACATCAACTTTCCCTTCGATGCCACCTCCACCCCCGCACAGGTAATGGAGCGCATGGAGGGGCTCTACCAGACCACCTTGGCCGAAACGCAGGAACTGCTCGACCCCGCACAGCTCGACTACGCCGCCAAGCTCGTCATGCGCGCCGACACCGTGGACATCTACACGGGCTCGCATAACCTGTATCCAGCGGGAATGTTCCGCGATCGCTTGCTTTCCGCCGGTAAAAGCGCGACGTGCTACGGCAGCGTCGAGGCGCAGGTGCGTACGGCGCTCGCCTCGGGCCCCGACCATGTGGCGATTGTCATCTCCTACAGCGGCCTTGCCCCCAACCTCAGGGAGATCTTGCCGATCCTCAGCAGTCGACGCGTCCCGGTCATCGTCATCGGCACACCGTACTGCGCCCGCATTCACCCCGGCTTTGCCGCCTATCTCATGGTGAGCGACCACGAGAGTATGACGCACCGCATCACGCAGTTCGCCAGCCACATCGCCGTGCAATACGTGCTCGATTCGCTCTACAGCAGCTACTTTGCCAAAGATTACGCCCGCTGTTCCGAGTTCCTCGAGCGGTCGTTTCCCTACACCCGCCTGCCCGGGCTCAAGTAACGACGAGCGTGGATTTTTGGACACTCAGATAACGAGCGTGGATAATCTCCCACTTTGAGCCCGCACACAGGCCAAAACCGGGAGATTATCCACGCTCATTTTGGGTCCCCTGGGAAACGCATGAGGAGGGCGGATAGACAGCCGTTATTTGCGAGGCGTCAGCGACGTAAAGAGCCCGTGTTGGTTGCAGTAAAGATATATCCTGCCGCGCCCGGTAATATGGAAGCGCGGCTGCACCGATTGCTCTGGATAGAGCTTCTTAAAGCAGACGCCGTCCATAGTCGCATATGCCACAAAGCTAATGTAGTGATCCTTGGTCATGGGATGATCGAGCGTGACGTACCAATCGTCCTCGATGCGCTCGATGGAAAAGGCGTGGTCCGCGTCCGGCTCTTCGGCCTCCTGGGGAAACATCGTGGAGCCACAGCAGCTAAAGCTGCCTTCTCCGAGCGCGTGCACAACGTTTCCGCAGATAGGGCAAACGTAAAAGACGCCTTTGAGCATATTGCCTGCACGGTTGGCGTTGGCCCGAATGTCACCAGCCAAAAGCTCAGCCACGCTTATGCCGAGTCTCTGGGCCAAAGGCTCAACGAGGGAAATGTCGGGAAGGCCGCGGCCGGATTCCCACTTGCTGACGGCTTTATCGGTCACGCCAAGGCTTTCCGCCAGGGCGCGCTGGGTGAGGCCGCGCTCTTCGCGCAGCTGCTTAATGGCATGCGCTGCCAAAAAAGTATGGGAGGCATTGGTTTGCCGTGTCTGGTTCATGGGCTGTCCAATCAAATTGAAGAAATGGAGTGAACCGGTTCGACAGTCAGTATCCATTTGAAGGCCAGGCTCGACAACCTACGCTGCGTAGACATGCGCCAATCGAACGAGCGCGGATTTTGGACGCTCATCCTAAGTAGTCATTTAAGAACGTCCCCAATGACTACATCAGGAGTGTCCCCAGATGCCGCATCGCCAGCAACGGGAGTGCCGATGTCTTGGCAACGACAGCGAAAACCCGCCAGAGCGAGCAAGGTGCCTTGAAACGAGGCGGCATTGACCTTCTGGTCATGCCGCCGAAGTTGAAAGGCAGATTGCCGCTCTGGCGGGTTTGCAGCGTCAATTGGTTACGCGGTTTGGCAAAACCGCGTAACTAACGGACTCCGTACTGCTCGTAGTAGGCATCGATGGCGGCCTTGAGCTCGTCGTCGATGACGACTTTGCCGTCGATCTCGTGGTTGTAGAGGGTCTCGACGACCTCGGCCATGGAGACGATGCTCGCGACGGGGAAACCGTACTTGGCCTCGATCTCCTTCTGCGCGGTGGTCACGCCACCCTTGCCGACCTCCATACGGTTGAGGGACACGATGAGGCCCTTGATCTCGACATCGGCAGCAGCCTTGACCTTGGGATAGGTCTCGTCGATAGACTTACCGCTGGTGGTGACGTCCTCGACCATGACCACGCGGTCGCCGTCCTGGGGCTCGTAGCCCAGCAGGTTGCCCTTGTCGGCGCCGTGGTCCTTGGCCTCCTTGCGATCGCAGCAGTACTTGACCTCCTTGCCGTACAGCTCGTGGTAGGCAATTGCGGTCACGACGGCCAGCGGAATACCCTTGTAGGCCGGTCCAAACAGCACGTCAAAGTCGTCGCCAAAGTTATCGTGGATGGCCTGGGCGTAATACTCGCCCAGCTTCTTGAGCTGATAGCCCGTCACGTAGGCGCCGGCGTTCATAAAGAACGGGGACTGACGGCCGCTCTTGAGCGTAAAGCTGCCGAATTTAAGAACGTCGGACTCAACCATGAACTTGATGAACTCTTGCTTGTAAGCCTCCATGCGGGCTCCTCTCGTAATCGCGTACGTGCCTTCCAGTTTAGCGCAGGCAGGGCGCGTTGCGGGCGCGCTTTGGGGCCTCGGCATTCTGTAAAGGCTTTGTCAGGGGCAATGGTTTTCCAAACATTGGGGTTGACACGGCAAACCCCCTCATCAAGAATACGGGCGGATTGTAACGGGTACGAGATACCCAAAGCGCGCCGCGCCCGGCCTTAAGGAGGTGTGCCATGGAAGGCAGTCATAGTCGAAAAACCTGCATGTCGCCCTCGGCACGCCGCGAGGATTCCGCACGCGCATAAGCGCCAACAGCCGATCGTCAAAACCACCACAAAGGTGCCTGTCCCTTTGTGGTGGTTCGAAAGCATGACGTGAGCGACATCTAGGTTTTTTGAAGCACATACGACACGTACGCTAACTCCCTTCAACAAGGAGGACCCTATGCTGATGCTCAAAACCGCCACGGTACTCGAAGCCATCTCCAAGCGCCGCCGCACGGCGCGCCCCGCCGCTCATACCGGCATGTCCAAGAACACCATATTCGCCGCCACCCATAGCGCCGAGGATGCCCTCGTGCTGCTCGACGCCACAGCCGACGGGCTCATCGCCGAGCACGCCGCCGAGCGCCTGAGCGCGGTCGGCCCCAACACCATCGAGGCGCCGACCAAGACGCTCGCCCGCCGCATCGCCGACGCGTTCGTCGATCCCTTCGCTGGCATCCTCGCCGCCCTCGCACTGGTCTCGCTCTACATCGACGTGCTCGCCGTGCCCGAGCTGCAGCGTGACCCCTCCACGGTCATCGTCATCGGCATCATGCTGCTGGTATCGGGCGGCATGAAGTTTATCCAGGAAGCCCGCAGCGGCAATGCGGCCGAGGCCCTTAAGGACCTGGTCTCCAACACCTGCTGTGCCCTGCGCGACGGCGAGCGCGTCGAGATCCCCTTCGACGAGCTCGTCCCCGGCGATGTAATCCGCCTCTCTGCCGGCGACATGGTGCCGGCAGATGCCCGCATCATCACCGCGCGCGACCTGTTTGTGATCGAGTCCGCACTCACCGGCGAGAGCGAGGCCGTCGAGAAGACCGCTGCCATCACCGTCGTCGAGGGTGCCGACGGCTCCGCGCTACCACTCTCTGTCTGCAAGAACATCGTCTTTACCGGCACCTCCGTGCAAAACGGCACCGCCATGGCGCTTGTCGTTGCCACCGGCTCGGACACCTACCTGGGCGGCATCGCCAAGATGCTCAACGGGCGCGGCGAGAAGAGCGCGTTTGACCGCGGCGTCTCGAGCGTCTCCATGCTGCTCGTGCGCCTCATGCTCGTTATGGCGCCGGCGGTCTTTGCCATCAACGCCGCCACCAAGGGCAACGTCATCGATGCGCTGTTGTTCGCCACGAGCGTGGCCGTGGGCATCACGCCGCAGATGCTTCCCGTCATCGTGACCACGAGCCTGTCGCAGGGCGCCAAGGACCTCGCCCGCCGCCAGGTTATCGTCAAGGAGCTGCCGGCGATCCAAAACCTCGGCGCGATGGACGTCCTGTGCTGCGACAAGACCGGCACCCTCACCGAAGACCGTATCGTGCTCGAGCGCTACCTCAACACCGACGGCAACGAGGATGCGCGCGTGCTGCGCCATGCGTTTTTGAACAGCTTCTTCCAGACCGGCCTCAAAAACCTTATCGACCTGGCCGTCATCGACCGTGCCGATGTGACGCCCTCGACCGTCGTGCCCGATTTTATGCTGGGCCAGAGCCTGCGCGACCGCTATACCAAGGTCGACGAGGTGCCCTTCGATTTCTCGCGCCGTCGCCTGAGCGTAGTTGTCGCCGACGCCCAGGGCAAAACCCAGATGGTCACCAAGGGGGCTGCCGAGGAAATGCTCGAGATCTGCTCCTTTGTCGAGGTCGACGGCGCCGCCCAGCCGTTCACCGAAGATAAGCTCGCCCAGATTCGCAAGCAGGTCGCCGGGCTCAACGCCGAGGGCCTGCGCGTGATTGCCGTGGCGCAGAAGACCAATCCGCGCTGCGTGGGCGAGTTTGGCATCGCCGACGAGTGCGACATGGTGCTGATGGGCTTTTTGGCCTTCCTCGATCCGCCCAAAGCAAGTGCCACGGGCGCCGTCGCCACCCTCGAGGCCAAGGGCGTCGCCGTTAAGGTCCTGACCGGCGATAACGACCGTGTCGCCGCCACCATCTGCGAGCAGATCGGTATCGACGCGAGCAACGTCTTGCTGGGCTCCGAGATCGATGCGCTCGACGATGCCGAGCTTGCCGAGCGCGCCGAGCACACCCACCTCTTCGCCAAGCTCTCGCCACTGCAGAAGGCGCGCCTGGTGCGCGTCATGCGCGAGCTGCTCGACCACACTGTGGGCTTTATGGGCGACGGCATTAACGACGCCGCCGCCATGCGTGCGAGCGACTGCGGCATCTCGGTCGATTCGGCCGTCGACATCGCCAAGGAATCCGCCGACATCATCTTGCTCCAGAAAGACCTGGGCGTGCTCGAGCGCGGCATCATCGAAGGCCGCCGCACCTACGGCAACCTGCTCAAGTACCTCAAGACCACGGTGAGCTCCAACTTTGGCAACGTGCTATCCGTGACCGTCGCGAGCCTGTTCTTGCCATTCTTGCCCATGAGCGCTCTGCAGTTGGTGCTGCTGTCGCTGGTCTACGAGATCGTGTGCATCGCGCTGCCGTGGGACACCGTCGATGACGCCTGGACTGCCCGTCCGCGCGCCTGGGATGCCGCGTCCATTAAGGGCTTTATGCTCGAGTTGGGTCCCGTGAGCTCACTGTTTGATATCGTGACTTTCGCCGCGCTCTTCTTTGTGGTGTGCCCCGCCGCCGTGGGCGCAAGCTGGGCAGAGCTTGCCGCTATAGGCGACGTCGCAGGCATGGCGGCCTTTACGGCGCTCTTCCAGAGCGGTTGGTTTGTCGAGTCCATGTGGTCGCAGACGCTCGTGGTCCACATGCTGCGCTCCCCGCGCCTGCCACGCCCGCGCGACCACGCCGCGCCCGCGCTGTGCCTCCTCACCGTGCTAGGCCTGGTGCTCGTCACCTGGCTGCCGGCAAGCCCCATCGCCGATGCGCTGGGTCTCATGCCGCTGCCGCCAATCTTCTTCGCGCTGCTCATCGGCATTGTCGCCGCCTACATCGCGCTCACCCAACTGGCCAAGCGCCGCTACATCGCCCGCCACGGCGAGCTGCTGTAACGCACGAGTTGTGACGCTCGACCCATCAGGCGGTCAAAAAGTCCCGCCTCACTGTCCCCTTTGTGGTGGTTTTGGTGCGCTACGAGGCATTGGTCAGGCGGCTCCAGAGTTCGTCAATATCGATTTGGTCGCCGCCGCTCAGATAACCGGTGTGAATAAAAGACTCACTATAGATATAGATGTCATGCACGCTGTCGCCATCATCTTCGGTGTCGTAGGCCGAAATCACGTAACGGCTGCCGTCGAGCGCCTTGACCAGCCAATACACGGAATCGTCGATTGTGCACTTCTCCTGCACTATCGCCGCATCGCCGATTGCGCCGGTGAGCGCACGATTGCCCGTCGTATAGCCGCCCACCGAGAGCAAAATCGCCACGCTATCGTCTCCGCCGCCCGGCTCAAGTTCCTCGTACTCGGACTCCGAAAGCGGTATCGCGCTGTTCGCAAGTTCGTCCACGTCATCCGAAATCTTAGAAAAGGTAAAAGCGAAAAGTCCCGCGTCATCGGCGGCACCGTAGCCCACGCTCTCGCCTTGCCACTCATAGTTTTGATGCTTGAGCAGGCGCACCAGGTCGGCGCCGTCCAAGTTGATCGCAGCATAGACCGTCACGTTGGCGTTGTCGTCTACACAGGCGGCGTCCGCCGTGGTCGCCTTCTTGGCACCGCCCGCGCCGCCCAATCCGCCCGAGCAGCCAGCCAGCGCACAAGCCAGCGCACCCGCGCCCGCCACAAAGGCCGCACGGTTCATCGTCACTTCATTCATCATGTTCGTTCCTCGCTATGGTATTGGCCACGTCGCACCTAGCCGAGCGCGCGTCCAGTCTTTTCCTGCCAAAATTCGTCTATCGTCGGAGCACCGCCGCCCTGGGTAAACCTACCGGTCTTGATAGCCTCCTCGGTAATGAGATCCAAGCGGTAGTCACCGTTTTCCATCGGGCTCGCCATGGCAACGTGCCGCGCCATGTTGGAACCGTATACGCACGCGATCCATGAGCCCGAAGTAATCTGCGCCCGGTCCTCGACCGGCACGGAAAAGCCCGCGATAACATCCTCGCAGCTCGAATAGCCCGAAAGTTGCAGCGTGAACATCACGGTGCTTCCGGTGCCGCCCTTGTCGAGCTTTCCGATTTCGTCCTCGCCGAGCCATTCGGTCGCGCCGTCCTTGCTGATATTGCAGACGCTGAGCACGTGTCCCGCCTCGTCCTCGTACATCTCGAGCGCGTCTTGCCAGGCATAGCCCTGCTGCGAGGCAAACTCCTGCAACTGCCAGCCCTTAAGCTCGAGGAGCGCCGCGATGCTGATGTTGCGGTGCGCATCCCAGCAATCATCCGACCACGTATCGAACGCATCCGCCGAGCCGCTGTCCGCGTCGCCGGAATCGCCCGACGTCGCGCCCGCATCCATCTTGTCCTTTACCGGGCGGTCGTCGTTAAAACCCGTCGCATCCTGCGTCCGCTGTCCGCCGCACCCCACAAGCGTCAGCAGCGCCGTTCCCGCCGCCGCGACAAATGCCGTGCGCGAAAGTACCGTCTCCCTCATCATTGTTCCTTTCCCGTTCTTTAGCACAATGCCGAGAAACACACCCGGCATCGATTCACACATAAGCCGCCTCACGCTATTGACGAGGCAGCTCCGTCCAGCCAAAACCGGGTTCAAAGCCATCGCGTGTGCCGATCACATCGCCCGAACCGTTGACCCAGGCCTGGTCGGCCATCACCGAGACCTCGACATCGGTGCCGTCGGGTCTGACGTAATGGTTGACCCCGCGAATGGCATCGGAATACGAGGCCGCACCCGTGCCTACGCCCGCGCTGGAAAAATTGGCGGCGCTGGCAGCCATATTCGCGGCGTGCTGACGGTCGCTGCGATCGAACCACGCCTGCTGGTAGCTGTCGAACGCCGCCTGTTGCGAGGCATGCATCTGTTGCCAGGCTGCAAACTGCTGTTGCTGCTGGGCAATGTTCATCTGCGTGCGTTGGCGCTGTTCAAGCACCATCTGTTGCTTTTGAGCTGACGCTTCGCGTGCAATCGCCGGATTGAGCCGCAGAGTCGACGCCATTGATGCAAGCGCCGTGGTGGCTGCCTCGTCCAGGCGACCTTCTGGCGCAACCAAACAGAAGCTGTCCCTGATACGCCACTGCAGCAGGTCGGCCGCGCCCAGCTCGAACGACGCTCCGTCCGGGCAACCGTCTCGACCCGTGGGCTGTTCTTGCGCGACGCCCTGTCCCGCCGCTGCCGCCGCCTGGCGCTCGCGCAGGCGCTTGCCCAAAACACCGCCGATCAGCCCACTCGAAAGGCCCGCGCCCAGCAGCGCCTCGGCCCCAGCGGCAATGCCTTTACCCATAGAGCCCGCGACGCCGCCGATCGAGGCCACATAGCCCTCGACTTTGGCCGCCACCGCGAGTTCGGTGGACACTGGGGCGCCCGCGAGCCGATATCGACGCATGCGGCACTCATAGATCACATTGCTCGGCTCCATCGAAAAGCCCTGAATCGCAAATTCGTTTGCCGCCTCGCGCTTTACGCGGGCACGTTCGCGCTCGATATCGACCGCCGCGCTCGATGGGTACGGTTGCTCGGCCACAACCTCCGCCCGTGCGCCCAGCTGTGCCGCGCAGGCCTGAGCCAGCTCGTCGCAAGCTGCCTCCACGTGCATAAACGCCTTGTGCTCGGTTTGCGTGGGGATACGCTTGGCAACGGCACCCGCATCCACGTAGCAGAGCTCGGAGTGGTACATAATCCGCTCGCCCATCGGACCCGCTGCCGTCACGCCAACCGAAATCGGGCAGTCGAAGCTACCGCTGCGCTCAAGATGCGCCTCTTCGATTCGCCAACCCCGCGGCAGCGCTACCTGCGCGAGCGCCTGCCCGCCAGAGGTATCGCATGCGGCATGAAGCTCAAGGTCACCGATGTGAGGCGTATCCGTCGTGGCCGCGTCACGAGACGACGCGACGCCGGCAGTCTCCACCGGCGCATCGGCCGGCGCGTCCACGCTCGGGTCGCCGCCTTCGTCCGCATCGCCATCGGCAGTCGCCCCATCTGTAGCCCCCACGGCGCCCGAGTAGCCCACAACGCCCTCAAGTCGGACGCCGCACCCCGGGCAAAATCGCACCGGCACGCCGGCGACCCGAGGCAGCTGCGCCCCACACGCCGGGCAGAATCTCAAGTCACTCATCCCGTACATCCCTAATTTCGTTAGCTGTTTTTGATCGCGGCAAGCTGCCGCCATAACTCATCGGCACCGTTAAGTCGATACGCCGTCTTATCGAGCACGATGTTTTTGCCCTCAAGTTCTACCGATTGCTCCGAGCCATCCGTATAGACAAAGACGAGCGTTCGGCCGGCATCGCTCATCCGCTCATCCACCGCATCCCCCACGGTGCAGCCATCGAGCGCGGCAAAAGTCGATGCGACCAGTTCGGCATCGTCGGTCTCATAGACCGTCCGCGCCTCCCCGTCCTCGATAAGCTTGACCGCCACCGGAACGGCAGCGCAGTCGTTGAGCGACACTTGCGCGGCAGTCTTCCCCTGAGCGCCATGGTCGCCGGCAACGTAAACTCGCATGAGTGTCACCGCCGCGGCAAAGACCACCACGGCGATAAGCGCGCCCGCAATTTTATTAGACGCGCAACCCCGAGACGCCATAGGTGCACCCCCTCCGTTCTGCTCTGCTCAGCATCACATTCATATGCCTTTGAGCACCAAAACGGCAGGTGACAAATGTCTCATATTCATATTTTTGCAGGTAAAAAAACACCACAAAGGTGCCTGTGAACTGCGCCCCGAAACTTGGACTGAATAAATAGCGA
>UQQL01000044.1 GCA_900543275.1 uncultured Collinsella sp. | reverse complement strand
TACTACGCGTCTCGTGGGCTCGGAGATGTGTATAAGAGACAGATCTTAAGCCTGCCAACCCCGTCGAAAGGACACCATGCCTCAGACTTACACTTTCGCCTCGTGGAACGTCAACGGCCTGCGCGCCGTGCTCAAAAAGGACCCGAGCTTTATCCAGATCGCGCAAGAACTCGACGTCGATATCCTGGCGCTGCAAGAGACCAAGCTGCAAGAAGGCCAGGTCGATATTGACCTGCCCGGCTATCACCAAACCTGGAGCTACGCCGAGCGTAAAGGCTATTCGGGCACTGCGGTCTTTAGCCGCCAGGAACCGCTGCGCGTGCTGCACGCCGACGCGCTGCTACCCTACGCCGGCGAGGGTGAGGTGGCCGCACTCGTCGCCCAAGCCGTAACCGAGGGCCGCGTCTGCGCGCTCGAGTTCGACAAGTTTTGGTTTGTCGACGTCTATACGCCCAACGCCCAAAATGAACTCGCCCGCATCGACGTGCGCATGGCCTGGGACGATGCTTACCGCGGCTTTTTGAACGCGCTCGAGCACGAGTGCGGCAAGCCCGTCGTGACCTGCGGCGACTTTAACGTGGCGCACGAGGAGATCGACCTTAAGAACCCCAAGTCCAACCGCGGCAACGCGGGCTTTTCGGACGAAGAGCGCGGCAAGTTTACCGAGCTGCTCGACGCCGGTTTTACCGATACCTGGCGCGCGGCAAACCCCGACGTCGAGGGCGTCTACAGCTGGTGGAGCTATCGCTTTAATGCCCGCAAGAACAACGCAGGCTGGCGCATCGACTACTTCCTGGTAAGCGACGCAATCGCCGACAACGTACGCGACACCGGCATCCGCGGCGACATCTTCGGCAGCGACCACTGCCCCGTCACCCTTACGTTGGAGCTCTAACTCCAGCTGCCCCCGGAGACGAAGGAAAACGGATCATTTTGGGCCTCGTGAGGGTGTCCGCGTGACCCATCCGCCACGAAACACGCCCATCTACTACGTTTAAGCCACCACCCTCAACCACAGCGAACAACGCAAAAAGAAAACCGCAGGTAGAAAGCCTGCGGTTTTTCATAAAACGCGGTCATGGTCGGGAGTATCAAGCTAAACGTAGTAGATGGGCCAGTTTCGTGGCAAGCGCCGTCAACTGATTCCCTGGGGACATCTGGGGACGGAAGAAAATGGATCAATTTGGCTCTCTGAGGGCCACGATGCCCGTCATATCAGCCGGCCATTCCAAAACTATGCCGGTTTACGGGGCTGAATCGCGAACCCCCAACCATACGCAATTCCGAGATAATAAAACCGCAGGTGAACGGCTTACTCTATTTCGAAAAAAGCCGGCATGGTCTGCCTGCGCCAATCTAGCCCCGTAAACCGGCATAGTTTTGAAATGACACTTCGGCAGTATTGATTCCCGCCCCGACGCAACCAGCCCTACAGCCTGTATTTCACGACGACACGGTTAATGCGACGACACCAAGGCTTGTACAAGGCGGCCAAAAACACGCAGGTCGCAAGGCCGTGCGTAATATCGAACGGCACTGCCGTGGCAAGACGCGCCACGGCACCCGCCCAAGTAAGCGGCTGTACAAAACCAATGATGTCATATGCGTTGATCACGACGCCATAGAGCAGGCCCGACGCAAAGCCGTACGCCAGCAGTACTGGCATGCGCACGGTGCCGTCGACGCGGTCGAACGCACCCGCATACGCTAGCGCGCCGCCAACATAGCCAACCAGCCCCCAGGCATACATCTGCCACGGCGTCCACATGCCTTGTCCAAAAAAGAAATTGCTGGTCAGCGCCGCCAGCGCGCCAACCATAAAACCATTGCGGCGACCAAGCGTCGCCCCCGCGATAATGGCGATGGCACTCACCGGTTTAAAGTCGGGAATGGGACCGAACAAGATGCGCCCCGCCGCGGCCAACGCCGCCAACACCAGCGTGGGCATAATCTGGCGCAGGCCCGGGCGCGAAGCCTCGTAACCCGCAAAGAACAGCGCAAGCACCAGCGCCACCACAACCAGCATGGCCAACGCTGCCTGCTCAACGCCCGCCAGCAACGCCGCAGCCATCACCGCAGGAACCGCCAGCAGCAGCGGGATTTCCATATGTTGCAAGACGCGTGACAACGGCAGCCCCCATCAAACGAATGTCCGTTTATGGTAGCACGGGCAAAATGAGGCCGACCAATCCCCCGGCCGACCTTGGCTGCCAGTCGATCAGGCTTTCGCCACGCGACCGGTCTTGGCGCTATTCGCCCGTAACTTTAGCGGCAATGGCCGCGACAAAAGGATCAAACAGCAAGCCGCCCACAACGACAAAGGCCCATCCGCCCACCACGAGGCGAACCCAGCGCGAGAAAAACGGCACACCGTCGATAACGCCAACGCCTGACTGAAACGCGACTTCAAATAGCCCGATAATGCAGAAGAGCAGAGTAGCGCCCACAACGGTTCCGCAAATCCGTGCGCCCGGAGTGTTCCGATCAAAACCAAAAAACTCAACGCACGTCTCAATTGCTTTGCCAAAGAGCGGCAAAAAACCCACGAACTGTGCAATACCGATGGCCAGAATAAGCTGCCCCCAGAAACCAGTAAGTCCCTGAAAATCTAAGCCAGGCTTTCCCTCAACAATCGGCAGAAATGAACACATGAATAGAGGATTAACGATGCCGTTGAGAATGGTCACAGCGGTACTCTTTTTTAGTGTCAAGTAGACCAACTCCTTTTGCCCTTGTCGGCCAGGCCCAAAGGGCGGAAGCGAATATTACATAAGTGAATCGGGAGACGGCAGGAATGGCGACACCAGCGCCGTCGCGCCAAACAGAACAGCGCACCCAAAAAGCAGCGTTTCGTAGCTCTCGCCAATGCAGAAGGAGAGGGCCACGGGAATCAAAAACGTAAGTCCCAGTGAAACGGTGCTCACCACGCCGCCGGCGCTTCCCGCAAGTCCCTCGCGCACCTCGGGCAGCATGTAGGGCAGCGACTGAACGACCGGACCAGCGACGGAGCTCGAAACGCCGATCGCAAACATCAGCCCCACAGAAGGATGGGAGACAAAAGCCTCTCCTGCCCACATAAGGGCACTTCCCGCCATTGCGGAGATGGCCATAAACACGCGATAATCGCCAAATTGCGCCCGCACATAGGGTCCAGCCACGCTGCCGACAATCGATCCAAGCGTCACGAAAGAGGCGAGAAGTCCAGCAGCCTTGGGTTCAGTTGAAGCCTCAAGCGCTGAAACAAGATAACCCGAGTACGCCGTAGCCGATGCAAGGGCAACTCCAAGCAGTATCGCCACGAGCCAAACTATCGGCATCTTGATTACCGCCGCAAACGCACTTGCCGACGATGCAGCAGGCTCCGCGCCCTGAACGCCAAAGCCATCTGCAGCCTGCAGAACATCTGCCGACGGCGCAACCAGCAGCCACAGCAATCCAAACACGGCAAACAAAACCGCGGCAAGGGCATATGCTCGTCCGGGCGTTGCAAAGAGAGGAGAGGTTGCAAGCGAGCAGGCGATTCCGCCCGACCCCGCAGCGTAGAACCATCCCATGGCCCTATCGGTTTCTCCGCCAAAAGCGGAACCAAGCACTTTTAGAACGATGGCATTCACGACGCATGGTGCCGCACCCAGAAGCATGGTCGCCGTGAACAGCGTCGCAAACGATGCGCACTCCGCGCGAGCAGCCGCTGCAATTGCAGAAATCGCCGACGCGATGAATACGAGCGCCTTCACGCCATATCGATCGGCGCAAACGCCGACAGGCATGCCGAATACAACGGCAGGAACAAACGGGGCAAACAGGACGGCTGAAAACTCGGCCGAGGTCAGATGCAGGTCCGACACAACCAGATGTGTCAATCCCGACACCTGATACTGCGCGTAGTTCGCAGCAAACACGATGCCGCACACCACAAACAGCAGGGCATATTTTTCGACCGTCCCTTTGCTCACGTTCATCACCCTATCTATGCTTCATCCTTGCGATAGACGACGCGTCCGTTAAAGATCGTCGTCTCGACTTCGAGATCGCGAAGCGCCATCGGGTTCATTTCAAACGGATTGCCCGACAGGATGACGATATCGGCAAGCTTGCCGGCGGCAAGGCTGCCCAAACGGCGCTCAAAGCCCTCGACATATGCTGAGCCGAGCGTGTGCGCTTGCAGCGTCTCGCCGAGCGTCAGGGCATTCTCGCGGAAGTATCCCTCCGCCGGGTGCCCGTCAAACTCGCTACGCGTCACCGCAGCATACACGGTATCGATAGGATCGATTGACATCACCGCAGGCCAGTCAGTACCAAGCCCTAAGTGGATTCCGCCATCGGCCTCTTCCCTATAGCGCCACATGTGGCTCATGCGCTCTTCGCCAAGAGACTCCTCGTACACGCCCTGCCCAAGGCCTCCGATGGGATGCTGCGGCTGGACCGCAGCATTAATGCCCAGGCGCTTCATGCGAGCAATATCCTCGAGCTTCAGGTTATCTGTATGCTCGATAGCAAAACGCGCCCCCTTGTTGCCGCACACCTCCTCGGCACGCTCGACGGCATCGACAATCATCGTGGCCGATGCGTCGCCGATGGCATGAATACGAACATCGAAGCCATTCTTGCTGGCCTCGAGCATCATGCGGTCAAGCGTCTCCTGGTTGCATGCTGGTTCGCCGCGAAAGTCCTTCCCCGTAGGAGCGTTAAGATACGGCTCATGCATGTAGGCCGTGTACGCCTCGGGACAGCCGTCCAAAATGTACTTGAGACCCGCCATTCGGACGCGCTCGCCGTGATGACGCACACGCAGGGCCTGCGACTCTGCCATCGGAGCGTCGAGCGCAGAATAGTAGCTAATACGCAGCGTACTCAGGTCCTCGCTCGCCAGACGGTCATAGATGTCGTACACGCCGGGCGTGGTCACGCCCAAAGGATACATATCACCGATCGAAGTTATGCCGAGCTTGTTAAACTTGCGCATCGACTTGAGCAACGACGCATCAAGGTCCGGTTTGTTGAGCACAACATCGAGCAAGATGTTCGTCGCCTGGGGCTCAGACAGAAAGCCATTGGGCTCGCCGTTGTCAAAGTGGCGGATAAGGCCACCTTCAGGCGTCGGGGTATTGCGATCAATACCAACCGCCCTAAGCGCGGCGGTATTGCACCACACCACGTGCATCGAAAAATCCGAAAGCACGATTGGGCGGTCGATATCGAGCGCATCGAGGCTGCGGCAATCAGGGTCAATCGGGTTTTCCCATGCAGGCGAATACCAACCCTGGCCGTAAATCCACGGATTGTCAGGGTGTTCGGCAGCAAACTTTGCCACAGCATCCACGCAAGCCTGCTCACTCGGCAGGAACATCAGATCGCAACAGAAGTCTTCATCCTTCTGGATTGAACCAAGCGCAAAATGCATGTGTGAATCGTTGAATCCGGGCATGACCAGTTTGTTGCCGGCGTCAATAACCTCAGTATCGGGACCGATAAACGGCTGCACCTTGTCGGGAGAGCCCACGGCCACAATCTCGCTGCCGCGAACTGCAACGCACCCAGCGCGAGGCTCAAGTTCCTCGGCCGTAAACAGCGCCGTCGTCTTAAGGACGATATCGGCGGGAACCACCGATTCCATGGCTACTCACCGTCCTTGGCGGCGGCAGCCTGCATGGCCTTGCGGCCGAGCTCGGGCAGGAAGAAAACCGGAACCACGGAAAGCAGGAAGCAGAGGCTCTCGAGACCCATGTTCATAGTGTAATCGGCACCGGCAATGGCGGAGATACCGATAGGCAGGAAATAGCTCATGAGCAGGGAAATGGTGCCTACGATACCGCCAGCGGAGCCAGCATACTTATCACCAATCTCGGGAAGGAGGACAGGCATGGACTGCATGATCGGGCCGTTGATGGCGGTAAAGAAGCCATTGATGACCAAAATCGTCCACAGAAGGAAACCAACCGGGGTGTACCACGTCACGAACATCGATATGGCACCGATGAGAGTAGTGACGATGAGAAAACCCTTGAACTTTCCAAGCTTATCGCAGAACGCAGGCCCAACGATGCAGCCGAAAAAGCTGCCAACGGTAACAATTGCGGCCATGAAACCAGCAGTGGCGACGTCTATGCCCTTGCCAAGCTGAAGCGCCTGAGGCAGGAAACCGGCATAGGCAGTGGTAGAGGCAAGTCCAAAACCGACGCCGATGGAGATTAGCCACACGCCAGGACTCTTGATAGCAACCTTGAGGTAGTCGAGCACGGGCTCGGGCTCGGGGAGCGATTGCCCCTCGGGCACATCTCGGTCAAGCACAATCCAAAGAACCCAGGAAATGGTCATGACGACAGCAGCGACCATATAAGAGTTAAAGACGCTGCCGAACAAGCCAGCGCAGATCTGAGCGACAACGATGGCAACGCACGAAGCCGCGTAGAACAAGCCCATGGCGAAACCAGTCTGTTCACGGAACCAGGTGCCGAGCACCTTGATGAGGTTGGCGTTGAGTGCCGAGATTCCCATGCCAATCAGGAACATCGATGTCATCTGCATCGTGAACGAATCGAGCGTAAAGCAACGGAGAAAACCGCCGGCAACCGAAATTGCGGTGCAAACCGTGACAACTTTCTTAGAACCGATACGGTCACCAAGGGCACCCAGCGGAATTGAGAAGAAAACGGCGGTAAGCATAGGAACGAGGAACAGCATCGAAAAGCCGACGGTATCGATATTGAGCATAGGCATGACCTCGACGGCGAGTGCTGAGACCTGGTACTGCATGTAGTTAGCCATAAAGCACAGCAAGCAAACGACTGAAACAATCGCCCAACGCCATGAAGGAAGCTTCTCTTCCATGATGACTCCTTTAATAAGTCGGAATAATCAAACAGCTTGGAGAACCGGGCCCTGGCTCTTAGGTATTCATATTTTGCGATTGGCCCCTCACCGAAACCATTCGGCTAACGGCTTATCATCATTCGAAAAAAGGAGTAGTATCTCTACGCAAATTAACTAAAATGCCAGCTAAACCACTATGCAATCTCATCGGAGGTCATCTTGAGCTTTTTGTCCGATTCTGAATGGCTCTGCTTAAACGATCTCGTGCTTTCGATTAATTCCATCGACAGCGACCGCGAGTTTCGCTCGACCGTCCTCAAAAAGCTGCGTTTTCTCATCCCCTACGAGTCGGCTGCATTTTTCCTGAGCGACCTTTCCAGGGATCTCGTATCCACCCCGCAAGAATGGAAAACGCGCGTCTTTCTTGACCCTCTTGGCATCGATGTCCCCGCCGGGATGCTCGAGCTCTACACCGAAAAGTACTGGCAGCAGGACATGATCGTCGCCCACCGCAATCTTACGCGCTCGACGGTGCTGCGCGAGTCCGATCAGCTCAGCCCTGGCGATATCGACAGCAGTTATATGAAGGATTATCTTGGCGGCCGCCACGTCGTCAACGTCAGTTTCTTTAATGACGAGGGCTTTTTGGGATCGCTCAATCTTAATCGCAAGAAAGAAGAGGGCGACTTTAGCGATCGCGAAGTTCAAATCCTTGAGCTCATCGAACCACACCTCACGAACCGACTATCAAAATGGCGCGTGCGCGCCGACCGCAGCTCGTCTGAAATCGTATTTGCTCACGACTACGACGTCTCAGCGCGCGAAATCGATGTGTGTCGTTGCGTGTTATCGGGCATGGACAACGCGGCCATCGCCGAAGAGCTCTCCATCAGCACTGGCACCGTTAAAAAGCATCTGGAGAACATCTTTCGAAAAACACAGGTCAACAGCCGCGTTGGGCTCATGGCGCTCCTTCAGCAGTACACGGCGCTCAAGCAGTAAGACCGTTCTCGCCCGCGAACCCGCTCACGCCCTATAAAACACGTTGTCGGCAAAGAAGTCGGTCGGCGGCTCCATGCAGGCGATCTCGCCATCAAACATCATGGCGATGTCGTCGGCTACCTGCTCGGCAAAATCCAGGTCGTGCGTTGCCATGATGACGGTGCCGCCAGCCCGCGCATGGTCGCGCAGGGCGCGGGCGATAATGCGGCGGCTGGCCAGGTCCAGACCCTTGGTGGGCTCATCGAGCAATAGCAGTTCGGGGCCGATTAGCAGTAGCTTTGCCAACGCAAGCAGTTGGCGCTGTCCGCCCGAAAGATCGTAGGGGTGGCGCCCATCCAGACCCGACAGCCCCAAGCTCGCCGCACGCTCCCGCGCCAAGTTCTCGTCATATCCGCAGGTCGAGGCCCATTCCATCAGCTCATCATGAACCGTCTCGGCAACCAGCAATGCTTTGGGGTTCTGAGGCAGCAGCGCCGCCGAGGCCGCTCCGCGCACCATGCGGCCGCGCTGCAGCTTGGCGGTCTTCGCCAGCACCGAGAGCATCGTCGACTTACCGCATCCGTTGCCGCCCACGACCGCATGCACCGCACCGGCCGAAAACGCCACGTCGAGCCCGCGCAGCACCCAACCGCCCGCGCGATCGTAGCGAAACCAGCTCCCTGCCAGGGTGGTAGCCGACCCGCCGTGCATTTTTTGGAGTATTCTGCTCCCATCCGTGCGCGGGAAGGCTTCCGAGCCGTTCTCGAGCGACGTTTGCGCCACAAATTCGGACGATTTGTCCAATTCCGAACTTTTTTTCGCGCTCGATACGTCCCCGGGCGGCTCCAGAGAGCCCAAATTGTCCTCACGCCTGCTGAATACTCCGTTTTTTGCACATCGGACGGCACCCCACCCCAACATGTCGTCGGAAAACAACGATTCTCGGCGTCCCAAAGAAGCCATATCCGCCACCTCGCGCACGCGACCGTCCTCAATCCGGTACGCACACGTCGCATACTCGAGCATTGGACGCGGTTGATGCGTAGCCACAACAACCGTGCAGCCCAACTCACGGTTCACGCGAAACAGCGCGTGCAGAAAATTCTTCTCGGCAACGGGATCGAGCTGAGACGTGGGCTCGTCGAGTAGCAGCACACGCGGACGCAGCGCCAGGACGGCGGCAAGCGACAGCAGCTGCTTGCGGCCGCCCGAAAGCGTATCGGTATCGCGATGAAGCCAGTCCTCCAGACCAAAGAAATAGCTGGTCTCAGCTACGCGACGGCGCATCTCATCACGTGCTAGCCCCAAGTTTTCCAGGCCAAACGCCATCTCGTGCCACACGGTTTCGCACACGATCTGGTTCTCGGGATCCTGGAACACATAGCCCACGCGCTCCGCCGATGCCCGCACGTCCATGTCGGCAACGTTCTCGCCCAGCACGCGCGCATCACCAGTGCGCTCGCCCGCCGGCGCGATCTCGGGCTTGAGCAGCGACAGCAGCGTCGACTTGCCCGAACCGGTACCGCCAACAAGCAGCGCAAATGCACCTTGGGGAACACGCCAATCAAGCCCCTCGAGCACCGGTGCCTCGGCCCCGGGATAGGCAAAACTAAGGCCCTGCACCTCAATCGCCGGAATATCCGGGCCGCACGCCGCGCCCGGCACCGGGCCCCTATCCAACCGAGCCATCAGCCAAACCTCTTCTCATCAATCGCGTGCGACGCGCAAGGCAGCATCATCCAGGCAGCGTACACGACATAGCCCCGCCACGGCGCCGGCACCGAGAGCTGCGGATAAAACGAATACTGCGTTGTCGCGGTCCATGCCACCGCCACCGCGGCGGCACCAAACACCGCAAGCCCAGCCAGCGCGGCAACGTCGCTGCGCCCCAGTCGATACCGCGCATACGTCGTACGACGCGTCGCGGCACCCCACCCGCGCGAGCGCATCGCGTCCGCGCGCTCCAGCGAATCTTCCATGCCCCAGCCCATCAACACACTCGATGCCCGCAAACGCGAACGCACGGGGTCGGCCGGCGCGCTGCCCGGCACATCAATCGCATCCTGCACCGCCAGCACCGTACGACCGCGGCGCAAAAACTGCGGGATAAGCCTCATGCACATCGAGATCATGAGCGCAATCACCGGCGCGGCATTGCCCAGCAGCGCGAGTACCTTGTCGTATTCGAGCATCGATGCCGCCGCCTCAAACCACAACACGCTCGCCACAAACAGCCCGCCCATGCACAGGCCGTATACCATGCTCTCCAGATACACCGCGCGCATGCCAATACGGAACAGCTCCGTCGAACCCGAGGCGCTAAACAGCGGATTGAGCAGCGCGACGATCAAAATCACCGGCAGCTGCCAGCGGAGCGCGCCCAGCGTGCGGGCAGCCCCACGCGTCGCAAATCCATACGCCAGCCCGCCTGCGAGCGACAGCGCGATCAGTACCGGCTGCATCGAGAACATAGTGAGCCCCAGCGTCAGCACTATATAGAGTGCCGGCACAGCCGGATGCGACATCGAGAATGCCGCGACGGGCCCGCCGCCAAACTCCTCTCGTATGTTATCCACGGGCACCCCCGTTCCCTCGCTCAAACAACAGCTCCGCAGCACCGCCAACGCCGCACGCACGCAGTGCAAACGCCACGCCGGCGGCGCAAGCCTCAACCGCCGCAAACCAATCGTTACGCGCTCGTCATATGCCTGCGGTATCATATTGCGCCGTGTATCGTTTCCAAACACACGTCTCTATAACGTAACAGGAGATCACATGGACGCAACCGCAATTATCCTCGCTGCCGGCGAGGGCACCCGCATGAAGTCGAACCACTGCAAGGTTTCGCACAAGATCCTGGGTAAGCCCATGGTCCAGTGGATCGTCGACGCTACCATCAAGGCCGGCTGCAGCCGCGTCGTGGTCGTCATCGGCAGCCACGCCGACGAGATGCGCGCCCTCATCGACGGCGCCTACGCCAACAGCGCCACCAAGGTCGAGTGCGTCGAGCAGACCGAACGCCTGGGCACCGGCCACGCCGTAAAGGTCGCGCTCGAGGCCTGCGGCATCACGCAAGGCCCCGTCGTCGTGCTCAACGGCGACCTGCCGCTCATCACCGCCGACACCGTCGCCAAGTTCGCGCAAACCGTCGCCACCGGCGAGCTCGCCTGCACCGTCATGACCATGACCCCGCCCGATCCTTTCGGCTACGGCCGCATCAAGCTGGGCGCCGATGGTCAGATCGAGCGCATCATCGAGCAGAAGGACTGCACGCCCGAGCAGGCCGCCACGCTGCTCGAGTGCAACGCCGGCTGCTACGCATTTGACGGCACGCAGCTCGCCGCCCACATCAACGAGATCGGCAACGACAACGCGCAATCCGAGTACTACCTGCCCGACATGCTCGAGATCCTCAAAGGCCACGGCCAGGCTGTCTCCATCTTCCACTGCGACGACTACCGCGACGGCCTGGGCGTCAACAGCCGCATCCAGCTCGCACAGCTCACCGCCATCGCGCGCGACCGCATCAACGAGCACTGGATGGCCGAGGGCGTTACCTTCATCGACCCCACACAGGCCTGGATCGGCCCCGATGCCGTTATCGGCCGCGATACCGTCGTGTGGCCGCAGACGCACCTGATCGGCCACGTCACCGTGGGCGAGGAGTGCCAGCTCGGTCCCAACAGCGGCCTCACCGACACCACCGTCGGCAGCGGCTGCACCATCGATGAGACCATCGCCATTGAGGCCGTCATCGAGAACGGCGTCGACTGCGGCCCGCGCGCCTACCTGCGCCCGGGCACCCACATGCTCGACGGCTCCAAGGCCGGTACGCACGTGGAAATCAAGAAGTCCACGATCGGCGAGGGTTCCAAGGTGCCCCACCTGTCCTACATCGGCGACACCACCATGGGCTCCGGCGTCAACGTAGGCGCGGGCTCTATCACCTGCAACTACGACGGCGTCCACAAGCACAAGACCGTCATCGGCAAGGATGCCTTCATCGGTTCTGACACCATGATGGTCGCGCCCGCCCAGATTGGCGACGGTGCGCTCGTGGCCGCCGGCTCCGTCATCACCGAGCCGGTCCCGGCCGACGCACTCGGTCTGGGCCGCGCCCGTCAGGTAAATATTGAGGGCTGGGCCGCCGATTATCGCCGTCGTCTGCACGAGGACGACGAGGCATAACGTTTCACCAAGCACAAAAGGAGCTGTTCCATGGGGACGGCTCCTTTTTCTATCGTGACCTGCGCGACCGGATGAGTGGTCGGTTCGTGTCCGTTGACGGTAAAGACGTTATCAAGACCCGATTAACCCCGCCGCACGGTTACAATGCAAAAAGGCATCTATATGGCATTCGATGTATAAAGGAGAAGGGTAATGCCGATTAATGATCCCGAGAAGTCGGAGAATATGCGCAAGTCCATCCGCGTGTATTCCGGTTCCTCCAACCGTCCCCTCGCTCAGAAGATCGCTGAGTACCTTGGGGTCGAGCTTTCGGGCCTTACGCTAAAGCAGTTCGCCAACGGTGAGATTTACGCCCGCTACGACGAGACCGTCCGCGGCGCCGACGTCTTCCTGATTCAGTCCGTGGCCGGCGGCAACGTCAACGACATGCTCATGGAGCTGCTCATCGCCACCGACGCTGCCAAGCGCGCATCCGCCCGCTCCATCACCGCCGTCATCACCCACTACGGCTATGCCCGCCAGGACCGCAAGGCCGGCCCGCGCGAGCCCATCACCGCCCGCCTCGTCGCCAACCTGCTCGAGCGCGCCGGCGTCGACCGCATCATCACCCTCGACCTGCACCAGGGTCAGATCCAGGGCTTCTTTGATATCCCGGTCAACCACCTGTCCGCACTGCCGCTGTTTGGCCAGTACTACAACGCCATGAACTTCGACACCGACAACCTGGTTGTCGTCTCCCCCGACGTGGGCCGCGCCAAGGCCGCCAAGAAGCTGTCCGACATGCTCGGCTGCGACCTGGCCATCGCCCACAAGGGCCGTCCGCGCCACAACGCCGCCGAGGTCATGGGCATCATCGGTGACATCAAGGGCAAGACCTGCATCATCAACGACGACATGATCGACACCGCTGGCACCCTGTGCGCCAACGTCAAGGAGCTCAAGGCTATGGGCGCTGGCGACATCTACGTCTGCGCCACCCACGGCATCTTCTCCGGTCCGGCCATCGAGCGTCTGAACGACGCCCCGATCGTCGAGTGCCTCGTCACCGACGCCATTCCCGTCGAGGTCGGCGGCAAGATCAAGACCATCTCGGTCGCCGAGGAGTTCGCTCAGGCCATCTCCGCCGTTTACCACGAGGAGCCCGTCTCCACGCTCGTCGGCGGCGACTTCGCGCTGTAGTCGCTTGACCCTCGCATCCCACCGGAAGCCCGGTAGGCCTGCGGGGTTATCACGCCGACGTCCTCGCCGCTTCGCGGCTGCGGGATGTCGGCTTAGATAACCCCTCCCGGCCTACCGGGCTTCCTGCTGTCTCGGGGCAGCTGTTTTCTGAAATGACTTTGCCGTGCCCTTTCCTCGCCTTCGGCGGGCGTGGTAGCCTTTGTCGTTGAACGAACTTCTTATGTAACGAAAGGAAGCCTATGGCAGCTGCACAGCCGCTTAAGATTCGCATGGTTGCCGGGCTTGGCAACCCGGGCGAGGACTATGCCAAAACCCGCCACAACGCCGGCTTTAAGGCGATCGACGAGTTGGCCCGTCAGGCCGGCGTCACGTACTGGAAAAACCAGGCCGGCGCCGAGGTCGCGCTTATCAACATCAACGATCCCGAGGAAGAGGGCGGTAAGCGCCAGATTGTACTGGTCAAGCCGCAGTCGTACATGAATACCTCGGGCGGCCCCATCTCCAAGCTCTGCCGCGAGTACAAGATCAAGGCCGAGGAGCTGCTCGTCATCCACGACGAGCTCGATATTCCCGCCGGCGACGTGCGTGTTAAGGTGGGCGGCGGCCATGCTGGCCACAACGGTCTGCGCTCCATCATCGACAAGATGGGCAGCCGCGACTTCAGCCGCATCCGCACCGGCATCGGCAACCCTCCCGGCAAGATGGCCGTCGCCGACTACGTGCTTAAGCAGCTGCGCGCCCGCGAGGCCGAGGATTTCCAGGACACCTGTGCCCGCGCGGCCGACGCCGCCGGCCTGGCGATTGTGCACGGCGTGGTCTATGCCCGCGACCACGTCAACGGTGCCGCCTCCGCCAACGGCAAGCACTAAAACCTATCATTTAGGGGCAGGTTTTTTGGCAGGTTTTACCTGCGGAAACGCCCCAGTTGCGGCATCACGATAAACCGCGCGCCGCCATACACGCATAGCACCCCAAAGGGGGCCGGCCTCATCACAACCCGAGGCCGGCCCCCTTTGCTGTTTTACCTGATAAAACTGACCAAAATAAACCTGTCCCTATTTGGTAGGTCGAAGTGGATAAGCCCTTTTCCCAACCGCCGAAGACACACGTAAACAGCATGTCCATGAGGGTATAATTTGCACCGTATGTCTGCACAACGCCTGTGCGCGTACGGTTTTATTCGGGCTACCGTCCATTTCCGTGGAGGCACGGTTCGGCGGCCCTAACAAGAGAGGGGTTCTATGTATAAGATCCTGGAGAAGACGCAGTTCTCGGAGAAGGTGTTCAAGTTCCGCATCGAGGCGCCCGCAATCGCCAAGCATGCGCACGCTGGACAGTTCCTCATGGTTCGCGCCAACGAGACGGGCGAGCGCGTCCCGTTTACCCTGGCCGGCTGGAACGGTGACGAGGGCTGGGTCGAGTTCATCTTCATGGTGATCGGCAAAACCACCGAGATGCTTTCCACCTACGAGGCCGGCGAGTCGCTGCGCGACGTCGTGGGCCCGCTGGGCGTTCCCACCGAAATGGCCGAGGGCCCCTGTGCCGTCATTGGCGGCGGCGTCGGCCTGGCAATTGCCTTCCCGGTCGCCAAGCACCTGGTCGAGACCGGTCATGAGGTCCACGCCATCATGGGCGCCCGCACCAAGGACCTCCTGCTCATGGAGAACCAGTTCCGCGAGCTCCTCGACGAGGACCACATCCACATCACCACTGACGACGGCTCCTACGGCGAGCAGGGCGTTGTCACCGCTCCGCTGGAGCGCCTGCTGCAGGACAAGGCCGTGAGCCAGGTCTTCTGCGTCGGCCCCGTTCCGATGATGAAGTTCTCGACCCTCACCGCCCAGAAGTACGACACCCCCATCACCGCGTCGCTCAACCCCATCATGGTTGACGGCACCGGCATGTGCGGCTGCTGCCGCGTCGAGGTGGGCGGCGTGACCAAGTTCGCTTGCGTCGACGGCCCCGACTTCGATGCCACCCTGGTCGACTGGGATGACCTTCGTGCCCGCCAGGCCGCTTACCGTTCCGAAGAGGGCGAGTCCCTCAAGGCCTATGAGGAAAAGAGCTGCGCATGCCACTAGTTAACGGTCGTTTCGTTGCCGATATGAAGTCGCCCCGCACCCCCGATAACGAGGAGCCGGCTGCCGAGCGCGCCTGCGACTTCCGCCCCGTCGACAAGGGCTTCACCGAGGAGATGGCGCTGGCCGAGGCCGAGCGCTGCCTCAACTGCAAGAAGCCGTTCTGTGTTGAGGGCTGCCCCGTCAACATCAACATTCCCCGCTTTATCGAGCAGATCCGCGCGAAGGACTTCGGCGGCGCTCTCGATACCATCCGCGAGGACTCCATGCTTCCCGCCATCTGCGGCCGCGTCTGCCCGCAGGAGAACCAGTGCGAGGGCAAGTGCATCCGTGGTAAGAAGTCCGAGCCCGTGGCCATCGGCCAGCTCGAGCGCTTCCTGGGTGACCGCCCCGAGCTCGCCTCCACGCCCAAGATGGCTCCCAAGAACGGCAAGAAGGTCGCCGTCGTCGGCTCCGGCCCGTCCGGCATCACCTGCGCCGGCGAGCTCGCCCGTAACGGCTTTGACGTCACCGTCTTCGAGGCCTTCTTCACCGGCGGCGGCGTGCTGGTCTACGGCATCCCCGAGTTCCGTCTGCCCAAGGCAGTCGTCAAGCGCGAGATTGACGGCCTGGAGGACATGGGCGTCAAGTTTGAGTACAACTCCGTCGCGGGCAACATGGCCACGGCCGAGGAGCTGTTCGAGCAGGGCTTCGACGCCATCTACGTGGCGACCGGCGCTGGCCTGCCCAAGTTCCTCAACGTCCCCGGCGAGAACCTGCCCAACGTCTTCTTCGCGAACGAGTACCTCACCCGCGTGAACCTGATGAAGGCCAACAAGTTCCCCGAGTACGACACCCCCACCAAGCACGGCAAGAACGTCGTCGTCTTTGGTGGCGGCAACGTGGCTATGGACGCCGTCCGTACCGCCAAGCGTCTGGGCGCCGAGCACGCCATCATCGCCTACCGTCGTACCGAGGACGAGATGCCCTGCCGTCGCGCCGAGCTGCACCATGCCAAGGCCGAGGGCGTCGAGGTTCTGCCGCTCGTCTCCCCGCTCGAGTTTGTCGCTGGCGAGGACGGCTCCGTGTGCGCCGTCAAGGTCCAGAAGATGGAGCTCGGCGAGCCTGACGAGTCCGGCCGCCGTCGCCCGGTGCCCATCGAGGGCGCCATCGAGGAGATCCCCTGCGACGTCGCGATCTCGGCTATCGGCACCAACGCCAACCCCTTCGCTGCCAAGATCGGCGGCAAGATGGAGCTCAACAAGTGGGGCTACATCGTTGCCGACGAGGAGACCGGCCAGACCACCGATCCCCGCATCTGGGCCGGCGGCGACATCGTCACCGGTGCCGCTACGGTCATTCTGGCGATGGGCGCCGGCAAGAAGGCCGCCGCTTCCATCACCAAGAGCCTGCTGGGTGAGTAATCACCTGCAGCGCTAGCCATCAAACGGCAAAGTCCCCGTCGAGCACGCGCCCGGCGGGGACTTTTTCTATGCCGACCGCCCAACCACCACGATGGGGACAGGCACCTTAGTGGTGGTTTTGGACTTGCCTGATCGTTTTGTCTCAATCTGTAACAGTTGGAGTCCGTTGAGCCCTGCAGTTGTTACAGATCGAGATATTGTGCCGGCCGCCCACTCCGCATCTCAATCTGTAACAGTTAGAGACCAAATATGCCGCCTGGTGTTACAGATCAAGACGTTGGGCTGACGGCCGAACGGTTCATCTAAATCTGTAACAGTTAGAGCCATTTTCGCTGGCTTGGTGTTACAGATCGAGACTATGCAAAAGCCGAGGATAGGCACTGCCGCCAAGGCCTTCCCCTCGGCCTAAAACAAAAACCACCACAAAGGTGCCTGTGAACTGCGCCCCGAAACTTGGACTGAATAAATAGCGACTACGCCGCAAGGGCCCGGTCCCGGAACTCCTCCGGCGTCAGGCCCTTCAATCTTACCTGCCTGCGCCGCGTGTTCCAATGGACTATGTACTCCTCCAGGTCGCGCTTGAAGTCCTCGAAGCTGCCCCACTCCCTGCCGCGGTAGAACTCGTCCTTCACGTGGCCGAAGAGCTGCTCGGTGGCGGCGTTGTCGA
>UQQL01000043.1 GCA_900543275.1 uncultured Collinsella sp. | reverse complement strand
GCCTACATCGTGGGCGCGAAGGGCTCGACCCCCGCCTCCGCAATCAGCGAAGAGGTGGAGCAAGAACAGAGCACGGGTGCCGATGGGATTCCTGAGTCCGAGCAAGCAATCGTTGATGGTGGATCTTCGTCTGCAGAGTAGATGCGGCGATTTAAATGATTGAAAGCGGGCGAGCCGGGGGACTGGCTCGTCCGCTTTTTCATCGTGCTAGCGCTTCTTTGGGATTGACCTAAGGCGAGCGAACCATAGGGCTGCGGCACCCGAGGTCAGGAGCGCGGTGATGCAAGCGGCGATGGGAGCTGATCCTGTTGCCGGTAGGTCCTGCGGTAGGGTACAGCGTTGAATGACACTGTCCTCGTCATGTGACTCAAGTTTATCGCCGCCGCCGTTGCGGCAAAGATCGACGCGTGCGCTGTTGGTGAGTGCAGTTTGGGGTGTGTAAGCCGACGTTGCCTGCATGTGCACGACTGCGCCCCGAGCATCTGTGCCAAGGATTGCTTTGGCATCGTCAAGGTCGTCGTGCTCATCTTTGAGATCATCACGGGTCCAAGAATCCGTATCGCTTCGAGTCGTAAAGTCGGCGGCTACCGCACCGTATTCAATGCGAATGCCCGTCACGACGGTATTGGATGCAAGGTCGAGTTCTTTCGCCTCGAGTGTGGCGGATTCCGTGGTCGAGACATCCGCCTTCCAGAGGTGCCAGCCGTCGTAATCGACGAGGCGGCAATCTTCACCCAGACTCTCTTTTACTTCGTCGGACTCAAGCCAAGGATTTTCGTGCCCATCGTCAAGCGTCGCGTTTGCCGGCTCATCGACGTCTGTCGAGTCCAACGGCGTCGTGCGATACCACACGTTGCACAGACCGTTGAGGTCGCCGATGGCGACGGGGGTTTCGATTGAGACGAATCTCGCCGTGCCGTCTTTGGCGCACTCAAGATCATCGGTAATCGTAAACTCATCAACCCAAGTAGCGGAATCGTTTCGAGCATCGATGGTATAGGAGAAAAGCCCATCCGTATTGGTTTGCATCGCGGCGCGGTTTTTTCCATCGCCGTTAGCCAACAGACCCTTCCCGATAGGTTGGACAAGTTCCTGACGCTTGTCGACCTGTCCTTTGATCTCGATGGGCGCATCCTTCATCGCGACGGATTGGACTTCTCCCGTATCCTTTATTTCAAACGTTATCTCCTCGGCAAGGTCATGGGTCCGCGGAGACATCGTTTCGCGCAACGAGTAGGTGCCGGGTGCAAGATGTTCGATGCGGTGCGGCTTGTCGGATGAGGTCCAGGAGTCTATTTCGGTTTTATCGGGACCATATAAGGTGAGCTGTGCGCCTTTCACTTCCTGCTCTCCGCTTGCATCGACCTTGGAGATATCAACCTTGGTGTAATCGTCGGATACGTTAAGCCGTGCTTCCACAACGGGTGTTTTCTGGTCGGCATAGGTAAGGTCGACGATATGATGCGTCCGGTCGAGCAAGAAGCCGGTCGGCGCTTGAGTCTCGACAACCTCGTAGCGTGCGGTGCCAGATCCCAGCGGGAGGTCGTCCGCGCGTGCTTCTCCAGTTTCATCCGTCGTGACGGTAGCGACAGCCTCGCCGTCGAGCGCGGCAATGCTACCGTCGGGGCGCACGATATCACCTGAGGCACGGATCTCAAAGATGGCGCCCGCGAGGCTGCTGCCGTCTACGGCATCGGTTTTAACGATCCTGATGTTTCCGGTCGCGGCGTGGTCATAATACGAGACGATTGCAACGGGCGTTAGGTTTATATCGGCGGGTATGTTTACCTCGATCTCTCCGCCGACAAGATAGGGCTCTTTGGCCGAGGTTTCGCGTACATAATAGGTGCCCGGCACGAGCGATTCGGGCAGTGTGACGGTGCCGGTCGCGTCAGTCGTAAAGGTGTCCATTACGTTATGTGCTGGATACCAGCATGTTTGTGAGACAGGTTTGTGATTGCTGTCGAGGAGTTGGAAGGTGAATCCGGCTAGGGGAACAGAGGCGCCTGTTTGGGCATCGCGTTTTACAATCTGGAGATGCGTCGACAGAGCGTGGTTGTCCACGATATATTGAAGCTCGGCGCCGTCGGAAATCTGATTGGCCTCGACGGTCCATTCCCCCGCACGTTTAAAACCCTCGGGGACGGTTTCCGGAACCTCACGAACCGTGTAGCCGGCGCGGTCGTATGGGACGGCTCCGTGGACACCGGCTGGTCGCTTGCCTGTGCCGAACCATGCTTCGGGCTGGTCTTTGGTGGAGGCAAAGCCATAGATGTTTGTAGTCAGTGTGCCAACAACCTGCTGAGAGCTGTTACTGACAACCTCAAAGACAACATCTCCTGCCGGCTGCTCCAGGCCGGATTGATCGCTATTGCCGTAGTCCTTGAATTTGGAAATCTCAAGGTCAAACGCAATGGGGATATTGGAAACGCGAGATTCGATCTCGACCACGCCTGAATCGCCGAGTTGGTCGGCTCCAACGGTGTAAGACCAACTGTCACCGGAGGGCAAATAGCCCTCGGGCGCCTTCGATTCATAGATGGTAAAGGTTCCCAGGGGGACATCGGTGAGGGTAGCTCGACCGCTTTCATCGGTCCTGAGAGTTTGTGTCCATCCAGGGGTTGATTGCGATACGCACACGAATTCTGCTCCTGCGAGCGAAGCTCCAACTTGGGGGCCTGCATTCGTTGCGGCGTCGAGCTTTACAATGCGCAAGGTAATGGTGCCGGGTTGTTCATCAATGGTGACGTATCCGCCGTTATTCGTCGTGGTAAAGGCAATGCGATCGTGCAGGGGGATATAACCAGCTGGCGCTGTTGTCTCAACTAGGTAGTATGCCGTGTTGGGTAGGAGTGTTGCCTGCGCTCGACCGTTGCTGTCCATCTGGACGGTGCCGACACGCGCGCCGCTGGCGCTCTCAAAAACATCGAATGTTGCCCCGTCAAACTGATAAGTATTGTTTCCGCTGGTAATGGCAGCGTTTGCAGACTGCTTTTGGAAGGAAACAGAGACCGCCGGCAGTACATAGAGCATGTCTTGACGTTTGCTGCCGCCCGATACGGTTCCTATATAGCGCCGCGCGCGGTGCGGAGCGGCTTTGATGCTTCCTGATTTTGCGCTGTCGTGGAGCCACCGCGCAGCCGCCACGACTTCATTGTCGGCGGTAAAGTGCCCGCTCTTGGTTTTGCCCTGAGCGGTCGTGTAGGAGTAGGTGCCGTCGACATGGGTAGTGCCGTTGAGCATCCATACGGCAAGCTGGGTGGCGGCGCGGGCGCGATCGGGTGAAAGATGGTAACCGCCAAACGACGTGGCGGTAGGATATCCGTGACAAACGATTGCCGCGAACTCGTCGTCGAGCCACACCCAGCCTTGATCAAAGTTGAGCCATGGACCGCCCGGCTTGGTGGGCCCGGGGCGTTCCTGGTTCATGCAGTAGGCGATCGAGGCGTCTTGAGCTTCATACTTGCCGATGAAGAAGGGCCCACAATCATCGCTAATAGTGCGGAAGCCGAGCTGGTCGTAGCCATCGACGGCAAATGCGGCTCCCGGTGCCAGACAGCCGAAAAGCAGGAAGAGGAGCAGGAGCAGCGGACCTGTTGCGATTGCGCTGTGGACAGAGTGCGTGGGTGCGTTGGACATGGCTGCTCCTTATCCCTCGTGCGCCGCATGGGGAGGTTGCGACGCGTAGGATGAGGCTACCCCCGAGGTTCATGCGGGTAAGTACCGGAGCCTGACCAAAAGCTTGCCCAATTCCTGACAAATTGAGCTCAAATACAACAATCAGGCAAAAGCGCAGGTAGAAGATAAGGAGAACAGGAGGCCAAAGGTCCTCGTCTCCACAATTGATGCGATTTTCAAACGAATCTCCACAGCTAAAACAAGCATCGCCACCCTTGTATCGAACAAGACAACCGCGTTATACTAGCCAACACACAAGCGGGCATCGCCAAGTGGTAAGGCATCAGCTTCCCAAGCTGACACTCGCGGGTTCGAGTCCCGTTGCCCGCTCCAGAAAAAGTAAAAGCACGACACCGTTCCGGTGCCGTGCTTTTTTCAATAAAGCGCCGGGACTCGAACCCGCCAGGGTGCGAGCGTAAAACAAACGCGAAGCGTTTGTAGCGAGCAGGCGAAGGCGCCGGCAGGCGCCTGAAGCCGGTACGGATTTGCGAAGCAAATACGCGGACGTCCCGTTGCCCGCTCCATCGAGCGCGGGAGACTTTGGGGCGGCCAATTCAACAAAGTCTTCCCCATCGTCTCCGTGAATCCGAGGAGATCGACCGCAGCCGGTGCGGATTTGCGAAGCAAATGCGCGGACGTCCCGTTGCCCGCTCCAATTCCAAAATGTTAGGTTAATGCCTGCTGCCCATACTCGCACCCGCGCACGGTACAATGGTTGAGTTACGACCAACGTGCCAATAACCAAAAAGGAGCCGCTATGATCGATCGCTATACCCGCCCGGAGATGGGACATATCTTCTCCCTCGAGAACAAGTATGCCATATGGCAGGAGATCGAGGTTCTGGCCTGCGAGGCCCAGGCGGAGCTCGGCAAGATCGGCATTTCTAAAGACGAAGCCCAGTGGATCCGCGACCATGCCAACTTTGAGAAGGCAAAGGTCGACGAGATCGAGGAGGTCACGCGCCACGACGTCATCGCCTTCCTGACCAACATGAAGGAGTACATCGATGCCGATGTTCCCGAGGGCGACCCCAAGCCCAGCCGCTGGGTTCACTATGGCATGACCAGCTCCGATCTGGGCGACACGGCTCTGTGCTACCAGCTCACCCAGGCCTGCGACCTGATCATCGAGGACGTCAAGAAGCTCGGCGAGATTTGCAAGCGTCGCGCCTTTGAGGAGCGCAACACGCTCTGTGCCGGCCGCACTCATGGCATCCACGCCGAGCCGATGACCTTCGGCATGAAGTTTGGCTCTTGGGCATGGGAACTCAAGCGCGACCTTGATCGTCTTGAGGATGCTCGCAAGAACGTTGCCTTCGGTGCCATCTCCGGTGCCGTCGGCACCTACAGCTCCATCGAGCCGTTCGTCGAGGAGTACGTCTGTGAGCACCTGGGTCTGGTTCACGACCCGCTGTCCACGCAGGTCATCAGCCGCGATCACCACGCCTATCTTGCCGGCGTGCTTGCCACTACAGCGGCCACCTGCGAGCGCATCGCGACCGAGGTCCGCAACCTGCAGAAGACCGATACACTCGAGGCCGAGGAGCCCTTCCGCAAGGGCCAAAAGGGCAGCTCCGCCATGCCGCACAAGCGCAACCCCATCACCATGGAGAAGGTCTGCGGTCTGTCGCGCGTCGTGAAGTCCAACGCCCAGGTCGCCTTCGACAACGTCGCCCTGTGGCACGAGCGCGACATTTCGCACTCTTCCGCCGAGCGTGTCGCCCAGGCCGATAGCTTCATCGCGCTTGACCATATGTTCCAGTGCCTCATTCGCGTTATCGACGGCCTGCAGCTGTATCCGGCCCGCATGATGGCCAATCTCAACAAGACCCGCGGCCTCATCTTCTCCTCCAAGGTCCTGCTTGCCCTCGTCGATACGGGTATCACCCGCGAGGATGCGTACGCCATTGTGCAGGAGAACGCCATGGCCACCTGGCACGAGGTGCAGGATTGTGTCTCTGGCCCCACCTTTAAGGAGCGTCTCGAGGCCGATCCGCGCTGCACCGTCAGCCAGGAGAAGCTCGACGAGATTTTTGATCCGTGGGACTTCCTCACCCGCATCGATACGGTCTTCGATCGCCTGGAGCAGCTGAGCTTCGAGTAGGGTTAACCTAATTCGACCGCTTGCGGATGCATTTCAACCTTTGGCGCCTTGCCCGTCTTGGGCGAGGCGCTTTTTTACTGTCGCATATGCGCCCGGGTAATAAAATGAACTCCGACTGCTGTTTCGATGAAAGGGGGCACGTGCCCAGACGCATCAAGCGGGCCACCATCGTCTCGTTTACGCTCATACTCCTTGTTGCCGTCTGTGCGGGCTCCCTGACGTATACCGTTCGAAGCAGTTCTTCCTCCTCGAATGAAGCCGATAGAGATCTCCCGGTGCTCAAAATCGGCGTTACGGATAACGACCCCTATGTGTATGTCGATACCACGGGCGATTACGCCGGTATCGATATCGACATCGCCCGCGAGGCCTGCAAGCGTGCGGGGCTCAAGCCACAGTTTGTCGATATTGACTGGAACGATCGCGACCGGCTGCTCAAAAACGGTGATATCGATTGCCTGTGGTGTGACTATTCTCCCTGTTATCGCGAGGATAAGTATTACTGGACCGAGCCGTATCTAACCGTGACGGTCTCGGTTGCCGCCAAGAAAACGAGTGGCATCAAGTCCTTGGCACATCTCGATGGAAGTAAGACCATTGCGGTGATTGCGGGTTCGGTGAGTGAACGCCGATTGCTTGCGGGGGATCTGGGGGTCTCGTCGGACGTTCAAATCAAATCATATGGCTCTGCCGAACTCTGCAAAGCCGCTCTAGTCAAAGGGTACGTTGACTGCTGGATGGCGGATGTCCAGTCGCTTGACCGACTCGTTGCTCAGTATCCCGGCGTTTACCGTGTGTTTGCCGACAATGTTATGACGGTTGACCTGGGCGTCGCGTTTGATGACAGCTATGAAGGATCGGTCGTAAAGGATCTCAATACCGCGCTGTTCGACATGGATCGAGATGGCACGATTGACCGTATTGTGGGCAATTACAAGACAGGAGCGACGACGGGCGGGCAAGGAGGAAATTCATGACAACTGATGAGCACCGCTTGAGTCGAAAGACTCTGAACGTCATAGCTGCCAGCGTTATTGTCAGCGCCGTCTTGTTAGGCCTGTTGTATACGGTTGGAACCCATCGCTGCCTCGAAAAAACGCTTGGGTTTGGCCAAGAAACCATGGTGTTTTTGGAGAACGCTTGCGAAAAATATGACCGCTACGAACAGGGGAGAAAAACCGAGGCGACGCACGATTTGCTCGCCGCGGTCGAATCGTTTGCGACGTTCCTGTCCTCTGATCGCGTTGAGGTTAACGACGATCTTATCGAGCAATTTGTCCATGCCGAGAACCTTTCGGGGCTGATGGTCATGGACTCCGATGGCCATATGGCTGCCCACTACGACATCGATGGTCGCGATCCGCTCATGTTGTGGCGAGATGAGTTGGCCTGTTCGCCGGTCGCATCGATGTATCAAGGTTCCAAAGTGACCTACTCAACTGTCGATGAGCGCCGTGGTGTCGTTTTTGCCGTCTGTGCTGTTCCGTATGGCGACGGCGTTGCCCTGGCATACCGCTCACTTGTTTCCGATACGGCGGACGACTATTCATATGCCATAGCCGACGTGCTTTCGAACAGTACCTTCCACCAGGGTCCCACGGTGCTTGTTATGGAGGATGCGGAGATTGTCTCATCCAACAGTGCCGATGCTGACGTGTCGCTCGCCCGACTCCTCACCAGCGTAGGAGTTGAGTGGAAAGACGACGGCCTGACGCGCATCGAATATCGAGGAGACGAATGGTATGCCGTGCGTGCGGCATATAAGGACTACCGCCTGTTTGCGCTATATCCCAAATCTGAGGTCATGTCTGACAGGATTTCATTTGTCGCCGTCGGCGTCTTGGTGTGTCTTGCGTTTTGGGTCGTGGTGCTGTTGGCTCGAAATATCGTTGACCACCGCAATTTGGTCGAAAAGGATAAACAGCTCGGCATTATCAATGCCATAAGCGCCATCTACGATTCGACCTTCCTTTTGCATCTCGACACCCTCGAGATCGAGGGGATCAATATGTCGCCGGCGATAGCGAAAATATTTGCCGAGCACAGCGAGGCATATGACTTTATGGACACGGTCTGCCGGGATATCGTGAGCCCCGAAAGCCGCGAAGCGGTTGTGGGCCTCGTAGATGTAAGTTCGCTTCGTGAACGTATGGAGGGCGTACCGTACTTGGCTGCCGAGGTGCGAGATTGTCGAGGCGCTTGGTACTCGCTACAGGTTGTCCCCCAGCATCGCGATGAGCAAGGCCGGCTGGAGTCGGTCGTCGTGGCGACGCACAACATATCGATGGTCAAGCATGCCGAGGAGCTGTCATATCAAGACAAACTGACGGGGCTTCGCAACCGCAACTATCTTGAATCGCGCGGAGATAGCCTGGTAAACGAGGATTTGCCCGTGAGCGTGATTATGTTGGACTGCAATTATCTCAAGCGGACCAACGACATCTATGGTCACGAGATGGGGGATGAACTGCTGCGACGGACGGCGTCCGTGCTGCGGCGGGTGGCTGGTGCGGATTATCTGCCGATGCGCCTTGGCGGCGACGAGTTTTTGCTGGTTTGCCCCCATACTGACAACGAGTCTGCGCTCGGGCTGGAACAGGATCTTCGTCTCGGTCTTGCCGCGGTAAGCGATGAGGCCCTGACGGTCAGCGCATCGATTGGCGTGGCGACCGTCGAGACGGCTGGAAATACGCTGGCCGATGTATATCGTGTCGCCGACCACAATATGTATCGGGAGAAGCGCACGGTCCACGCACAGGGTGCGGACTGCTAATCTTGCCCCCGCGAGTCCATGCATCGTAGGATGTTGAATCGGTGCTTGCGATAATAAGTCGGCCCAGGCGGGGATAATAGACGTCTGAAATTTCTTTCTGAGAGGGGATCTCAATGATTAGTTTTGACTACAAGCCGCAGGGTGTATGCTCTCGCAATATTCACCTCAATCTCTCTGACGATGGCAGCAAGGTGCTGGGCGTTGAGTTTACCGGCGGCTGTGACGGCAATCTCAAGGCAATCTCCAAGTTAGTCGAGGGTGCTCCTGCCGATCGCGTAATCGAGGTTCTCGCCGGTAATACCTGCGGTATGAAAAAGACCTCTTGCGCCGATCAGCTTACGCGCGCTATCGAGGCCGCTCGCGCCGAGATCGCCTAATGGGTATCGCCGACCACATCAAGAATGGAATATCGCGCCGTGGCTTTGTGCTCGGCGGTGCTGCCGCGGGCGCTGCCACGGTGCTTGCCGGTTGCTCGAAAAAAACGGGCACCAGCGACGATGCCGCCGGCGAGCCGCAAGTTATCAAGGACGATTCGAAGATTGTCTCGATCACTGATGAGTACGAAGCTGTTGATATCGATCTTGAGCCGGCGGCGTCGTGGACGCTGCCGCTGGGCACGCTGCTGTACTACTGCGATGGCGACTACGCTGCCGCGATGATGGCGCCTGCTTCTGCCCTGCATGCCAATACGCTTGGTGTGCTCAACCTGGGCGATGGCTCGCTTACCACACTTATCGAGGATCCCGTTGAGGGAACCGGTTATGCGTTTTACGACGTTCGCGCGGGTGATGGCGTGTTCGCGTGGGTCGAGATGAACTTTGCCAATGCGTCTTGGAAACTCTATGCGCAAAACCTTGCAGGCTCCTCCCTTACCGGCAACGCTGTCGAGCTCGATCGCGGTGGCGAAAATTACGATCCGCCGCTCTTCACAGCGTATGGGTCGTCGGTCATCTGGTATAAGATGCCCTCGTCCGGCGGCAGCAAGACGAGTAACGATTCGTACTGCTACCGTCAGTCGCCTAGCGAGTCCAAGCCTGAGACTATTTGGAAGTCGACGGGCCGCTTCGCATCCGCCCCGCGTGTGAGCGACGGCATCCTGACCATCTCGCCCCGCGTGCACAATGATGAGGGCGTCTATTACGGTATGACGGCGATCGACCTGACTGACGGCAACAATACGAAGCGAGCTCAGCTGGTGCTTCCTTCGTCGGTTTCGCCTTTCGAGGCCGTGTATATGGGCGACACCTTCGTGTTCTCCATTGAGGCGACGTATAACGGTGTGGGTAGCCTGGGCAATATGGGCACCTATATCGGTAACGAGGGCGGGCCGTACCTCTTCCTTTCGCGTGAGCCGCTCGCGTGCGTTGCGGGAAGGAAAAATAAATACCTGGTTAAAGTCCAGGCGTCGCATTTTTTGATTGACACTTCGGCTAAGACCTACGGCTCGCTTCTGTCGCCCGACCGAGCCCTGGAGTATGGCGATTATCCAGCTACGGCGGGAAAATCGGACTCATTCCTTACGTACGCCACGGTGCGCAACAGCCAGGGTATACCAGAGACGGTCACCGCACGCCTATTCTCTCTTTAAGCTTAGAGGGGTTAAAAAGGCGCCAACAGGGGAATAAGCGCGTTGTAATTGTGAGTACCGCCCGCCGAGCTGCCGCGTCATAGCGGCATCCGGCGGGCTCAGGTGCGTTAAAATGGGCTTGTTCTTAGCTAATTGAGACAGGGGGGCCGTGTTATGGCTTCAGATGCAAAAAAGATTCTGCTGGTCGAGGATGAGAAGGCAATCCGTGACGCCGTCGCTGCCTATCTCGAGCGCGAAGGCTACTGGGTTGTGGGCGTCGGCGACGGCCAGTCCGCGATCGAGGAGTTCGAGAAGCATCAGTTTGACCTGGTCGTGCTCGACCTTATGCTCCCCAAGATCCCCGGCGAGCGTGTTTGCCGCACCATTCGCGATACCTCGGATGTCCCCATCATCATGCTGACGGCTAAGGGCGAGATCGAGGACCGTATTATCGGTCTTGAGCTCGGCGCCGACGACTATCTGATTAAGCCGTTCTCGCCGCGCGAGCTCGTCGCCCGCGTTCGCGCTCTGTTCCGCCGTGCCCATCAGGCCGACGAGCCCGCCGTCGAGGTACTCGACTTCGGCGATCTGGTCATCGATATCTCGGGCCACAAGATCTTGGTCGAGGGCAAGGAAGTCGATCTGACGGCTTCCGAGTTCAAGCTGCTCACCACGCTTGCTCGTCATCCCGGCCGTGTTTACAACCGTATGGAGCTGGTCGAGAAGGTGCTTGGGTACGACTTTGAGGGCTATGAGCGCACCATCGATAGCCACGTGAAGAACCTTCGCGCCAAGCTGGGCGATGATCCCAAGAAGCCCAAGTGGCTCTACACCGTCCATGGTGTCGGCTATCGTTTCGAGGCTCCGGCCAAGACCGATAAGTCGGACGAGAAATAGGGAAATCACATATGACACCTGCGCGCTTTGAAATCGGACAAAAGCACAAGCAGGAGAGCGAGGCGGGTTCCAAGGCTAGTTGGAACACGCCTCGTTCCGATTCACGGCCAACGATGAGCTATCCCTCGCGCATGGCACTTGCTTTTGCTCTGACATCGCTCATGACGGTATTGGTGCTGGTGGGCGTGGTCTCTGTTGTGTGGGGCACGGTCTTTTCGGATTACACGCGCTCTAATATCGTCGAAATCGCAAATTCCGCTGCCGAAAAGCTTGCGACGTCGTATGAGGAAAACGGCAATTGGACTGCGGGCGAGCTACGTACGGTCGCGACATCGAGTTTGGTGTCCGACGATTTGGGTATGCAGGTCGTCAACAAGAAAGGCGTTGTCGTTTATGACGACTCATGGCCTTCGGCAAGCGCGACCGCCGATGTGCGCGAGAACGAATCGCCGTCGAGCAGCTCGAGCGGGAAAAAAGCATCGCATAGTCCGGTCTCGTCGGCTCCCACCGGCTCCGATAGCGTTGCAAACGTCGAAATCATAACGTCTTCCGGCGAGCATGTCGGACAGGTAAAGCTGTGGGCCATCGGCTCCGATGCCTTGCTCACCAAGGCAGATTCTGCGTTTAGGGAGAAGACCTTTAACGCCATGGCCCTTGCTGCGGTTGTTGCAGTTTGCATTTCGATCGTTATCGGATCACTCGTGTCGCGCATGCTCACCAAGCCGATTCACCGTATTACCAGCACGGCCAAGCAAATTCGCGATGGCGATCTGTCTGCTCGTACGGGCTTGCGCGGCGATGACGAGATTGATCAGCTGGGTGAGACCTTCGATGAGATGGCCACTTCGCTCGAGAAGGATATGAAACACGAGAAGCGCCTGACCTCAGACGTGGCTCACGAACTTCGTACTCCGCTTATGGCCATGCTCGCGACAGTCGAAGCCATGCAGGATGGGGTGTATCCCACCGACGACGAGCATCTGGAAACCGTTGCATCCGAGACACGTCGCCTGGCCCGTCTGGTGCAGCAGATGCTCGATCTATCGCGCATGGAAAACAGCACAGCGCCGCTCAACCTTGAGCCGGTGGACATGGTTCCCTTCGTGCGTTCCATCGTCAACGCTCAGGAGCGCCTGTTTGTTGACCGCGATCTGCGCTTGCGCTTTGCAGATGAAACCCAGGGTCACGACGATGTCGTCGAGGCCGATCCCGACATGATCACGCAGTGTGTCATCAATCTCATGAGCAACGCCATGCGCTACACCCCCGAGGGCGGTTGGGTCGTGGTGTCGGTGCTCAGTGACCGCAAGCATGTCAGTATTGCCGTTTCGGATACCGGCATCGGTATTGCCAAGGACGATCTGTCGCGCATCTTTGGTCGTTTTTGGCGTGCCGACGCCAGTCGCGCCCGCGAGGCGGGTGGCCTGGGCGTGGGCCTCGCCGTGACTAAACAAATCGTCGAGCGCCATCATGGCTACATTTCCGTGGAGTCGGAGCTTGGAAAGGGTACGACTTTTACAATTCATCTGCCTCGCGAGCACACGGCGGACGCGGCATCTACTACAATGGAGCACTAGCTTTTCGCTATTCGGTGAAGGAGGGGTTTCGTCCCTGCCGCTCCGAGTTTGCGAAAACGTGCGGGAAAGAACCCGCATTACTGTCGTATTTTGGTAAGGAGTGACTCACGTGACAACGATGGAGCGTCGTCCGGATTCCCGTGGCAAGGTTCGTGATATCTACGATGCCGGTGAAAACCTGCTGATGGTCGCCACCGACCGCATTTCTGCGTTCGACTTCATTCTTCCCGACGAGATTCCGTTTAAGGGAGAGGTGCTCAACCGCATCTCGGCATTCTGGTTCGATAAGTTTGCCGACATCGTTCCCAACCACCTCGTTTCCATCGACCCGGCGGATTTCCCTGAGGAGTTTGCTGAGTATCGTGACTACCTCGCCGGCCGCGCCATGCTGGTTAAGAAGGCCCAGACGATTCCTATCGAGTGCATCGTCCGCGGCTATCTGACCGGTTCGGGCAAGAAGACCTACGACGAGAACGGCACCGTCTGCGGCATCCAGCTGCCTGAGGGCCTGACCGAGGCCTCCAAGCTTCCCGAGCCGCTGTTCACCCCGTCCACGAAGGCCGAGATCGGTGATCACGACGAGAATATCTCGTTTGAGCGTTGTTGCGAGATCGTTGGCGAGGACATCGCCACGCAGATTCGCGATCTGTCCCTCAAGATCTACAAGGCTGCTGCCGAGTATGCAGCGACTCGTGGCATCATCATTGCCGACACCAAGTTCGAGTTTGGTGTTATTGATGGCAAGGTCACGCTGATCGACGAGTGCCTCACGCCCGACTCCAGCCGTTTCTGGCCTGCTGCCAGCTACGAGGAGGGCAAGATCCAGCCTAGCTACGACAAGCAATTCGTCCGCAATTGGCTCAAGGCCAACTGGGATATGACGGGGGAGACCCCGCACCTGCCCGCCGAGGTCATCGATGGCACGTCCGAGCGCTATCGCGAGGCCTTCCAGATCATCACGGGCTCCCAGTTCACAAGCATGAAGGAGAACGCATAAGTGAGTACCCGTAGCGCCACGAACAAGCGCACGCAATCCCACGAGGTTACCGGGGTTGCGCGCAAGTCCGCTGCATCCGCCAAGCCCGCCCGTCAGGCAGCGAGCTCTGTCCGCGTCGTGCCGGCTTCGTCTAAGGCACGCCGCAAAGAGCTCGAGAAGGGCGAGAATCTCGAGGGCCTCTCCAAAGAGGAGAAGCGCGCCCGCAAGGCTAAGCAGCGCGCCAAGGAGGACCGCATCTACACGGTGTCGAATATCCTTCTCAAGCAGGATGAGGACTACACCAAGCGCCGTCGTATCTGGTGGGCCGTGCTTACTATCGGCATGGTACTCGTCGTGGCAATTTGGGCTTCGCTCTACTTCGCTCCCGCTGGCATGGTGTCCAGCCCTGTCCAGATGGTCGGCATCGTTTTGTCCTACGTCGTCATTTTGGGTGACTTTATTTACGACTTCGTTCGTATTCGTCCCCTGCGTAACATGTACCGCACGCAGGCCGAGGGCATGTCCGAGAACAAGCTCAACGCTCTTATTGAGCGCGCGGCTGCCGAGGAGGACAAAAAGGACTCCAAGAAGAAATAGCGTTTGCATGCATACTTATCGCTAAGATATAAGGCGCGTCGTTTTTGCGGCGCGCTTTTTACTGTTCTATAGATAGATGGAGTGGCACATGATTCGAGCTGCCCTGACGGTCGAAGAAGCTCTGGAGGGCATGAAGGCCCTGGAGCCCAAGATTAAAAACTATGCGCGTCTGGTTGTCCGCAAGGGCGTAAACGTCAAGCCCGGCCAGGAGGTTGTCGTTCAGTCTCCGGTCGAGTGCGCGCCTTTTGCCCGCGTGGTGGTCGCGGAGGCTTATGCCGCCGGCGCTGGCCACGTGACGGTCATTTGGGCCGATGATGCCGTGACGAGGCTCACGTACGAGCATGTCGAGAAAAGCTATTTTGAGCAGATGTCCGAGTGGAAGCGCCTGCAGCTTGATTCACTGGCCCAGGATGGCGCCTGCTTTATCTTTATCGAGGGTGCAGACCCTGCCGCTCTTAAGGGCATCGATCCCGCTAAGCCTGCTGCAGCTTCTAAGGCAAGGAACACGCAGTGCAAGGTCTTCCGCCGCGGACTGGACTACAACGTCAACCCGTGGTGCATCGCCGGCGCGCCGGTCGTTGCCTGGGCGCGCGAGGTGTTCCCGGGAGACGCCGATGAGGTTGCAATCTATAAGCTGTGGAATGCGATTCTGCACACCGCTCGCGCCGATGGCCAGGACCCAGAGAGCGACTGGGAACTCCATGACGCCGCATTCGAAAAGAACCTGCGTTTCCTGAACGACAACCGTTTCGACTACCTGCATTACACCTCGGCAAATGGAACCGATCTGACGATTGGCATGACGAAAGGTCACGAGTGGGCCGGCGGCAAGGGCAAGACGCCCGAAGGGCACCCCTTCTTCCCCAACATTCCCACCGAGGAAGTCTTCACTTCGCCCGATCGCATGCGCGCCGACGGTATCGTGTACTCGGCCATGCCGCTCATCCACCATGGCAATAAGGTCGACGATTTTTGGATTAAGTTCGAGGGCGGCCGCGTAGTGGACTACGATGCCCGTGTGGGCAAGGCAACGCTCGCAAGCATCATCGATACTGACGAGGGCGCTGCTCACCTGGGAGAGGTCGCGCTCATCTCCAAGAACACGCCGATCCGCGAAAGTGGCGTACTGTTCTACGATACGCTCTATGACGAGAACGCTAGCTGCCATCTCGCGCTAGGTGTCGGTTTCCCCGAATGCATCGAGGGTGGGTATGACATGTCCAAGGAAGAGCTCCTGGAGCATGGCGTTAACGTCTCGAGCACGCACGTCGATTTTATGATTGGCACGGACGACATCGATATTACGGGCATTACGCCTGATGGACGTGAAGTTGTGATTTTCCAGAACGGCCAATGGAGTTGGGAATAGTCCCAGACCGTGGTACAATGCCACCCGCGGGCCGTTAGCTCAGCTGGCAGAGCAGGGGACTTTTAATCCCAAGGTCCAGGGTTCGAACCCCTGACGGCCCACCATAGAATGGAAAAGCGACTGGTGGATGCCGGCCGCTTTTTTGTTGCCGCGACGCGGGTTCGAACCCGAAAGGGCGCGGAGCTGAGTAAACGCGTGAGCGTTTGCCAGCGCAGCGCGCAAGGCGCGAAGCGCCGCAGCGGCCGCCTGCGGAGCAGGCTGAACCCCTGACGGCCCACCCAAAGTAAGGAATACGAAATGAAAACAAATAGATACGGAATTAGCGGCAGCACATTAAAGATAATAGCAGCCATTTCGATGGTTCTCGATCATGTAAGCAGGATCGTCCTGACCAATGGAATCATGACTCACGCATCGTACAGTCAGATATCAGACGAACAGTGGGCGATTCTAAGCGAGGCTTCGGATGTGCTTCATGTTCTTGGCAGAATTGCATTTCCCTTATTTTGCTTTTTGATAGTTGAGGGATTTTTGCATACTCATGACTTAAAGAAGTACCTGCGAAATATGCTTGTCTTCGCAATCATTGCGGAGCCCATATACGATTTCGTCCAAACCGGGCAACTATTTGACCTTCGGCAACAAAATGTTATGTGTGAGCTCCTGCTTTCCTTGGTCTTTTTGATTGTTCTGGAAAAGATACAAAGTCTTTCAAAACGGAAAAGATACATCGCAGAAACTGCTCTGATTGTTTTGACAGCACTGGCAGCTGAATACACTAAACTAGATGGCGGTGTGTATGGCATTATGCTTGTGGCCGCATTCTATTTATTCCACGACAGCAAGGCCAAGATGTTCTTTGCTGCAGTATGTGCAGTGCTCCTTTCGTCATGCCATATAGTTGGCGGCGGATTTGAGTTTGCTACAGCTAATGTACTTAATCCTGATGTTGCTGCCGCGGTCGTTTCGTTGCTGCTTATCAATCTTTATAATGGTAAGCGAGGGCTGAAGCTCAAATATTTCTTCTACATTTTCTATCCGGCACATCTTGCTCTGCTTTATGGTGTTTCACTTATTGTTTTGAACTGTCTTTAAAAACTCTCAAACAAGTCTCTGAAAACGGAAACAAATTGACTCTAAGACTGCTTGTAAATTTCCGGAAGACCTGAGAGATGCGAGGATAGGCAACGAGGGTTGCAGAGAGATGCTTCTCAGTTCTCTGGCGGATCGCACGTATCTGTATGAGGATCACTTCCACATACTCATTAATAACAGTGATAAACACGGCAGATCCTCAAAACATGAGGCTGTGGAGGTCGAACGATGCTTCGAAAGCATGAATGGCAGCGAGAAAATGAGTTCGGAAGCGCCCTCTGGATGATCCAGCATAGAATAGAAAGCGATCGGCTCCGGCTGGTCGCTTTTTTGTTGCCGCGCCACGGGTTCGAACCCGAACTTCTCTATATATAAGAACGCTTGGCGAACAAAACCTGCCTTTTACCGACGGGAAACAAATAGCTGATGCTTTTGGAGTAAAGTGGCGCTCCAGAGATGACCGATGCCTTAACACCTATAAACCAGCTGGTCATAGCCAATATCAGAAGCCAATGCTTCAGTTTTAACCTCAGTGATGCGACTGAGGGACCTATTCATTTGTGAACAAAATATGGAGTGCGCGATTCCCGCCCCCGGCGCCCCTCCGGTCTGGCAATATATCTCCTTGCCGCGCGGCCCGGTCGGACCGGATCAGCCGCAGAGCGTGCACCTTGAGAACCGGATACTGCGAGGATGGACACATTCAGTGTCGCATCC
>UQQL01000042.1 GCA_900543275.1 uncultured Collinsella sp. | reverse complement strand
AACGGTATCACTATCTACAATACCCAGTCTGGTGGCGTTCTCGACCTTGACGCTGCGCACGCGAATGAGCTGAATTTATATCGCAAGGGTGCCGCCGCCTTGGATGGTGATTTCGAAGAGGCCCTTAAGATGGGTGGCATGTTGGTAGATGACGATGTTGACGAGCGGCGAATGTTGATGCTTGAGAGTTTGTCGGCAAGGTTTGCAAATGACTATTTAGGGCTGACGATTGCTCCAACGCTGGCATGCAATTTTAGGTGTCCCTACTGCTATGAAAAGGGCTGCTCGCACCCCACTATGTCAGAAAAGACAATGACGGATATCGCAGAATTCGTGCGTTGCGGCTATCCCGGGATAAACGATCTTCACGTTGACTGGTATGGAGGCGAACCCCTACTCTGTGTGGACATGATCGAGCGACTGACAAAAGAACTGAGAGGGGCGATTAGGCCAGGCGCTACTTATTCTGCCGGAATGGTAACGAACGGATATCTCCTGACGCGAGAAATTGCTCAGAAGCTTGCTGATTGTCAGGTCGGTTCGGTTCAAATCACTATCGATGGCTCAAAGAGGGATCATGATTCGCGGAGGGTCCCGGCTGACGGTCGTCCGACATATGATGCCATTATCGACAATATCATCTCATGTGCCGATGTTCTTCAGATTACCATTCGCGTGAATATCGATGAGTCCAATAGCAAAGAGGTCGATGCGTTGATTGACGAGCTTGACGCTAAAGGGCTTCGCGGTAAAGTCGCGATTTATCTTGCTGCGGTCGACAATGTTAACGATACTTGCTCAAATGACATTCATTGTTTTTCTCAGCGTGGGTTCTCTCAAGTTGAAACGTTCTTTATGGATAAAGCTAGCGAGCGCGGATTCAACGTTATTCCGTTTACGCCGTATGAACCAGGTGTCTGCTGTGCGGTTTCCCTTAATTCGTTTGTCATTGATCCGCTTGGTAGACTTTTTAAATGTTGGGATGAGGTTGGCAAGGGCGAGTGCGCCGTTGGAAATGTTCGAGAAGGCGTGAAAGCTAATTCGAACTATTTGAAATGGATGGAGTATTTACCAAACGACCCAGTATGTGGCGAGTGTGTAATGTTTCCGGCTTGTATGGGCGGATGTCCCCACGCCGCGATGGAGGGTCAGAGAAAATGCGCGAGCGTTAAATTCAATGCCAGGCAGAGAATGCGGTTGGCTTGTAATTATCAGTATTCGCATGAGGCAAATCACGATGTTTAGATTTTGGAAGATATATCTCCTCCATAAGCCAAAGCTTTATGTCTATCTGCTTCTCGATGTCTTGTCTCAGCTGTGCAGCCTTGCTGAACCATATCTGTTGGGACTGACTGTAAATGTGCTGGCGGCAAAAAATGTCCTCGGTATTAGTTTGCGGACGCTAGTCTTATGTATTTTCGCGATTGGCGTGGTCGCCATTGTGGGATCGGTGTTGACCTATTGGACTTCCCTGATCTATGTCGACCTTCAAGCGCATGCGGGATATCAACTTAACGCTGACACACTTGAACACGTCAAGCGCTTGCCCCGGAAGTTTTTCATCGGATTTGATGCGGGCTATTATAATCAGCAAATCAATCACGATTCAAACGATCTCATAATATTCGGAATAACATCGGCGTCAAATATCATTGGCGGTGTTGCAACGATAATCTGTTCCTTGATTATGTTGGTGAATATAAACACTGCGATGGCGATTGCCTGTCTAGCCTGCATCGTTGCGGGGGCATTAGTTTATCGATTGTTTAGCGGGCTGCTGTTCAATCGAGGCTTTGAGTTTCAAGAAAAGACCGCTGCTTTCTTTGGGACTCTTCAGAGTCAACTGGAGAGCGTCTCCTTTCTTCGTCGCCATTCGTTATTTGATTTCTATTCTTTGAGGCTGCAGAAGGCTTTCGATGGTCTTTATCCAGCTATATTGGCTAACCAAAAAGCAGGATCACGGTTCGAACTTGCGAATCAGTTGATTTTTTCCTTTGCTCAGTTCTGCTTGCTCGCGATTGGAGGCTGTGAGATTGTTGCAGGCGAAATGCCGGTTGGTTTTCTGCTGACGGCATTGAGCTATTATTCGAGCGCCAATTCTGCTCTGGTGAACTTGCTTTCTTGGGGCAAAAGTTACCAGGCGAGCAAGGTGAGCGCCCAACGCCTTAAGCGCCTTTGGGCAATGGATGAAGAGGCGAACGGTTCTGTCCGCATTGGTTCTCCTGTTTCACTTGTGTGCAAGGGCCTGTCGATTTGTCGCCCTGATACCGATCGAATCATAGATTATCCAGAGCTCATCTCGCTTAATCGAGGAGTCTTATACGGCGTGTCGGGCGCAAACGGAAGCGGGAAAAGCACGCTTCTCGATGGCATAGCTGGTCTATATCCCGATGATTGCGTTGGGACTATTGCTTATGACGAGGTTGATTTGAGCCAGATTGATTCTATAAATCTACGCTCGTGTGTCGTTGGTATTGCCGAGCAAGAACCTGATATCGTTAACGGAACACTCAGAGAGAATCTGACGCTACTCGCGGGTGAAAATTGTCCAATTCTTGAAGTCGGGCGACTTGTAGACCAGTTTGGTCTGACCAAACTGGTCTCAACACTTCCCAATGGTCTTGATGGGGTGCTGGACGAGCAAAACCATAATATATCGGGTGGTGAGAAGCAGAAGATTGCGATTATTCGTGTATTGCTTAAGGACTCACCCGTCCTGTTATTCGATGAACCGACGTCGGCTCTTGACGGAGCGAGTAGGTCAGCGTTCATTGATATTCTGCAACAGAAGAAAGAAGATCATATAGTGGTTGTTGTCTCGCATGATCCCGAGTTGCTTGAGGCTTGCGACGAAGTGATTGAACTGTAAAAGCTTGTGCATGGCGCTTTGTTGCGGGGCTCATTGCCTGTAGATAGCGAATTGCAGCTGATGTGGTCAGTTATCCCAAACATGTATCAGCTTATTTTATTGACTAATCCCACAACGGCAAAACCGGTCAAACGAACGCTTCAGTGCCGAGCCATCAGGCTGTTTAGGAAACTGCTATACTAAAACTAATAGATTTGTATAGCACACAAGGAGGCAAGGTTATGGCAACGGCGTTGCTCGACAGACGTTCCGCCCAGATGAATGTGCGTCTCGATTCTCAACTCAAGGAAGCGGGAGATGCGGTGCTTGCAAGCCTCGGCATGACGCCGTCACAAGCGGTGAGGGAGCTGTGGCAGTACTTGACCGAGAACGGTCATATGCCCATCGCAAAAAGGAACAATGACGAGGTCCTGCCTGATGACATACGCTCGAAGGCGAGTTCGTCCCATGTCTCGGAAGGTGCTGCGTTAATTTCGAATTATTACGAGCGGTTCTCGATTCCGAGGCTAAGCCCCGATGAGGTCTTCGATTACGACGAGCTCTACGACCAAATGATGAGCGAAAGATTCAGCAATTGGATCGAATCATGAGCGGCGTCGGTACAAAACGTACGCTCAAACTGTTAGTCGACACGAACATTTGGCTAGATTACTTTCTTGGCCGTACGAGTGCGACCAAGCCGACAGTCGAGCTCTTTTCCCGTGTGGCGGAAGCGGAGGATATCGTTCTTTTCTCGTCTTCCCTGTCTGTCAAAGACATCTATTACATCTTGGGAAGGACGATGAAGGCCGACGCTCGCCGTGGGGGAGTTCTCGCTCCCGAAGCAATCGCCGCTGCCGACGAGACGGCATGGGCGTGCGTTCGCCTGATTCGACAAAAGTCGATCATCGCCTCGGTCGGAGCGGACGAGGTGTTCGATTCCTTTGTGTTCAAGCATTATCACAATGACTTTGAGGACGATCTTATATTGGGCGTCGCCAATCGTATTGATGCCGATTATGTGGTAACGGGGGATAAAGACCTTATCAAACATACCAATGGCGTATGCATTGACGTATGTCAGGCGTTGAGGTTGGTTGGAGAGGCCGGCGGATCCTCTATGCTGCCCATCTAACCTGCTTTAGCTTGATAAAGTGGCGTTTCCCCGCCGTTAGCCGATGATGCAAGGGCGCTCGGCGTTTTCGACTGGTTTATGCACGCAAAGTCTGGGAATATACAAGTCGCATGTCTTACTGTCTAACCAGTTGCGCCAAGGAGGCACCATGGATTACAAAATCACCGGCTACGAGCCCGCCCAGCTGTTCCATTTCTTTGAGGAGGTCAGCGCGATCCCCCGTGGGTCTGGCAACGAGAAGGGCATCAGCGATTTCCTGGTTGCGTTTGCCAAGGAGCGCGGCCTCGATGTGTACCAGGACGAGGTCTACAACGTCATCATTCGCAAGCCCGCTTCTGCCGGCGCCGAGAATGCCCCGACCGTGATGCTGCAGGGCCACATCGATATGGTGTGCGACAAGTTGGGCTCTGTTGAGCACGACTTTACGACCGACGGTATCGACCTGGTCGTCAAGGACGGCGTCCTCACCGCTAACGGCACCACCCTGGGCGCCGACAATGGTATCGCCGTCGCTCTGATGCTCACTGTTCTCAATGACGATTCGATCGTTCACCCCGCCCTCGAGTGCGTATTCACCACCGACGAGGAGACTGGCCTGGTCGGCGCCGAGACGCTCGACAAGTCCCAGATTAGCGCCCGCACCATGATTAACCTTGACTCCGAGGAAGAGGGCGTTGCCACCGTCAGCTGCGCCGGCGGCGTCGTTGTTACCTACACCTGCCCCATCGTGCGCGAGCACAAGACCGGTAGCACCCTCACGCTCGACATCTCCGGCCTGCTGGGTGGTCATTCCGGCAACGATATCAACCTGGAGCGCGGCAACGGCAACCTCATCATGGCCCGCATCATCGACCGCCTGATGGTCGCCGGCGAGCCCGCCATCGTCAGCTTTAACGGCGGCACCAAGGACAACGCCATCAACCGCGAGTGCAAGGCCGAGCTGGTTTACGCCGACCACGCTGCCGCCGAGGCCGCGGCCCAGATCGCAAAGGACATCATCGCCGACGTCACTGCCGAGCTCGAGGTCTTCGACCCCGGTTTTACCTGCACCGTCGAGATTGCCGACGACGCCGAGGTCGAGGCCATGGACCAGAAGTCCGCGCTTGCCCTCATCCGCGCCCTGCGTCTTGCCCCTAACGGCGTGATTCGCCGCAACGTCGCCACCGACGGCTCCGTCGAGGTTTCCTCCAACATCGGCGTGGTCGCCACTTCCGACGACCAGGTCAAGATCATGCTGTCCCCGCGCTCCTCGATCACCTCGCTGCAGAACGAGTTCAAGGACCGCCTGCAGACGCTGGCCGATGTCTTGGGCTTCGACGCCAAGTTTGAGTTCGAGTATCCCGGCTGGAGCTATGCCGAGCATTCGCCGGTCCGCGACGTCTTTGTCGAGAGCTATCGCGAGCTCTTTGGCTCCGAGTTGCGCATCGAGTCCATTCACGCCGGCCTTGAGTGCGGCCTGTTTGCCGAGGCCCTGCACGGCCTGGACGCCATCGCCGTGGGCCCGACGCTCTCCGATGTCCACACCCCGGACGAGAGCATGGAGCTCGCTTCTGCCGAGCGCTTCTACGAGCTGCTCATCGACGTGCTCAAGCGCCTCGCCGCGTAAAGGTCGCCTTGGTTAAGCCGCTCTAAAACGGCTGGCTATGAAAACGGCCGCCTGGCGTAATGCCGGGCGGCCGTTATTCGTTACAGCGCGAGGATCCCAAGGTGCTCAAGCAAGATCTTAAGCCCGATGAGGATGAGCACGATGCCACCCACGATGGTGGCGGGTTTTTCGTAGCGCGCGCCAAAGGTGTGGCCGATCGCCACGCCGGCGATGGAGAAGATAAAGGTCGTGATGCCGATGAGCGAAACGGCGGGCACGATGTCGACCGAGAGCGCGGCAAATGAGATGCCCACGGCTAGGGCGTCGATTGAGGTGGCGATGGCGAGGATCAGGTACTCACCCAGGTCAATCTTTTCGGCATCCTTGCCGTCGCCTTCATCCTCGTCCTCGGTAAAGGCCTCCCACAGCATTTTGCCGCCGATAAAGGCCAAAAGGATAAAGGCAATCCAGTGGTCGATGGGGCCGATGATGCCCATAAACTGGCTGCCAAGCGCCCATCCGATCACGGGCATGCCGGCCTGGAAGCCGCCAAAGAACAGGCCGAGCACCACGGCGACCTTAAGGTTGATCTTCTTCATGCCAAGGCCCTTGCAGATGGAAACGGCAAAGGCGTCCATCGAAAGGCCAACGGCGAGCAACACGAGCTCTGCGAGTCCCATAGTCTGGCTCCCTCTCTGCGGGCAGGCCCGCGTGTACCTCTTGGGGGAGCAACAAAAAGACTAACCTTGGCACATGGTTGATTGGGTAGTCAAAAGAGCCCGTCCCAAATTAGCTATCTTAGCGGTGTTCGCTCATTCTGTAAGCATCGGATTTCGCAAGCGCCGCAGGGACAAACCGTGAGAAACTATTTAGCGTTTATGGAGCGTATACGATGGGAGCGATGCCTTGGATAAGAACGAGCTGCAAAAGCGTATGGAACAGGCCATCCGCCTGACGGCACCTGGTCAGCCGATCCGCACCGCCCTCGACATGATCATCGCCGGTCACCTGGGTGCCCTTATCTGCGTCGGCGACACCGAAAACGTGCTCGCTGCCGGCAACGACGGCTTCCCACTCAACATTTCGTTCACCTCGAACCGTCTGTTCGAGCTCTCCAAGATGGACGGCGCCATCGTCATCGACGGCGACCTCACCCAGATCCTGCGCGCCAACTTCCACCTCAATCCCGATCCCTCGCTTGCCACGAGCGAGACGGGCATGCGTCACCGCACCGCCGCTCGCATGTCGGTGCTCACCGATGCCATCGTGATCTCGGTCTCGGCCCGTCGTGCCGTCGTCAACGTGTACGTTCACGGCAAGAGCTACGAGATCCAGCCCGTTACCACCATCATGAGCTCGGTCAACCAGCTCGTCGCCACGCTCCAGACTACCCGTCAGTCGCTCGATCGCTCCCTGCTGCGCCTGACGGCCCTCGAGCTCGACGACTATGTTACACTCGCCGACATTACCGGTATTTTCTCGAGCTTCGAGATCATGCAGCAGGCAAAGACTGAGCTTAAGGATTGCATCGTCAAGCTGGGCAACCAGGGCAAGCTCGTACAGATGCAGCTCGAGCAGCTCGCCGGCTCCAGCATGGATACCGAATACGACCTTATGATCCGCGACTACGCGAGTGACTCTTCCGAGGCTAATGCCGAGAAGATTCGCGCCAACCTGAGCCGCATGACGCCTAAGGACCTGTCCGACCCGCAGCACGTGGCGGCAGTTCTGGGTTACGACGACCTGGACGAGGACTCCGTCATGACACCGCTGGGCCTGCGCACGCTTTCGCGCGTGTCCGTCGTGCGCGACGGCGTGGCCGAGAAGATCGTCGACGAGTATGGCTCGCTGCAGGAGCTCATGGACGACATCAGCGAGGATCCGGAGCGCCTGGGCGACTTTGGCGTTAACAACCCTGCCATTCTTGCGGACTCGCTGTACCGCATGAAGGGCACCAAACAGGGGAACGCATAATGGCGCCCGTATGCGCCGTGGTCGTTGCCGGCGGCAGCGGCCAGCGCTTTGGAAATCCCGGCGGCAAGCAGCTCGTTAACGTGGCGGGCCGTCCGCTCATGAGCTGGTCTATCCGTGCGTTCGATCGTAGCGACAAGGTCGGTCACATCGTGGTGGTGTGTCCTGCCGAGCGTCGTGCCGAGATGCGCTGCCTGGTCATCAGCCCGTATTCGTATAGCACGCCCATCAGCTTTGCCGATGCCGGCGATACCCGCCAGGACTCCACCCGTGCCGGCGTGCATGCGGTACCGGCGGGTTTCGAATATGTCGCCATCCACGACGGCGCCCGTCCGCTCATCACGACCGAGGCCATCGATCATGCGATCGACGTGCTTGTGGGCGACCGCTCGCTCGACGGTGTCGTGTGCGGTCAACCCGCGATCGATACGCTCAAGATTGTCGACGGCGACAACATCGTCGAGACGCCGCCGCGCGAGCTCTACTGGGCCGCGCAGACGCCGCAGATCTTTAGTGTCGACGCCATGAAGCGCGCCCATGCCGCGGCGATTGCCGAGGGCTTTATCGGCACGGACGATTCGTCACTGGTCGAGCGCATGGGTGGGCGCGTCCGCTGCGTCCAGAGCCCGCGCGATAACCTTAAGGTGACGGTGCCCGAGGACCTGCGCCCCGTAACCGCGATTCTGCTTGGCCGTATGGCCGAGGGAGAGGACCTTCCCCATGTTCAGTAACCTGCGCATTGGCCACGGCTACGACGTCCACCGTTTGGTGGAGGGGCGTCGATGTATCATCGGCGGGGTCGACATTCCCTACGAGCGCGGCCTGCTGGGTCACTCGGATGCCGATGTGCTCGCGCACGCCTTGGCCGACGCCATTCTGGGCGCCTGCCGCGGGGGAGACATCGGCAAGCTATTCCCCGACACCGATCCCGCCTACGAGGGTGCCGATTCGATGGTGCTGCTCGCTCGCGTGATGGACTATGCGCGCGAGCTGGGCTTTGAGTTTGTGGATGCCGATTGCACCATTGCCTGTCAGCAACCCAAGATCACCCCGCACCGCGATGCCATGCGCGCCAACCTTGCCCATGCCCTGGGCGTTGACGTCGAAAACGTGGGCGTCGCCGCCACTACGACCGAAAAGCTCGGTTGGGAAGGCCAGGGCGAGGGAATCGGTGCCTGGGCCGTCTGCCTGCTACAGAAAACCGTTAAGGAGTAACGAATGCGTATCTACAACAGCGCTACCCATAAAAAGGAAGAGTTCCAGCCCATCGAGTCCGGCAAGGTCCGCATGTACGTGTGCGGCCCCACGGTCTACGACAACATCCACATCGGCAATGCCCGCACGTTCATCAGCTTTGACGTGATTCGTCGCTGGCTCATCGCGAGCGGCTACGAGGTCACGTTCGCCCAGAACCTCACCGATGTCGATGACAAGATCATCAAGCGCGCCAACGAGCAGGGCCGTACGGCTGCCGAGGTCGCGACGGAGTTCTCCGACAAGTTCATCGGCGTCATGCGCGCCGCCAACGTGCTCGATCCCGATGTGCGCCCCCGCGCCACCAAGGAGATCGGCCCCATGATCGCCATGATCAAGACGCTTATCGAGCAGGGCCACGCTTACGCAGCCGATAACGGCGATGTGTACTTTGCCGTGCGCAGCGATCCCAACTATGGTCAGGTCTCGGGCCGCAACATCGACGACCTTATGGTTGGCGCGCGCATCGAGGAGAACGAGGACAAGAACGACCCGCTCGACTTTGCCCTGTGGAAGGCCGCCAAGCCCGGCGAGCCCAGCTGGCCGAGCCCCTGGGGCGAGGGCCGTCCCGGCTGGCACACCGAGTGCGCCGCCATGGTGCACCGCTACCTGGGCACCCCGATCGACATCCACGGCGGCGGCTCCGACCTTGCCTTCCCGCATCACGAGAACGAGTGCGCCCAGGCCACCTGCGCCTGGCACCAGGGCTTCTCCAACACCTGGATGCACACGGGCATGCTGCTGGTCGACGGCGAGAAGATGTCCAAGTCGCTCGGAAACTTCTTTACGCTGGCCGAGGTCCTCGAGCAGCACTCCGCTGCTGCCCTGCGCCTGCTGATGCTGCAGACGAGCTATCGCTCGCCGCTCGACTTTTCTTGGGAGCGCCTGGAGGGTGCCGAGAACTCGCTCACGCGTATCGCCGGTACGGTCGAGAACCTGCGCTGGGCCGCGAACCATGCGACGGCCGATGCCGATGAGGCAGCATCCGAGGCGTTTGCCGCCAAGGCCGCCGAGACCCGTGCCACCTTTAAGGAGTGCATGGACGACGACTTTAACACTGCCGGTGCCATGGGTGCTGTCTTTGGCTTTGTGACCGAGTGCAACCAGTACCTGGAGCAGGCGGGCGATGCTGCCGACAAGGCCGCTGCGCTTGCTGCCGCCGATACGCTGGTTGAGCTGCTCGACACATTTGGCGTTGAGCTTCCCGAGCCCAAGGTCGAGCTGCCGCTGGGCCTGCTGGGCGTTGCCGCCGGCCTGGTCGCCTACACGGGCGACGACGTGGACGAGGCCGCTGCCAAGATTCTCGAGGCCCGCGCCGAGGCCCGCGCCGCCAAGAACTGGGATCTGGCCGACGCCATCCGCGACCAGCTCAAGGACCTCGGGCTGACGATCGAGGATACTGCCGCGGGCACCCGTATTAAGACTCTCTAATCCCCGCGGGTTTTCCAAGCACCCGACCTTGCCGTTCAAACCGTCGCTCGCGTACTCAGGTACGCGTCGCTCCTCTTTCACGGCCATCTCGGACACTTGGAAAACCCGTGCCGACCGCCCGAGCCACGGCACCTTGCCTTTCAATCGTCGGGCATGACCTCAAGGTCTATGCCCTCCTCTTTCAAGGCAATCTGCCGCACCTCGGGCGGTCGGTCTATTTGTTTCGTTTGATAGTTGTATTTAGGAGGTCGCTTTATGGCCGACAATCGCAAGCGTGCGCCTCGTGGTGGCAAACAGGCTGCTTCTGGCTCGCGCCCGATTCGCCGCAATGACCGCGCTGCCGCTTCCAAGGGCCAGCGCGAGCGCTCCCAAGCCCAGGCTGCGCGTCCGCAGCGAGATCGTAACCGCGACACTGTCCAGGCTCCCAAGGGCGAGTTTATCGAAGGTCGTCGTGCTGCCGCCGAGGCGCTGCGCACTGGTTTTCCCATCAAGTGCGCGCTCATCGCCGAGGGCGGGGAGCGCGATGCTGCTTTGTCTCGTCTGGTCGATGACCTCAACGCCGCGGGTGTTCGCATTAAGTATGTGCCGCGCGCGCAGCTCGATGTGCTGTCGAGCCATGGCGCTCACCAGGGTATTGCGCTCGAGGTTGGCAACTTCCCCTATGCCGATGTCGCCGATATCCTCGACCGCGCAGGCGAGGGCCCGGCGCTCGTCGTCGTGCTCGACCATGTGACCGACGATGGCAACTTTGGTGCCATCGTGCGCTCTGCCGAGGTTGTGGGCGCGGCGGGCGTCGTCATTGCCAATAAGCGTGCCGCCGGCGTGACCGTGGGCAGCTACAAGACCTCAGCCGGTGCCGTCATGCATCTGCCTATCGCGCAGGTTCCCAATATCGCCCGTGCACTCGACGACCTCAAGGCCGCTGGCTTTTGGGTGGGCGGTGCCTCCGAGCACGCCGAAGGCAGTTGCTGGGATGCTCCCTTCGAGGGCCGCGTGGCGCTCGTCATGGGCTCCGAGGGCGACGGCATCTCGCGCCTGGTGCTCGAGAAATGCGACTTTTTGACCAAGCTTCCCCAGCGCGGCATGACCGAGAGTCTCAATGTGGCCCAGGCGACCACCGCGCTGTGCTTTGAGTGGCTGCGCCGCAATGCCGGCGAGCTCATGGGGGAGGAGTAGCGCATGTCCAAGAAGAACCGCGCCAAGTCCAAGGCCAAGCGCTTTGGCGAGGGCTCGGCCAAGCCGATTGTTTCGGCCGCGACCTATGGCGTGGGCGGCAATGCGTTTGCGCAGGCCATCGCCGATCCGGTCTCGACGGTGCACTCCAATAAGCCTGAGCTTTTGGTGGTCGACGGCTACAACGTGATCCACTGCACGCCGCGCTACGAAAAGCTCGTCTACGACCATTCCGACGATCCATATTCCAGCGACGTCCATGATATGGCGCGCACCGCGCTCATCAACGATGTTGCGGCGTTTGCCCAGGGCCGTTATGAGGCCGTGATCGTGTTCGACGGTGCGGGCAATATCTCCAGCGAGCGCCCCAACCTGCCGGCCCGTGGCGTGCGTATCGAGTTTACGCCGACGGGCGTCTCCGCCGATACCGTGGTGCAGAAGCTCTGCATCGAGGCGCGCGAGGAAGGCCGCGCGTGCTCCGTGGTGTCGAGCGACGGCACGATCCAGGCCGTCGTCATGGGCAAGGGCGTCACGCGCATCTCGAGCCGTATGCTGGTGGACGAGATCAAACAGATCGATAACGACGTTCACGAGGCAGAGGAAGCTCCGCAGATCAAGATGACTCTGGGCAGTCGCCTGAGCCCCGATGCCCTGGCAAAGCTCAAGGCCCTTCGTGGCCGGTAGGGGAGTATCTGTAGAGACCAGCTACTCGGCTGGTCAATTCACTGGCTTGTAGTTATTGGATTGTGGACTTGCCATCGCCAAAACGAATAGTTTTTTGTTTTGGCGAACAGACGAAACTATTCGTTCTGGCGAATAGTTTTGAGATGTGGTCGGTCGAAGGGCCTGTTGCGCCCCGTCCGTAATTCCTTTATTCTTAACAGGCTTCGCGCGAAAGCGCCAAGTGTGCCAGTGTGGCGCAACGGTAGCGCAACTGATTTGTAATCAGTGGGTTGCAGGTTCGATTCCTGTCACTGGCTCCATGAGAGTTTCGGGCTCTGTTCCTGATGGGACAGGGCCCGTTTCTATTTAGGTGGTGCGCCATCGGGTTAGCGCCCATCCCGTTTTTGGTTTGTCTCGTCCTCCAGTTTGTCTAAATCTGTAACACCAAGACCGATATTCGGCATCTAACTGTTACAGATTGAGATGAAACTTAGGGTGTTTTAGGAATATCTTGATCTGTAACATGTAGAAGCGGAATAGGCCTCTTGCTGTTACAGATCGAGACAAGGGCGGGTGCGGACATGGGGTCCTGTTCGAGCGTGGATTTCTGGACACGCGAGCGAAGAAAATCTCCCGACCGGAGAACGAGCGTGGATAATTAACTTGGATAGGGAGCTAAGGTAAACACCGATTGTCTATCGACGGCTTTAGAAACAACGGCCCCGATTTCATTGTGGAATCGGGGTCGTTTGTGCCTCAGGAATCCGAATGGATTAATCGAGCTCCTAAGGAACTTCTTGGGTTCTTGCTAATGGTCTGCCGAGGATGTCCCCAATGCAAACAGCGGGCATCTACTCAATATAGCTGGGGTTCTTCTTGATGATCACGCGTGCAGCGATGAAGGAGACGACGATGGCGATGATGGCGACAACGCATGCCAGCACGAAGTTGCCCATGGACCCATCGGGAGCGATAAAGATGAGTGCCGAAAGAAGGCCGGGGCATGCTCCCGCAACATACTCTTTCAGAACAAAGATGCCTGCAGGGAGTCCAGCGCAGAGCGCGCCGATTGCCGTGCCGACAAGCAGGCGGGGACGCTCGATGAGGCAACCGTAGAACGCGGGCTCGGTTACGCCACAGAGTGCGGTGACGGCAACCGTGGTGACCATACCCCTCTTCTCTTTGTTTCCCTTCATGGCAGTTGCCAGGGCGAGGCTCGTGCCGCCAATGCAGAGGTTCGAGATGAATCCAAAGATAATGGGTGCCCAACCGAGCTGCGCCAGGCTCGTAACTTCGATTGCGATGTAAGCCTTATCGAGACCGAGCATGACGAAATAGGGGTTAAGGGCTGCCAGGATCGGAGTGGCGATAAATGCCACGTTGTCCATAAGCCACGTGACGGCATCGCTCAGCGCGTAGCCCATCATGCTGCCGGCGGGGCCAAGGATAATCAGCTCGACGGGCACGACGATGATCATGGTGAGCAGCGGCTTCAAGAACAGTTTGGTAACGTCGGGAATGATTTTCTGAAGACCGCGATCGACGAAGTACATGAACACGACGCCCAGTACGATTGGCACCACCGTGCTCGAGTAGTCATTCGTCGGGATGGGGATGCCAAGAAAGTCGAGACCCTCAGCACCGCTAATGGACGAGCTGATCATGATCGCGCCCAGCAATGCGCCCATGATGGGCTGCATCTTCATGACGGCTGCGAGCTGATAACCAAGATAAACGGGCAAGAAGCTAAACGAAGCGCTAAAGATCGCCAACAGGACCTGGGCGGTTCCGCTATCGGTGCTCAATCCGCAATAATTGACCAGGAGATTCTTGATCGAAAGAATGAGTCCGCCAACGATGAGCGCCGGGACGATGGGCATGAATACCTGTGCAGAGACGTTCCCGAATTTCTCAATCAAGCCCATGGCGGTGTTACCGCTTTTAATGCCTTCTGCAAGGTCTTTGGCGGTTTGGGCATCGTCGGCAACCGTGCCACCGCCGACTTCGATTCCCGCGAAGTCGAGGAAGTCGTTGTAAGCCTCGGTGACGTTGGGGCCGATGATCACCTGAAGCTGGCCACCGCTGACTACTGCCCCGAGCGCCTGATCGGCCGATTTGGCGAGCTGGAGATCGATGATCGAGGTGTCTCGTGCGTCGATGCGAAGGCGCGTCGCACAATGAGTTACCGATGTAATGTTCTCTTTGCCGCCAACAGCCTTTAGGACTGTTTCGGACATTGCCTGATATTTCATCTCTTTCTCCTAACCTTCCTGCTCCTGATACTTCGAGATAAGGTCTCGGTACCAATACCAGCTCTTTTTGGGGGTGCGCTCCAGATTGTTTTCGAAGTCGATATGGACAAGTCCGTATCGTTTTTCGTAGCCGTTGATCCAGCTATACAGATCCATCGTCGACCAGAGGTAGTAGCCCTCAACGCGCGCGCCGTCGCGCTTGGCCCTCATCATGTGCTCGATGAACTGGCCCAGAAGCTCGATGCGGTCATCATCGTGGACCATTCCGTCTGCGTCTGGTTGCTCATAGGCGCCATGTCCGTTTTCCGTAATAAAGATGCGGGGCGCGTCATAGCGCTCGTGGACATCCATGATGGTTGAATACATGCAACCTGGGAGTATTTCGCGGCCCCATTTATTGCGGGGAACATTGCTGTCGCGGGCGCTTTCAAACAAGGGCGCAATGCATTTTCCTTCGACCTTTTTGCTCGAACCGCCCTTATTGTTCGCCGAAACGGCAAGCTCTCCACCGTGCCAGTCGGTTACATACTCTCGGCAATACACGTTGAGTCCAATAAAATCGACTTTACCGTCTCTGAATTCTTCTACGTCATTTGGGGATCGATAGAGCGAGACGCCAAGTTTTTCAAGGATTTCGTCCATTTCTGGCGGCAGTTGACCCTGAAGCGCTGGTGCCAGAATCATGCGATTGGCGAAAAAGTCTGCGTATCGAAATACGTCATCAGGGTGCTCGGTTGCCGGGTCGAGTTCGACAACGCCGCCATCGTGGACGGCGCCGATGATGCCGTCGTAGCCCATTTGACGATATGTTCGGACTGCGAGTGCGCTTGCGCGCATCAGGTTGTACTGAAACTGCATGTACGACTGAACGTCGAGCGATCGATTGGGGGGATAGTTGCCCAACATGTTTACGCAGTAGCTGTAGAAATGCGGCTCGTTAACGGTAGCCCAGATTTTGACGCGGTCTCCAAAGCGCTCAAAGCAAATCTTGGCGTATTTGCAGAACCACTCTGCCATGTCATTGTTCAGCCATCCGCCTTTGCAAGCAAGCGTGAATGGCAGATCGTAATGGAACAGCGTAACGTTGGGCTCTATGCCATTTTCGAGGCAGCAATCAATGACCCGATTATAAAAATCGATACCCTCTTCATTCACTTCGCCGATACCCGTGGGGATGATTCGACTCCATGAAAGAGAGAAGCGATAGGTGTTTTGTCCGCCTTCTTTCATCATGCGGATATCTTCTTCATAGCGATGGTAGAAGTCGCAAGATACATCACCGTCAACATGGTTGATGTTCTTATTGCTTGTGTGGCTAAAGAAATCCCACTCGCCAAGGCCTTTGCCGTCTTCGTTCCAGGCACCCTCGCACTGATAAGACGCCGTGGCGGAACCCCAGAGAAACGGCATGTTGTTCACGTTGCCCATGAATCCCCTTTCCATCATTCAACACGGTGGATACGTGTGGCGGAATTACGATTAAGATGACGTCAACTGATTTGAATCATAGGAGAACGACCAAAGCTGTTTGATTCAATAAATGAACTATGATTTCGAGGAGAGCGGAAAGAGGGATCACGTGAATATCAATGACTTCGATGTGCTCAATCGCATTAGCTCCATCATCAACAGCGAGTTTGGGTCAAACGATGCCGCCATCGCTCGATATCTCGTCGCTCACATTAGGCGTTCGAGCGAAATCAATGTTGCCGCAATAACCCGCGATGCATTCGTGACCCGTTCCGCTGTTCGTCGTTTCTGCAATCGATTGGGCTACCAGTCTCTTAGCGATTTGAAAGAATCATTTACTCAATCAGTCTTTCCAAGCGACTTAAGCCATCGAGAGGAGGAATTTGGCTACGAGGAGTACAGGGCAGAGCTCGACGTTCGCATGATCGAGATGTTCGCTGAGGTTGAAAGCGGCGTGTCCGATATTGCTATTAAGCACCTTGCCGACGAAATTGATGGCCATAAAAACGTTGAAATCTGGTGCACCAATAATGTGAGCGCCAATCTCGTACGATTTCAGCAGGAAATGTTTTATGCGGGCAAGATAGTTCGCATAGTTGCTGGGGCTAACGTCGCGGAATTGAAAAACATGGGAGACGCTTCGCAGTCATTGATAATTCTCGTATCGGTCTCCGGGCTATTTGCGTCACAGGCGCGTGAGTATCTTGATTGCCGTTCGGGCAGGAAGATTCTAATAACTGCGTTTAGCAACGATGACAAATCGAGGTCTTTTGACCGTGTATATCGTCTTGGTAATGCGGGAAACGGAATTGACCGACTCGGCGTTTATTCGAAATACGCCATGACTTATTTCTTCGACTTGCTATCGTCGTGTTACTTGAGTCGCTACCCCTGCACCAAGGGGGAGCCGCTCTATGGGTCTACTTTGGCCTGGCCCGAGTAGTTGCGGCTCTATAGTTCTCCCGCCTGGAGAATGAGCGTGGAAAATCTGCCACTTTGGCCTTAGAGCCGCGCTAAAAGCGGGAGATTATCCACGCTCGATCGTGCCGTGGAAGCCCGATTGCAACCTGTGTAATAGTGCAAGAGGGTCGTTATCGAAGTTCGTTCCAGCCAGCGTACTCCACTACGACAAAGTGTTCCCTCGGGAAATGTCACCGCTACATGCAAATTCACCGTCCTTCATATCCAAACACAGCAAAACCGCAGGTCAAAAGTATATAGATACGCCCGGCACCGTGTATCTAGAGGTTTTCGTTGACAGCCCCCAAGGTTGCATCGTATTATCTTTTTCGTTCGCGGGGGCGGCGGTCCAAAAGACCAAAGAACCTGCGGATACTTGAACGATTGGGAGTTTGCCCGAGTGGTTAATGGGGACGGGCTGTAAACCCGTTGGCTCTGCCTACATAGGTTCGAATCCTATAGCTCCCACCCGTCAAGTGCCTGTATAGCTCAGTCGGTAGAGCACTTCGTTGGTAACGAAGAGGTCACCAGTTCAAGTCTGGTTGCAGGCTCCATCCGGCGGTGTAGCTCAGTTGGTTAGAGCACACGGTTCATACCCGTGGCGTCACTGGTTCGAATCCAGTCACCGCTACCATAGGTAAC
>UQQL01000041.1 GCA_900543275.1 uncultured Collinsella sp. | reverse complement strand
CACTCTCTCCGTCGTCGGCAGCGTCAGATGTGTATAAGAGACAGGAATTAGATCGGCACCCAACACCTCGGACAGCGTCGATTTAAAGGCATCGACCAGACCGTGCGGCAGTTTTTGAATAAAGCCGACGGTATCGGTAATCGTCATGCCGCGACCGCCGGGCAGGCGATACGAGCGCGTCGTCGGGTCGAGCGTAGCAAACAGCTTGTCCTGCGAAAGTACCGTAGAGCCGGTCAGACGATTGAGCAACGTCGATTTACCGGCATTGGTATAACCGGCTAACGCGACGCGAAACGCCGGTGACTCAATGCGGCTCTTGGATTGAACATCGCGGCGCTGTTCAACCTGCTTGAGCTCACGACGAAGCGCAGCGATCTTATTACGAATGAGGCGACGGTCGACCTCGAGCTGACTTTCGCCCTGACCAAAACGTGAGCCGATGCCGCCGCGCGTCTGCTCCTTGGCGAGATGGCTCCACATGCCACGCAGGCGAGGCAACAAATATTGAAGCTGTGCCAGCTGTACCTGCAGGCGTCCCTCACGCGTCTGAGCATGCAGACCAAAGATATCCAGGATCAGTGCTGTACGATCGATAATCTTTACCGGCTCGCCCACGGCTTTCTCCAAATAGGATTGCTGCGAGGGGGTCAGGTCGTCGTCAAAAATAACGACATCGGCATCCATGCGATGCACCAGGCCGCAAAGCTCCTCTACCTTACCGGAACCGATAAACGATTTAGGATACGGCTTTACCAAACGCTGCGACAAGCGTGCCACGCACTGGGCACCAGCTGTGTGGGCAAGACGCTCCAGCTCATCAAGCGAGCGATCGAGCGGCCATGCATTGTCGCGCCACTCAACACCAACTAAAATGGCACGCTCGGGCTCGGGTGCCGTGGGAACAAGGGGGAAACGGGCCATTAGGCAGCCTCAATACGATGCAGGATATCCTCAACGACCTCATCGATCGTACATTCATCCATATCAAACCACACGATACGGTCATCGCGCTTAAACCACGAAAGCTGACGCTTGGCATAACGACGCGAACGCATCTTAATGAGTTCGCGAGCCTCATCCATGCTCATCACGCCATTGAAAGCATCAATGATCTCTTTATAGCCAATTGCCTGCATCGACGTCAGGGCATCTCCCAGCCCCTGGGCCATAAGACCGCGGACCTCATCGACAAGACCCTGCTCAAACATCAGATCGACGCGCAGATTAATGCGCTCGTAGAGCACCTCGCGATTACGCGTCAGACCAAACCATAGGGCATGATAATGCTCGTGCGGAACACTAAACTGCGACTTTTGCTGCGCATAGGAGACGCCATCATCATGCATCTCGAGCGCACGAATCACACGGCGCACGTTATGGGGATGAATAACAGCAGCCGATTCTGGATCGCGCTCGGCAAGCAGGGCATGAAGTCCTTCCTCGCCAATACGCTCGGCAAGCTCCTGATAGCCCACACGGCGATCGTCCTCAAGTTCACCCGAGGGAAAGTCCATCTCATCGAGGGCTGCCTTGAGATATAGCCCCGTACCTCCGCAAAAAACCGGCAGGCAACCCGAACCAAGGAGACGTTCAACATGCGCGCGAGCGTCAGCCTGATAAAGCGCAGCAGAATATGCCACACCCGGCTCTACAATGTCGACGAGACGCAGCGGCGCCGTGCACTCATCGGGCGCCATCTTTGCGGTACCGATGTCCATGCCGCGATAGATTTGCATCGCATCGCACGACAGCACTTCGGACGAAAGACGAGCTGCCAAACGGTCGGCAACATCGCTCTTACCAACCGCCGTCGAACCGACGATTGCAACGGCGGAAAGACCTGCCCCGGGAGCAACCATTAGCGAGGCTCGCCCACAACGGAGCCGGACAAATACCAGGTCTTGGCAACGTCAACGTCAACATCAACGATCTTGCCAACAAGCTGATCGATGCTGTAGCCCTCGGGGATAGGCGCGTGCACAGTCTGATTCTTGGGACTCTTGCCCAGCAGGACCGCGTCGTTCTTTTTACTCGTTCCCTCAATGAGCGCCGGAACCACAGTATGAAGCGCACCCTGGTTATACTCGTGTGCCGTGGTCTCGATAACCTTAACCAGGCGGTTGAAACGCTCGAGAATAACCTCATGCGGCGTAGGATCGTCAATCTCGGCGGCCGGGGTACCGGCACGCTTGGAATAGATGAAAGTATAGGCCTGAGCATAGCGGACCGTCTCGGCAAGCGAGAGCGTCTGCTCAAAGTCTTCTTCAGTCTCGCCCGGGAAGCCAACGATAATGTCGGTCGAGAGCGCGATATCGGGCATGCGGTTGCGAATGCGATCGACCAGGCCCAGATAGTCCTCGCGTGTATAACGGCGATTCATCTCTTTGAGGATCCGCGTCGAACCTGACTGGACGGCCAGGTGCAGTTGCGGCATTACGGCAGGCGTCTCGGCCATGGCGTCGATGGTCTCGGGCAGCAGGTCCTTAGGATGCGAAGACGTAAAGAAGATACGCTCCACACCCGTATCGCCCACGGCACGCAGCAAATCGGCAAAACGCGGCTTGCCAAACAGATCGCGACCATATGAGTTAACGTTTTGGCCCAGCAGCGTAATCTCACGCACGCCCTGGCGCACCAGACCGGTCACCTCGTCGACAATCTCCTCGAAGGGGCGGCTCTTTTCGCGACCGCGTACGTACGGCACGATGCAATAGGTGCAGAAATTATTGCAGCCCGTCATGATTGGCACCCAGGCGTGATACTGGGTCTCGCGATGCCACGGCATGCTCATGGCATCCGTATCCTCATGCTCATTGGTACGGATATGACGCTTACCATCAAGGAACGCCTCGGCAATGAGCTCGGCCACATGTGCAATGGAATGCGTGCCAAAGATGACATTGACGTTATCGACGTTGGTGAGCAGGCCCTCGCCATCGCGCTGCGCGATGCAACCGCCAACGGCAACCACGCGCTTACCCGAAGGCGAAGGCGGCAGGCTTTTGCAGGAATTGCACTGACCGTACAGGCGAGTATCGGCGGCCTCGCGCACGCAGCACGTCATGAAGACAACGATATCGGCATGCGCAGGATCGAGCGCCATGAGGCAGCCATATGAATCAAGCAGACCGCTCACACGCTCGGAGTCGTGCTGATTCATCTGGCAGCCAAAGGTGCGGATAAAGTAGGTTTTACCGGCAAGAATATCGCGTACGGAACGCTGGTCCATGTGCATAAGTCCTAACGATGGGGAGCAAAACGAGGCAATCAGAAGCTATGCCACAGGCTTAACATCATCCATGACGACGTTATCCATAGCAGCTCGATTGATCTGGTGAACGTAGATAGAAAGACGGATGGCAGTGCGCGACTCCCCGTTAATGAGGATGTCGGAGAACACGGGCGCGCAGGAAATATCAAAACCGGTTGGAATCAAAAAACCGCGCGCGATAGCCACGGCCTTAATGGCCTGGTTGACGGCACCGGCGCCGACACACTGGATGTTGACGGGTACACCATCCTTGACCATGCCGGCGATGGCGCCGGCAACGGACGCGGGCGATGATTTGCTTGATACCTTCAGGCAATCCATGAAGAAACTCCTGCATTTAAAAGTACGTTTTAACTGCAATAACTGTATCGTACCGAGTGGACTCGGTAAAGGCACTATTCCTCTTTGGCAAGGTCAAAGGTCACGGTGATTCGATCACGCGAAACACGGATCTTTGGGTCGCCGCAAAGGTTGAGATAGTACCGGGCGGCAAGGTCATTAAAGTCGCGTTCCACAGCGCGCGAAAACTGTGCCATGTCATCCTTGGCAATACGTAGCCCGCGACGATCCTTCGCGAGATCGACAGGAGCCGGCGCATGCGAGGACGAATCACGCTCGCGCAGCAGACGCGCGGTCACACCGCGAACGGGCTTAATCTGCCCTGCCAAAATGCGATGGGCCGTGCGCTCGGACATCTCAAGACCCAAACCCGAACAAATACGGATAAAGTCCTCGGCATCAGAAGCAAGGCCTAAACGATCGACAACCGGAAGCTCGCTCTCGTCATCAATGAACAGGAGACGAGACGTATCGAGCCCACTTGACGCTTGAGCATAAAGGGTCGCGGCAATCTCAGACGGAGAACCGAGATAGACATCGCAACCACGCAACTCCTCGAGCGCAAACTCACAAGCAGCGCGAATAATATTATGTGGACCGCGAGCGCAGACATAACGTCCGTCCTCATCCTTGACGGCCTGGGGCCAGCTGGACTGATCGGCACGCTCACTGAGGCGGTCGGCCGCAACGCTCACCTTGAAGGCTGAACCAAGATCGACGCCGGACGTGACCACACGGGCCTCGTCGGTGTTCTGCTTAATCGAAAACAATGCCATGCCACGACCGTGAACGCCCCAACGGTCCATCTTCATGCTCTCGAGCTTGGAGGTAACGCGGGCATCAAAGATTCGCTCTTGCATATCCTGCGGAACGCCAGAACCGTTATCCAGAAAGACAAGCGTGCGGACGCCATCTTCCTTGGTCGTGGCGAGATAGACCTTGTCGGCGCCGGCATCGCGAGCATTACGGAGCATTTCGATGACGATGTCCTCGACATGCTGAATGTCGTGCTTAGCCTGGCGCCGCTCGGCCTCCGAAACGCGGAGGCGGACATACCCCTCGCCAAGGTTCTCCTCGACGCGAAGGTTGCCCTCCCCCGACATCGACGCGATAAATGAGATGAGCTCGTTCGCGTCGCTCATGTTATTTAGCGATATCGACAGCGCGGCTCTCGCGAATCACGACGACGCGCACCTGACCGGGATACTCCATCTCTTCCTCGATCTGATGGGCGATATCGTGAGCCAGGACCGTGGACTGGGCATCGGAGATCTTGTCCGGCTGGACCATGACGTGGACCTCGCGACCGGCCTGCATGGCATAGGTACGTTCGACGCCGTCATGGGAGTTGGCGATCTCCTCAAGCTTCTCAAGACGCTTGATGTAGTTCTCGGCAGACTCGCGACGGGCACCGGGGCGAGAGGCAGAGACAGCATCGGCGGCCTGCACCAGGACATCGAGCACCGTGTTGGGGTCGACATCGGCATGGTGAGCCTCAATAGCGTGGACGATAACGGGCTTCTCGCCATAACGGCGGGCAAGCTCGGCGCCGATGACGGCATGCGGGCCCTCGACGTCGTGGTCGATTGCCTTGCCCAGGTCATGAAGCAGGCCGGCGCGCTTGGCGGTCACAACGTCCAGGCCAAGCTCGGAAGCCATCACGCCGCACAGATCAGAGACCTCGAGGGAATGCTGAAGCACGTTCTGACCAAACGAGGTACGGTAGCGCAGGGCACCAAGGGTCTTGACGATCTCGGGGTGCAGATCGTGGATGCCGGTATCGAAGGCAGCCTGCTCGCCAGCCTCGCGCACGCGCTGCTGAACCAGGTCGGCGGCCTTGTGATACATCTCCTCGATACGGGCAGGGTGAATGCGGCCGTCGGCGATGAGGTTCTCGAGGGCGACACGGGCGGTCTCACGACGGACCGGGTCGAAGCTCGAAAGAACGACGGTCTCGGGCGTGTCGTCGATCACGAGGTTGACGCCGGAAACCTGCTCGAAGGTCCGGATGTTGCGACCCTCGCGACCGATGATACGGCCTTTGAGGTCATCAGAGGGAATGTGCACGGAGGTAACGGTGACCTCGGCAGTGTGATCGGCAGCGCAGCGCTGAATCGCCAGAGACAGAATCTCCTGGGCGGTCTTGTGGCACTCGGCGCGAACCTGCTGCTCGGACTCGCGAATGATCGTGGCGGCCTCGTGGGTGACCTCGCCGCGAACCTTATCAAGGAGCTCCTTGTGCGCGTCCTCGCGGGTAAGGTCGGCGATACGCTCGAGCTCGGAGGTCTGCTTTGCGCAGAGCTCCTCGAGCTCACGGGAGCGCTTCTCGACCTGACCGGCCTGGCTGGACAGCTGATGCTCGCGCTTGTCGAGAGCGTCGTTGCGGCGATCGAGAGATTCCTCGCGCTGCATCACGCGGTTCTCGAGCGTACGAATCTCGTTCTTACGCTGCTTGTCCTCGGCCTCAGCGGCCTGCTTGTTCTTGATGATCTCCTCTTTAGCCTCGAGCAGAGCCTCTTTTTTGAGGGTCTCGGCCTGACGCTTAGCATCACCGATCAGGGACTCAGCCTGTGCGTGTGCCGACTGGATTTTTTCGTCGGCCTCGTGAAGACTACCCTGCTTGGCGGTGCGCATGTAGGCAATGGCGGCGATGGCACCCAAAACGATGCCAACGAGCGCTGCGATGATAGGCATGCTCACTCCTTTTTATGGATTCGTTACACAACAAAGCGAACCGTCCTTACGAACGGCTCGCGACATTTGAGTAATATGGGCGCAGCTTATGCGGGTCGGATACAGATAAACATATAAACAAACTCATCACAGATGAGCACATATCACAAAGCAAATGACGCTGTTTATCGTACGTTGAACCACAACAACTGTCAAATAAATGCCCCCAACACGGCGGCTAAAACACGGTGAGCGGCAGGGCCACAAAACGCATACGCCTAAACCGCACATTCCTCGCGTTCGGCATCGAGACGTGCCTTAACGGCATCGGCGGCGATATGATACGAGAAGCCCTTGCCCATCAAAAACCGAACCAGTTTTTCGAATCCGCGCGTCTCTGGAACACGCCGCTTGGCGAGCAGGGCTGACGCACGCGCCAAATCGTCTTCGACGGCAAAATAATCCTCGGGATAACCGGGAATGTCATCGAGCACGACATGACGGCGCTTGAGCTCGGTCTCGATTTTGCGCTGTCCCCAACCGCGCCGCTTGCGCTCCTCGATAAAGTACGAGCAAAAGCGGTTCTCGTCTAAAAAGCGATACTCGGTGGCGCGCTCGACGGCGAAATCGATCGCGGTCTGGTGAAAGCCGTAGCGAGCCAGCTTGTCACGGACCTCGCCCGTCGCATGGTCGCGGCGCGATAACATCTCGGTCACCATGGTAAGTGCACATTTACGCTCGACGAGCTGCACCGCCTCACGAAAGTTGTCCCAATCACAGGGAAGATCGGGGCGGTTTTTGACATACAGGCGCGCGACCCGCACGGGAATCCAAATGGACCGCTCAAAACCGCCCTCAAGCTCACAATCGATATGTGCGCAAGGCTTTTTGGACGCATACCCGCTCGAGAACGAGGAGGCCGCCTTCTTATCGGGAAAGACGACCGTGGCCTCGGTCACCGTATACGACATGAGCGTAACCGCTACTCGTCGTCATCATCGAGCATGGCGGAACCATCGATGGCGTAAAGCTCGTCAAACTCCTCAGGCGCAGGCTGATCGGTCAGCTCGACCTCGGATGGAGCATCGTCGTCAAACTCAAGCCCGCTGGCAAGGCGGACCTTATGCTCAATCTCGTCGGCGCAATCAGGGTGTTCACGCAGGAACGCCTTGGCGGCCTCGCGACCGTTGCCGAGCTTGTCCTCGCCATAGGCAAACCAGGAGCCCATCTTCTTGCAGATGCCGCACTCGACAGCCATGTCCAGAATCGAGCCCTCCTTAGAGATGCCCGTACCGTACATGATGTCGAACTCAGCAGAACGGAACGGAGCTGCCACCTTGTTCTTAACGACCTTGGCGCGCACGCGGTTACCGATAACCTCATCCTTAAGCTTAATGCTGTCGATGCGGCGAATGTCGATACGCACCGAAGAGAAGAACTTAAGGGCGCGGCCGCCCGTCGTGGTCTCGGGGTTGCCGAACATGACGCCGATCTTCTCTCGCAGCTGGTTAATGAAGATGCATGTCGTGTTGGACTTGGACAGCGAGCCGGCGAGCTTGCGGAGCGCCTGACTCATCAGACGAGCTTGCAATCCGACCGTGGTATCGCCGATCTCTCCCTCGATCTCGGCACGCGGGGTCAGCGCGGCGACGGAGTCGACGACGATGGCATCGATGGCGCCGGAACGCACGAGCATGTCAACAATCTCGAGCGCCTGCTCACCCGTATCAGGCTGGGAAATCAGTACCTCGTCGATATCCACGCCAATGCGCGCGGCATACGTGGGATCGAGCGCGTGCTCGGCATCGATAAATGCCACCACGCCACCCATTGCCTGGGCTTCGGCCAGGATCTCGAGCGAAAGCGTCGTCTTACCGGAGGACTCAGGACCGTAAATCTCGACGATACGGCCGCGCGGCACACCGCCGATACCCAGAGCGGCATCGAGTGCAAGAGCGCCCGTGGGGATGGCCTCAACCTCAAGCTCGGGGCCGCCGTCACCATACCTCATGATGGAGCCTTGACCGAACTTCTTCTCGATCTCGGCCTTGGTGGTGGCGATCATCTCATCGCGCTCTTTACCCGTCGTGCGAGCATGAACGGTACGTACGGGACCTGAATTCTTGGCCATGAATAGCCCTCCTCTTAACAACCTGCATCGATAATAAACGAACGGCTGTTCGTGGTCAACCGTTCAGGCCAATCATATGCAGGCAGCCTTTCCAAAACCCAACCAAACGCCGACCAAACACTGACCAAATGCTTGACCACAAAGGGCCGAATAAGAACAAGGAAGGCAAGAATACACCTATAACCAGCGCAAACGCTAAATTCGTCAGGGGTCCCTATCTCCACAATTAAGGGGCCCTAAGGCCCCTTAAAACACGTCTATTCCATAGAGTTGAGCACAAGGGCAATGCGTCCCAATGCCTCCGCGACCGCATGGGCACGAACACACGAACGGTCGCCCTCATAGTGGCAGCGCACAGAGTCCACGACCGGCACTTCCCCATCAGCCGCGCGATACGCCCAGCCAATATAGAAAGTGCCAGCCGGATCGTCCTCAGTGCCGCCGCCGGGGCCGGCATAACCCGTTGCGCTCACTGCAATATCGCTCTGGTACAGCTCCAGCGAACCCGCCGCCATCTCGCGCGCGGTCTGATGCGACACCGCGGTATAGCGGTCGAGCGTCTCCTGATCAACACCCAAAACGCGATGCTTGATCTCATCGCAGTAGGTCACCGCACCGCCACGCAGCACCACCGAGGCGCCCGGGATATCGGCAATCGTCGAGGCGATCATACCTGCTGTCAGCGACTCAGCCGTCGAAACCGTCACGCCCCGAGCGCTCGCGCGCTCGACAATATGACGCGCCAGCTCCTCGTTATGTGCGGAAATCTGATCAAAAGAGTCCGTCATACCCACCAGGACCTAGATCGAAAAGACGATCTTGCGGCAGTTCCAGAAGTATTGGGCGCCCGAGATAACGGTCAGGACAACGGCAACGGCGTACAGGAAGCGCGACACCGAGTAGATGCCGAGCGTCAGCGCCAGCGGGCCAAGGTGCAAGCCGGCCATCGCAAAGACGCACAGGTAACCGCAGATGGAGACCATCGTGGTCGCCGTCTTGTACTTGCCAAGCTTATCGGCGGCAACGACCACGCCGGCGGCACTCGCAACCATGCGCAGGGCGCTTACCAACAGCTCGCGGAACAAGATGATGAACACGGACCAAACCGTCACGGTGCCAAAGTCCAAGAACAGCAGCAAGGCCGAGAACACGAGCAGCTTGTCGGCGATGGGGTCCAAGAACTTACCGAAATCGGTAATCTCGTTGCGCGAGCGCGCCAGGTAGCCGTCGACCTTATCGGTGCACGACAGGATCACATACAGAATGAAGGCAGCGGCGGCGAGCGGGCCGTCGAAGGTGCTCCAATCTGTACCGGCAACACTCGTGTGAGAAAGCGCCGACACGATCATGAACACCGGGATAAAGACGATGCGAACGCACGTCACGATGTTGGCGGGCGTCCAAACACTCGTCAGTTCCTTATTGCTCTCGTTAGCCACAACGCGCTCCTACTCCACAACATGGCCGATAAGCTCATAGCAGAAGCTATCGGTAAACTCGACCGTCAGAATATCGCCCACGGACGCCTCGCTGGCGTCCAAGTGCACCGCGCCATCGGAATCGGGCGCCTGGAACCAAGCATGGCCGATCAGCTCGGCGCCGTCCTCGGTCTCCTCGATGCCGTCGACAATCACCTGGGCGCGCTCGCCCACATGTGCGGCGGTGGCGGCAAAACCGAGCGACTCGGCCAGGTCCATGGCCTCCTGGGCGCGCTCGAGCTTGACCTCCTCATCGACCTGACCCTCCATCTTAGCGGCCAGGCTGCCCTCCTCCTGCGAGTAGGCAAAGACGCTCGTGTAGTCAAAGCCGACGGTGTCCATAAAGTCGATAAGGTCGCGGAACTCGTCGTCGGTCTCGGTCGGGAAGCCGACCATGGCCGTGGAACGGATCACGATGCCGGGGATACGCTCACGCAGATCGCGGAACAGGTCCTCGAGCTCCTGGCGCGAACCAGAACGGCGCATAGCCTTGAGGATGCGCGCGTCGCAGTGCTGCACGGGGATATCGATATAAGGCAGCACCTCGGGCGTATCGCGAATCGTATCGATAAGCTCGTCGGTCATGCCCTCGGGCTGCAGATAGAGCACGCGGACCCAGACGTTGTGCGGGCGCACGGACTCGGCGACGGCATGCAGCAGCTGCGCCAGATTGCGCGGCGAGCCATCGGTGACGTCTTCGTCGGCAAAGTCGGTGCCCCAAATACCCGTGTCCTGGCCGATCAGCACGATCTCGCGCACACCGCCGGCAACCAGGTCGCGTACCTCGGAGATAATGCTCTCGGCATTGCGCGAGTGATAACGACCGCGGATATACGGGATCATGCAGAAGCTGCAGAAGCGGTTGCAGCCATCGGAAATCTTGACGTAAGCAACGGCGCCCTCGACAGTGCGCTTGACTTGCGGAATATAGGCAGCGATCTCACGCTCGACACCCAGCACGCCATCGATGACCGCCACGATGCCGTCCTCCTCGTCGGCCTTCACAAAGGCAGCGACCTCGGGCAGCTCGTCAGGCAGGTCGTCGCCATAGCGCGACGGCACACAGCCGCACATGACGATGGGACAAGAACGAACGCCGTCCTGAACCTCGTTGGCGAGCTCGAGCGTGGTCTCGATGCTCTCGGACGTTGCGGAGGCGAGAAACGAGCATGTATTGACGATGGCGATATCGGCATCCTGTGGGTCGAATGCCTCCTCGTAGCCCGCGGCGGTCAAAAGAGAACGCATGCGGTCGGTGTCAACCTCGTTCTTAGCGCACCCGAGGGTGATGTAGAGCACGGAGCCCAACGGTGTATCCATGTTGGAGAGCAGTCCTTTCGAATGATATTAGCGGTAGTTGGTGAACTGCAGCGGCTGGCCGTAGTCCTGGTCGCGCAGGAACTGGATCACGGTCTGCAACGCGTCCTTCGAAGCAGAGGAAACACGCAGCTTGTCGGCCTCGATAGTCACCTTGACCTTGAGCTTTTGGTCCTTGATGTCCTTGTTGATCTTCTTGGCGGTCGCCTGGTCGATACCCTCGACGATATGGCCGAGCACGCGCACGGTGCCGCCCGATGCCGCCTGCGGAGCATCCCACGAGACAGCCTTGAGGTCGATGCCGCGCTTGATGAGCTTGGAGCTCAGCACGTCGATAATCTGCTTGGAGACAAAGTCGGCCGGGGCGTTGATCGTAAAGAGCTTGTCGCCCTTCGAAAGCTCGATCGTGGCGCCGGAATCCTTCAGGTCATAGCGCTGGAAAATCTCGCGCGTGGTTTGCTGGAAGGCGTTGTCGACCTCTTGCATGTTGACCTCGGACACGACGTCGAAGCTGGAATCTTTAGCCATGATGTTTCCTTTCGCGTACGAGCGGCTTAGTAGCTATCGTACGAATAGTCGGTAGAATCGGTGGACGTCTGGCCGTCAGTTGCGGTATCGGAGCCATCCGTGGACTGGGCATCGGTGCCGTCGGTGGTGTCGGTACCATCGGTGGTGTCGGTACCATCAGAACTTTCACCATTCTCGGAACCAGTCGTCTCCTTCTTGGGAACGGTGATCGTCACACGCGCCACGCCCGAGGTCTTGGTATCGTAACGGACCTTTTCGCCGTTCTTGGTAACGGTGACATCGGAAGGCTTGGACGTGGTGATCTCGATCGAGGACTCAGGCGTGTACTCCTGCTCAAAGGGGCCAGTCGCCTGGGCGCCATAGACCGACTTGCCATCGACCTTGACCTCAATCCAGGCGGTCTTTCCCTTGGCAACGGAGACCTTGACCTTCGTTACCTCGTTTTCTTCCTTTTTAGCCGTCGTCTTGGTGGCGTCCGAATCGGTCGACTCATCCGTCGCCTCATCGGTGTCTTCGTCCTCGTCGACCGTTTCGGTCTTCTTAGAAGACTTCTTGGGCGTCGTCTTGGTAGCAGTGGGCGTCTCGGGCGTGGTCTCGGGCGTCGAAGATGCGCAGCCGCGCAGAAGTACCACGATGAGCACGATCAGCAGCAACGCCACGGCACCGATGCCGGCGTAGACGATACGCGGATCGAGACCGTTGTTTTGAGGAGTACGGGAACCGCCGCGTCCACGACTGGAACTGCTGCGGCCGCCTCCCTGAGGCATACGACCACGATTGCTGTCGGAACGGCCGAGATAGCCACCCTGGCCCTGAAGGCTGCGCTGACCCGAGCGGGGCGCAAGTTCACCGCGGCCTTGATAGCCACGCTGGCCCGCACGCGGAGCCGAAGAGCGCTGGCCATACGGCTGTGATTGAGAGCGAAGACGCGGCGTCACCTGCGTGGCATCGGCGTCCGCATAGCCGCCGAGAGCACGACCGGCAGAGACACCACGGTAGCCACGATCGGAATAGCCGCCATCTCCGTAGCCGACACGGGGATCGCGCACCACACCGCGGGCAGCGGGAAGCGCACGATCGTCGGGCATCGGCGTACTGCGGAACCGGTCACGCTGTGAGCGAATCTCCTCGCCCGAACCCGTCTCAGTAATATAACCGGCCTGCTGAGGACGCTGTCCATAGCGGGTCGAACGACCGCCCTGAACCATCAGGAAGCGCCCGTTATCGACCGAGGAACGCGAATTGACGTAGCCGGCGGCGTCCTGAAAACGACCGCCCTGCTGCGACGTTTCGCGTTCGTATGCCATCAGGTCGTCAAAGTAGGCATTGACGACCTCGCGCGGATTGAGGCCCAAAAAGCGAGCATAGCTCGAAATCATGCCCTGTGCATAGCCGCGCGGCGGCATCGAAGCAAAGTTACCGGTCTCGAAAAACTCGATGATCTGCGGCCTGATTTTGATGGTGTTGGCGACCTGCTGAATGGAAAGGCCCATTCGGCGACGCTGCTCGAGCAGCATGTCACCAAAGCGTGCAGCCATCAGAATCCTCCAAACTCACGATCTTCACGTGCCATCTCGGCGTCGACAGATTCCAGCGCGGCAAGCCCCTCCTCGTCCAACAGGACCTCGCGCGGCTTGGAACCGTCGGGCGGGCCGACGACACCCTTTTCTTCCAGCATGTCCATAATACGCCCGGCACGCGCATAGCCAACCTTCAGACGACGTTGCAGGCCAGATGTGGAGCCCAGCTGCGATTCCACCACAATATGGGCGGCTTCCCAAATGAGCGGATCATCGTCTTGCGGCTCAGCTACTCCGGTGCGGACAATGCCGCCGCCACCCACCATGGACATGGAAGCGGGCGCCACGGCAGACAGGATCTCCTCGTGGTAGTCGGGCTCGCTCTGCGACTTGACGAACTCGACAATCTCGTTGATTTCGTCATCCGAGACAAAGCAGCCCTGGATACGGCGAGGCTTGCCCCAGTCGACCTTGGAGAACAGCATGTCGCCCAAACCGGTGAGCTTTTCGGCACCCATCTGGTCAATAATAACGCGCGAGTCGATGCCCGTGGCGACGTTAAAGGCGATGCGGTTGGTGATGTTGGCCTTGATGAGGCCCGTCACCACGTTGGAGCTGGGGCGCTGCGTAGCCACGATAAGGTGTATACCGGCGGCACGGCCCAGCTGGGCGATACGAACGATCGAGGCCTCGACATCCTTGCCGGCGACCATCATCAGGTCCGAAAGCTCGTCGATGATAATGACCAGATAGGGCATCTTTTGGGGCGGGTTGTCGTAATGCTCAAACTCGCCGGCGGCCTGCTTTTCGTTGTAGGTCGAGATCTTACGCACGTTGAGACGCTCGAAGACCTTCAGGCGACGCTCCATCTCGGACACGGCCCATTGCAGAGCGCTCGCGGCCTGCTTGGGCTCGGTCACCACGGGCACATAGAGATGCGGCAAACCGTTATAGCCCGCAAGCTCGACGCGCTTGGGGTCGACCATGATCAGGCGAACGTCCTCGGGAAGGGCTCGCATGAGCAGGGTCGTGATGATGGAATTGATCATCACCGACTTACCAGAACCGGTCGTGCCGGCGATCAGCAGGTGGGGCATCTTGGCGAGGTCAGCGACGACCGGCGTGCCCTCGGCATCTCGACCGATGGCCAGCTCGAGCGGACCGCCCTTCACATAGGGAAGCACGTCGCCCAGGTTGACGTTCTGGCGCTTGCGATTGGGAATCTCGATACCCACAAGCGAGGTACCGGGGATCGGGGCAAAGATGCGCACCGACTGAGCAGCGAGCGAAAGCGCGATATCGTCCTCGAGGCTCGAAATCTTGCTCACGCGCTCGCCCTCGCCAGGTTGCAGCTTAAAGGTCGTCACCGTGGGGCCGGCGATCCAGCCGACCACGCGGGCACTGCGGCCAAACTCAAGCAAGGTGGATTGCAGTGACTCGGCAGTCTGTTCCAGCTCCTTGTCAGATGACGCGGAGGACGCCGACTGCGGGTTGGCGTGCAGGATCTCGAGCGGCGGAAGCTTGAGGCCGTCCTCTTCTTCGCCCTCGTTATCCGCGGGGGCATTGACCGCTCCCCCATCGCTAGGAGTAGGCGCCTCGGCAGCGCCCGCGACAGCCGTATCGGCAACCTTGGGATGCTTCAAGAAGTCGGGAATCTGAGGTGTTGCCGAGACAGGATTCACGGCAAACGGCGGCTCGGACTCGTCGATCTTATCGGGGTCGTCTTCCATCGAAAGCTGGCCGGTTACCTGTTCGCGCTTAGCATGGCGACGCGGCAGCAAAGTTGTCTTTGCGGTCTCAATCGGAGCCTCGTCGTCCTCGTCATCGCCCTCGGTAAGCTCAATCTCGCTATCGGACCAAGACGGGTCGGGCTCGCTTGTATTCAACTTGGGCGTGGCCTTGCCCTTCTTGACATGACGGCGCGGCAGCAGCGTCGTCTTAGCGCGCTCGGCCTCCACGGCATCGGATACGTCGACAAACGGATCCTCGTCCTCGTCGTCATCGTCCAAAACCGGGTCCACATCGTTGCCCATGACCGTGGTCACGGCAGCATCGGAGCCCTTTTGACGAAGAATGCTCAGGTGCGGACGGGCAACGCCGGGCACCGACAGGGCTTCGTCGTCACCCCACGGGCTCGCGTTAACATCGGCACGACGGCGCTCGGCAAAATCGGCCGCGCGGTCGCGAGCAGAGCGCAGCACGCCACCCACCGAAAAGCCGATGATGACAAAACCAACGACGGCCAGACCCAACAGGACCACCATCGCGATAGGCTTACCCAGGGCATTCTGCAGCGCACTCGCAATAAACGCACCGATGTAGCCACCCGAGGCGGACAGATTTTGCGGCGTGAACATAAGGTCACACGAGTCGCTCGTACCCGGCACCATCAGCGAAAGAATGGAGACAACGGTGATAAAGACCACGGCTCCGCCCGCGACCGAGCGCACGTTGAGCGGCGAGTCCTCGCCTAAAAAGAGCGTGGCGGCAAACAGCAAAATGACGATCGGCAGCACGTAGGCGCCCAGGCCAAAGCCCAGGTGGTAAAAACCGGCAACAGCAGCCGTCACGGGCGCTGTTGCCGGAGAAATCACGGCAATAAAGGACGCAATCGCCAAAACGGCAATGACCACGCCGGCGATATCGCGATTGGCCGAGGGCTCCACCAAGGGCTCAAAATCGTCGAAGTCCGCCTCGTGGCCCTTATTGGCACGCAGATGGGAACCGGCACCCTTAGCAGATGCCGGTTGGTTATTGGCCTTATTGCCTTTGGCGTTTTGTGCAGATCCGCGCGCCAAACTAAACCTCCATGACGACCGGGATGATCATCGGACGGGTGCGCGTACGGCTCCAGATAAAGTTAGAGAGCGAATCGCGCACGGCCTTGCGAATGGCATCGGAACCGCTGCTCGTAAAGCTAAACTTGCCCTTCTCGATCGTCTTCATAATGGACGCGGAGGCATCCTCGGAGAACTGGTCGTCGATGGCAAACGAGACGCCGCGGCCCGAGAACTCGATGGCCTCGATCTTCTTGTGCTTGAGCGAGACGATGGCAACAGCGGTAACCATACCGTCGTTGGCGAGCTTCTGACGATCGCGCAGGACGATGGGGTCGGTATCGCCGATACGCAGGCCGTCGACGTAGACGACGCCGGACTCGACGGGCGTACCGCGTTTGACGATACCGCCGCGCATCTCGAGCGTGTCGCCGTTATCGAGGATAAAGATGTGATCATCCTTGATGCCCATCTTGCGGGCCAGCTGGGCATGGGCACGCAGATGCACGGCCTCGCCGTGAACCGGCATAAAGTAGGTGGGCTTGGCCATGGCCATCAGTAGCTTGAGTTCCTCCTGGCTACCGTGACCGGAGACGTGAACGAGAGCGCGGTTCTTATCCCACACGTCGCAGCCGAGCTTGGCTAGGCTGTTGACGACCTGCTGGACGGCTTTCTCGTTACCGGGGACCGGCGTTGCCGAGAGGATAACGGTATCGCCCTCGTGGATGGAGAGCGTCTTGTGCTCTCCGTTGGCCATGCGGGACAGGGCCGACAGCGGCTCGCCCTGCGAACCGGTGCACATGACGACGATCTTGTCGTCGGGCAGGTTATCGATGTCAAAGGCATCGATGATATCGGCGTCGTCGATGTTGAGGTAGCCAAGCTCGCGCGCCACGCGGGTGTTAGTGAGCATGGAGCGACCGGTCACAACGACCTTACGGCCGCACTTGCGGGCGGCATCGCAGATCTGCTGCAGACGATGGATGTGGCTCGAGAACGACGCGACGAACACGCGACCCGGCGCGTTCTTGATGGCGTGCAGCAGGTTGGGGCCGACTTCGGCCTCGGACTTGGTAAAGCCCGGAACCGTGGCGTTGGTGGAGTCGGAAAGCAGCAGGTCGATGCCCTGCTTGGCAAAGCGGCTGATAGCGGCGTAGTCGGGCGTGACGCCGTCGATGGGCGTCTGGTCGAGCTTAAAGTCGCCGGTGTGCATAACGGTGCCCTGATTGGTGCGGATGAACACGCCCAGAGCGCCGGGGATGGAGTGCGTCATCGAAAAGAAATCGAGCGAGATGCCGCCGAGGTTGACATGGCTGCCGCCCTTGACCTCGCGGAACTTGGGTGCGCGGATGCGGAACTCAGAAAGCTTGCCCTCGATAAAGCCAAGCGTCAGCTTGCTCGAGAAGATGGGCACCTTATTGTTGAGGTCCTGCAGCAGATACGGAAGCGAACCGGTGTGGTCCTCGTGGCCGTGGGTGACGACGATACCGCGGAGCTTCTCCTCGTTCTCCAGAACATAGGTGTAGTCGGGAAGCACCAGGTCAATACCGGGCTGGGAATCGTCGGGGAACATGAGGCCAGCGTCAACGAGCACCATGTCGTCGCCGCATTCGAAGACCGTCATGTTCTTGCCGATGCCGTCAAGGCCGCCGAGCGGAATGATCTTCAAGGGAGATGATTTTTTAGCTGCCATAGGTTAGTGTGGTTTCCTTTCTTCGAAACGGGTCTGGAACAACCGACGGGGCGCTTCTGGCAAACCGACCGCCGGGAACGTACAAACATGCATCGCAGAGTCGATGCAATAACCACAGTATGATACCCATTTGCACAACAACAGACCACCCATGCATCAAAGCCCCATCTGAACTGGTCCATCCCGCCGGTCAGGGCTCAGCGGCCCCGGCACGGGCTAAGTTTCCTGCTCTACAGTCCTGCTCACGACGGAGGCCACATTAAGTGGCCTCC
>UQQL01000040.1 GCA_900543275.1 uncultured Collinsella sp. | reverse complement strand
GCAACACAGGCATGGTAATGGAGTAATAGTCGTTGGCCGGAAAACTCTGGTTTTGCAGCGTGTATTCAAAAAAGAAAATCTCGGTCATCTCGATGGCATAGCAGATAAATACGCCGCTGCCATAGACAAAGAAGCGTCGACGAGACGAGGCATAGGCGGCAAGCGAAAGCACTGCCGTCACAATACAGATCACGAGTATTGCTAGGGTATAGAAGAACATCAGAGTGTTCATCTGTCACCGTCCCATCTCATTTAATCTATGGCCGAGCTCTGTATACCTTGTGGGATATAGACGTCTCAACCCTTCGTTTCATTGCGGATTAGGCGCCGAGATACAGCATAGCCGTATACCGTTCGCGGTTCTAGATGGTAAACCCCCTGTAAACTCTTGACCTGCGGGTTTATATTGGTTTAGAGGGGATGTAACTCCGTGAACGGTCTTTAATCCCGAATAAACTAGGTAAAAATTGCATACGGGTGAATGATGGTCTTGTCAACACGAGGCGTGATGTTCGAGCGCCTCATAGTAATAGTCGGCAAGACCGGCGGAAAGGAAATCGACATGGCACTGCCTAAGGATTTCATCGACACCAACGACTTCACCAAAGAGCAGATCCTGGCTATCGAGGATCTTGGCCTGGCAATGAAGAAGGCCATCAAGGTTGACGGTTATTATCCGCACCTGCTCCGCAACAAGAGCCTTGGCATGATCTTCCAGCAGGTCTCCACCCGCACTCGTCTTTCCTTCGAGACCGCTATGACCGACCTCGGCGGCCATGCTCAGTTCTATGGCCCCGGCACCATCCAGCTCGGCGGTCACGAGTCCCTGGGCGACACCGCTCGCGTTATGGGCTCGCTGCTCGACATCATGATGGCTCGCGTTGACCGTCACAAGGACGTCGTCGGCCTCGCCGAGGGCTCTGCTGTGCCCGTCATCAACGGCATGTCCGAGTTCAACCATCCCACGCAGGAGATGGGCGACCTCATGACCATGCTCGAGAATCTCCCCGAGGGCAAGAAGATCGAGGACTGCACCCTGGCCTTCATCGGCGACGCCACCCAGGTCTGCGTCTCCCTCATGTTCATCGCCTCCAAGGTCGGCATGAAGTTTGTCCAGTTTGGACCTAAGGGTCACCAGATCCCCGACGGCGGTCTGCACGTTGGAACCGTCGAGGAGCGCGCCGAGTTCGGCAAGCAGATGATGGCCATCGCCGAGGAGAACTGCAAGGTCTCCGGCGGCTCGGTCGTCATCTCCGACGACATCGAGTGCATCAAGGGCGCCGACTTCATCTACACCGACGTGTGGTATGGCCTGTACGACGAGGAGGTCTCGGGCGAGAACTACATGGACGTGTTCTACCCCAAGTATCAGGTCACCATGGACATGATGAACTTCGCCGGCCCCAACTCCAAGTTCATGCACTGCCTGCCGGCCACTCGCAACGAGGAAGTCGTCGACGAGGTTATGGACGATCCCGAGCGCTCCCTGTGCTGGGTCGAGGCCGAGAACCGCAAGCACTCCATCCGTGCTCTCCTCGCTGCCCTGGGCAAGCGCACCCCGCTCAACGACGAGGGTGTCGAGTACTCCGCCAAGGCCGAGCTTCACGCCGCTCTCGAGGCTCTCGAGCAGCTCTAAGCCTTAAGCCTGCTAAACGCACGTTTGCGGGCGGCGGATGCTCGTCTCCTGTCGCCCGCTCACCGAGGCCCAAGCAATTGCCTTAGTACCTTGGGCCTCGGATCTGTCCAAGACTGAGCGAAGGAGCTCATCATGAGCGACGGAAAGAAAAAGCTTTCCTTTTTGACGGTCATTTCGACCATCATCTGCGTCGTCTTCGTTTGCGAGGCCGCCGCTCCTGCTGCTGCCATTGGCAACCAGCAGTTCTTCTGGTGGATCTTCCTGATCCTGACCTTCCTGCTTCCTTATGGCATGGTTGTTGCCGAGCTCGGCACCACCTATGACGGCGAGGGCGGCATTTACGACTGGGTACGCGATGGCCTGGGCGACAAATGGGGCGCCCGCATCTCGTATTACTACTGGGTCAACTACCCGCTGTGGATTGCCTCGCTGGCTACCATGTTCCCCGACATTTTGGGCATGGTCTTTGGCGTTGAGTTCAACTTGATCGCCAAGATGGGTATCGATCTTGCCTTTGTGTGGATCGTCTACCTCATGGGCCGCTCCAAGGCGGCCGACTCCGAGTGGGTCCTTAACGGTGGCGCCATCATCAAGGTCGCCGTCGCCGTTATCGTTGGCGCTTTGGGCATTTGGTATGCCATGGAGAACGGTTTTGCGAACGACATGTCCGCTGCCACCTTCCTGCCCGAGCTCACCAACACCAACGCTCTCGGTTACCTGTCGATCATCATCTTTAACTTCATGGGCTTCGAGGTCATCTGCACCATGACCGATGACATGGCCGATCCCGCTCGCGATATTCCCAAGGCTATCATCGTCGGTGGCCTGTCCATCGCCGTGATCTACCTGTTCGCTGGCTTTGGCATCGGTGCTGCTGTGCCGGCCGATTCCATCGACCCCGACTATGGCATGATTGTCGCAGTCCAGACCATGGTGGGCGACTCCATGATCTTCAAGGTCATCTGCATCGCCTTCCTGATCACCCTGTTCGCCAACATGGCCGCCTGGTCCTTCGGCGTCAACTCCGTCGCCCGCTACGCTGCCGAGCACGGCAACATGCCCAAGGTCTTCGCCTCGATGATTTCGGATGACGACATGCCCAACGGCGCCAACCTGGTCAACGCCGTCGTTGCCTCCCTGGTGCTGTGCCTGCAGCTCGTTCCTATCGACGCCATCTCCAACGGCGTCTTCTGGATGCTCTTCGGCACCTCCGTCGTCTTCCTGCTGCTGACCTACATCCCGATGTTCCCGGCGTTCCTCAACCTTCGCAAGAACGACCCCGACCGCGAGCGCATCTTCACGTTCCCGTTTAAGGGTGCCATGATGAAGGTCATGCTGGCCATCCCTTGCATCGAGCTGATCCTGGCCATCGTTGCAACGCTGGTGCCGTTCTCTGCCGCTGAAATTGGCGACAAGCTCCCGATGATCGTTATCTTCATCGTGCTTCTGCTCATCGGCGAGGTCGTCCGCGTCGTCAGCGCCAAGGGCCGCGAGACCGAGTACAAGGGCCTCACTCCCGAGCTGGCAGCTCAGCGTCTCGCTGAGGAGGCCGCCGAGGCCGAGGAGAACTAGAGCACCCGGTTCTGGGGCTCCAACCCTCCTCGTGTACCAACGCGCGCTTCGTCGGGCTTGTCGCTCCCGACTCCGGGCACTCTAGCCTCTTCGGAGACGTGCCCAAGCGACAGGTTTGCTAACCCTTCCCTGGGGTGGGTGTGAGCGATAGCTCCGGTAACCACCGCCCACCCCAATCTCTCTTCCGTATCCTTCGTGCGTTTTGTCTCCGCGCACTTGGTTACGTCGTCGCTTGCCGGTGCGACTCCGTGAAAACCGGCGCCGGGCGCCCCGACCTTTGCCGGGGAACGGGCGCCTACCATCTCTTGGTTTTAGGCTGCGGGTAACCCGCCCGCAGCAAGCGATCGTTCGATTTGGAGGAAATCTTATGCGTACGATCACCGAGTCCGAGTCCACCCCCAAGGCCGACGGCTTCTTTATGCCCGCCGAGTTCGCCCCGCAGGATCGCGTGTGGATGGGCTGGCCCCACCGCACCGACACCTGGGCCCACGGCGCCAAGCCGGCTCAGAAGCAGTATGCCGCCATCGCCCGCGCCATCTCCGAGTTCACCCCGGTCTATATGTGCGCCAACCAGGTCGACTATGCCAACTGCAAGGCCGTCTTCGAGAACGACGAGAACGTCACCGTTATCGAGATGACCACCGACGACGCCTGGTTCCGCGACACCGCCGCCACCTACGTCATCAACGGCAAGGGCGAGAAGCGCGCCAACCACTGGCACTTCAACGCCTACGGCGGCCTCGTCGACGGCCTGTACTTTCCGTGGGACAAGGACGAGCAGATCGCCCTCAAGATGGCTGAGCTCTCCGGCTGCCGTCGCTATCGTCCCGACGACATGATCCTCGAGGGCGGCTCCATCACCGTCGACGGCGAGGGCACCCTTGTCGTGACCGACCAGTGCCTGCTTTCCCCGGGCCGCACCTGCTCTGCGGTTCTGGAGGAGGAAGAGGATCCCGAGTCCATCTGGCCCAAGTTCCACAAGAAGTTTGAGCCTTGGAGCGAGGAGCTTCGCGCCTACATGGACGAGCACCTCAAGGATTACCTGGGTGTCGAGAAGGTCATCTGGGTCAAGGAGGGCATCGACCCCGAGGAGACCAACGGTCATATCGACGACGTTGCCACGTTCATCGCTCCGGGCGTCATGGCCTGCATCTGGACCGACGATCCCGAGTATCCGTTCTACGAGCAGTGCCACGCTGCCTACGAGACCCTCTCCAACGCCGTTGACGCCAAGGGCCGCAAGATGAAGGTCTACAAGCTCTGCATGCCCGTGAACCCGCTGTTCATGGACCAGGCCTCCTGCGACACCATCGACGCCGACGAGAACGCCGAGCCGCGCGTCCCCGACGAGCCGCTGATCGCGTCCTACATGAACTACCTGGTCACCAACCACGGCGTCATCGTCCCGCAGTACGGCGACGAGAACGACCAGCTGGCCGTCGACACGCTCCAGAAGATCTATGACGAGGTCTGGGGCGAGGGCGTCTACAAGTGCGTCGGCGTCCAGTCCGAGCAGGTCGTCTTCGGCGGCGGCAACATCCACTGCATTACGCAGCAGGAGCCGTCCGCGTAATTGTCTGGCTTCCCGAGGCACGGCACCTTGCCCTTCAATCGTCGGGCATGACCCTTAAGGTCTATGCCCTCCTCTTTCAGGGCAATCTGCCGCACCTCGGAAACCCAGCCGATCAATCGGACAGTCGATGAATCGCACCGTGACCATCTCGGGGCATTGATGGTCGGTTTATTCGATGTCTTGGTCGGCTGGGTTTTTCTTTGGGCACTCCGTTGCCTCCACTTCGGAGTGCCCGCCTCTTTGATTGAGTACGCGTCTGATCTGGGATTTATTGCGGGTTAGGCCAATTGTTCGCTTGAATATCCCAGGTCAGACGCGTCTTCAATTGCCAAAAGATTCCGGTCGCAATCGCGGCCGTTTTGATCGGAGTATCTATGTACCAGCGTATCGTTATCTACACGCGCCTGTTCCGCGAGCGTTGGTCCAACAATTGCATCCTCTCTTCTCTTTGGGATGGCACCTGCACCGGTGACGCGGCCTGCAACCCTACCTTGGGCTGCGCCTTCGGTACAGATGCCATCCTTTTTGCTGTAGGGGGAGCGTGTCGTGGCAGGTAAAAAGTTCTCCCTGTTCGAGGTCATCCTCTCGGTTATCTGCGTTGTCTTTACCATCGAGGCGGCCGCTCCGGCATCTGCCATGGGTAACGTGCAGTTCTTCTGGTGGATCTTCCTCATCATTACGTTTTTGCTTCCCTATGGCCTGGTGGTGGCCGAGCTCGGTACGGCGTTCGATTCCGAGGGCGGTCTGTACGATTGGGTTCGCCTGGGCTTGGGCGACCGTTGGGGCGCCCGCTGCTCCTGGTGCTATTGGGTCAACTTTCCACTGTGGGTGGCAAGTATCGCCTGCATGTTCCCCAGTGTCATCAATGCGGTATGGGGCATCGAATTTTCGCTTGGGGTCCGAATTGCCATCGAGCTTGCCTTTGTGTGGGGCGTCACGGTCATGGCAATGCAGCCGGTGGCCGAGGCCGATTGGGTCATGGATGGCGGCGCCGTCATCAAGGTGCTCATTACCGCCGTGGTGGGAATCGTCGGCATCTGGTTTGCCTGCAATAACGGCTTTGCCAACGATATGTCGTTTAAGACCTTTGTCCCCGATCTGGGAGACACTAACTCACTGACGTATCTTTCAATCATCCTATTCAACTTTATGGGCTTTGAGGTGGTCGCGACCTTTGCCAGCACGATGAAGAACCCATCGCGCGATATCCCCAAGGCGGTTATCGCCGGTGGCGTTGCCATCGCGGCGATCTACATTATCTGTGGCATCGGTATTGGAGCCGCGGTTCCCACCGAGCAGCTTTCACTCGATTCGGGCATTGTGGACGCGGTTGCCGCCATGGTGGGGCGCGCTCACCCGCTGACGATGGTCGTGGGCGTGGCCTTTTTGGTGACGCTGTTCGCCAACATGATCTGCTGGAGTTTTGGCGTCAACAACGTGGCGAGCTATGCCGCGCGCCACGGCAACATGCCGCGCCCCTTTGCGCTGGTGTTCAAGAAGACCGGCATGCCCAACGGCTCAGCACTCATTAACGGTTGTTTTGCCAGCTTGGTGCTGCTACTTCAGATTCCGCTGGGCGAAGGTTCCGACGTCTTTTGGGTCTTCTTCTCGATGAACGTCGTCTTTCTGCTCATGAGCTATATCCCGATGTTCCCGGCGTTTTGGCGCCTGCGTAAATACGACGACCGCCCACGTGTGTTCCGCGCGCCCTTCGAGGGCAAGGTGCTTGCGGTAGCGCTTGCGGTGCCGGTGGTAGAGCTCGTGCTTTCGATTGTTGCGACAATCGTGCCGCTTAACAGCTCGCCCGCCGAGATGTCAAAGTTGCCGATCCTCATGGGTGTGGTGATCGGCGTGTTGCTGGGCGAGGTTTCGCGCCTCATATCGCGCCGCGGCCGCAGCATCGACAATCCCGGCGTTGGCGCAAGGGGGACAGGTCGCTTTGCGCCAAAACAGTAGCGCCGCGAGTTGTGCGGTGCTAGATGCATCTTGGATTACTGCTCACGCTGCTCGGGATCAGATGCGAGCTTGGGTGCAAAGTAGGGGACGTGGCCCAGGTAGGGGCAGCTGTCCGAACGCTCCTCGGCGATGCAGGGGACCTCATCGTAAGTAAGTGAGTCGCTCAGGTGGGCGATGGCCTTGGCGGCAGGAGCGACGAGCATCTTGAGCGGTGCGATAGGCGCCATGGCATCTCCTTTCCTGTATGCGACCCGTGCTTTGGCGCGAATGTATATGCCGCAAGTCTAGCATCCCGCCCAGGAGAGCTTCAAACCACCACAAAGGGGACAGGCACCTTTGTGGTGGTTTTGGCGTTTGCCCAGATGAAACCTGCCAAAATGAACCGGTCACCAGGAGAGGAAATGGCGTTGGGCGAGAATTTGGTTTGTTAAATAGGGTCCCGACCTGGGCTACTTATAGATTGTGGAAAACTCTACTGTCAGATTATGGCGAATGCTGCTGTAGGATTATGACATGCGCTACTACAGCCTATGGCAACGTACCTCATGAGCGCCGGCATGGTGCGAGTTGCCATCGCCACTCGCTACAGCGAGTAGCAGGCGGGCAAAACCACCGCAAAACCGTCGCAAAACCGCGATGAACAACCGCCGCGAAGGGGGACGGGCCCCTTTCGCGGCGGTTTTTTGCCTGCCTGGTGCGTCTCGGATGCAAGTGAGTAGACTTTTTGGGATCTGCCGAGCACATCGCGACAAACGCTCGATAAAACCGCAGGCCAGAGCTGCGGCGTTTTGGGGTGTGCTCGGGATCCCGCCAAAAGCCTACTCACTTGGTTTTCACGGTTAGTAAACCGCCGCGAGGGAAAGCAGCTCCCCCGCGGTGGTCTTAACGTTCGCCCAGATACAACCTGTCACCACAAGGGGGATGGGCGCCTTTTGTGGTGGTTTTGGTACTTGCTTAGCGGGTTAGCCCTGCGTGTCGCCTCCGTACATGTAGACGATAAAACCGTCGCCGGTGTCTTGACTGTGATCCTCCAGGATGCGCTTCATGTTGAGGTGCTCGTAGAACTGCCAGTCGGAGTTGCAGTCGCTCATCAGGAAGAACTTGGTGCAGCCTGCCTTGGCGAGCTCGGCGCGCGCAAGGTCGATAAGCGCGCGGCCGAGCCCCTTGCCCTGCCACTCGGGCACGATGATGATCAGGTTGAGCTGGCCCTGGGCATACTCGTTGCCTGTGGCGGCAAAGCGATCCGCCGTGGCCTTCTCGCGGCTGTCGCCAAAGAGCGAGCCCTCGAGCTTGGCGTCGGCGGTCTTTGCCATCTCGGTTGCCTGGGCGAACATCTCGTCGTAGCAGGGCACCCACGTGGGATTGGTACGCGGCTTGCCGTCCTCGAAGATGCCGATGCAGCAGGCGGCGATAATGCGGCCCTCGGCCTCGGCGACAAGCGCGATAGGTGAGCGCTGTAGCTGCATGGTGATGTTAAAGCGCGCGCAGAAATCGGCAGCTTCGACGTCACCGCGGTTGCGCAGCGTGTTGCACCACAGCTGGTTGTAGATGGCGGCGATGCCAGCCAGGTCGTCGAGCGTGGCGGCGCGCAGGGTTACGTTGTCAAGGCTCATGGAGGCTCCTTCCAAGGTGGGTCAGGCCACCTCTGAGTGTGACATGGGCGCGCCGTCGCCGCATCAATCATTCGGCAGACGAGTCCCGTTCCCTCGGGGACGGAGGAAAAGGGGCCACGAGCGAGGATTTTCGGACGCTTGCTCGACGAGAGTGGATAATCTCCCACTTTCAGCGCGATCCTAGGCCAAAAACGGGAGATTATCCACTCTCGTGGTAAGCGACCCGCGCGTTATCCATTCCCTTTTTGGTTGGTCGTGCTTGCACTTTAGCGTGCGACAGCGGATAATGCCGAGCATTCGACGATTCAAGCTTAGACTTCTTTGATTGAGGAGGCCCCGCATGGCCATGGAATTTAAACGCAGGCTGCCGATCCCCATGGAGATCCGCGAGGAAATGCCGCTGTCCGCTGAGCTTACTGCTAAGAAGCAGGCATTCGACGCCGAGGTCGCCAAGGTCTTTACCGGCGAGGACGCGCGCAAGGTGCTCATCATCGGACCGTGCTCTGCCGACCGCGAGGACTCGGTCCTCGAGTACATGAACCGCCTGGCCAAAACCGCCGAGGAGGTCAAGGACAAGCTCATCATCATCCCGCGCGTCTACACCAACAAGCCGCGCACCAAGGGCACCGGTTACAAGGGCCTGCTGCACAACCCCGATCCCGAGGCGCCCGACGATCTGCTCGAAGGCGTTAAGGCCATTCGCCACATGCACTTGCGCGTCATCGAGGAGACTGGCTTCTTCACTGCCGACGAGATGCTCTACCCGTCCAACTACCAGTACCTCGTCGACCTGTTGAGCTACGTCGCCGTGGGTGCGCGTTCGGTCGAGAACCAGGAGCACCGTCTGGTGTCGAGCGGCATTTCGGTGCCGGTGGGCATGAAAAATCCTACAGCCGGTTCCACTACCGTCATGCTCAACTCCATCTACGCCGCCCAGGCGCACCAGAGCTTTATCTTCCGCAACTGGGAGGTCGAGTGCGACGGCAACCCGCTCGCGCACGCCGTCATGCGCGGCTACATCGGTCTCGACGGTCGCACTTACCCCAATTACCACTACGAGCACCTGGAGCGCCTTGCCGAGCGCTATACCGAGCACGCCGGCTACGCCAACCCGGCGGCGGTTATCGACTGCAACCATGACAACTCGGGCAAGCGCCCGCTGGAGCAGTATCGCATCTGCAAGGAAGTGCTCGACAGCTGTCGCCGCAACGAATCCATCTCCAAACTGGTCAAGGGCTTTATGATCGAGTCCTACCTGGAGGATGGCAACCAGCCGGTCGACGGCGGCGTCTTTGGCAAGTCGATCACCGACCCGTGCCTGGGCTGGGAAAAGACCGACTATCTGATCCACGAGATCGCGGAGCGTGTTTAGTTACGCGGGTTTACCAACCCGCGTAACGGCTCGACGCTGCGCGCCGCCCAGAGCGACAATTTGTCATTCAAAAGGCAAGGCATGACCAGAAGGTCAATGCCCTGCCTTTTTCATGCCAACTTGTACGCTCTGGACGGCGCTCGCTGTCCGTCCTCTACCTGCGGAGTTGTCCTGCTCCAGGGCACTCATTGGGGACAGACTTAAATGAGTGCTCGCAGAATGAGAGTGGATAGTCTGCCGTTTATAAGTAGTTGTTGGGGACGTTCTTGTTGTTTGACTAGTCGTTTAAGAACGTCCCCAATGACTACCTTTCAAACCTGGCAGTTGGGGACGTTCCTTATGTGCTGGCACTTGGGGAAACTCCTTGCGCCAGCGGACGCGGTTTGCTTGCTGGTATTGCCAGATTGTTGGGCGTTCTCCAAGCCCTGTGGGCAAAAAATGCCAAATATGAGTACTGTTGCTGCTGTAGTGCCATATTGCTCCCACAAAATAATGGACATAAAGTAAATATGTTCATTAACGCTAGTACATATAAGCCTGATACAGAGCTGATTGAGCAATGTGGAGGTGCATACAAGCTACAAGAGCGGTGTTTTGGGTCGTTTTGGATGTTACTAAAAAAGTAACAGTACTCATATTTGCCATTTTTTGTCCACGGGGCCTTGAGGGAGGGCGTCAATCAGGTCCCAGGGGAGGCGGTTCGAGGGCTGCAAAACAAAAACGGGGACGCAGATTGTCCTGCGTCCCCGTTCTAGGGCGTTATTCGTTCCCTGCGGCAGAATTTACGCCGCCTCGTCGAACTGCGAGTTGTACAGGTCGGCGTAGAAGCCGCCCTGGGCGAGCAGCTCGTCGTGCGTGCCCTTCTCGACGATGTCGCCGTCGCGAATTACCAAGATCACGTCGGCGTTGCGGATCGTGGACAGGCGGTGCGCGATGACAAAGCTTGTACGGCCCTGCATCAGCGCATCCATGGCGCGCTGAATGAGCTCCTCGGTGCGGGTATCGACGTTGGAGGTCGCCTCGTCCAAAATCAGCGCCGGGCGGTCGGCCAAAATGGCACGGGCGATGGTCACGAGCTGGCGCTGACCCTGCGACAGGTTGGTGCCCTCCTCGTTAATCATAAAGTCGTAGCCACCGGCGAGCGTATGAATAAAGTGGTCGCAGCGTGCGGCGCGCGCAGCGGCTTCGACCTCGGCATCGCTCGCGTCGGGGCGTCCGTAGCGGATGTTCTCGCGGATGGTGCCGTTAAACAGCCAGGTATCCTGCAGCACCATGGCAAACTCGCCGCGCAGCGCCGCGCGGTCCCAGTCGCGCACGTCGACGCCCTCGACACGCAGCGAACCGCCGTCCACATCGTAGAAGCGCTGCAGCAGCTTGATGAGCGTGGTCTTGCCGGCGCCGGTGGGACCGACGATGGCGATGGTCTGGCCGGGCTGCGCCTCGCAGCTAAAGTCGTGGATGATGGTCTTGTCGGGCGTGTAGCCAAACTTCACATGGTCAAACTCCACGTGGCCGGGGCGCTTCTCGGGAATCTGCGCGTCGGCCTTCTGCTCCTCCTCGGGCGCGGCCAGGAACTCAAACACGCGCTCGGTGGCGGCGGCCATCGACTGCATCGTGTTGCTCACGTTGCCCAGCTGCTGCACGGGTTGCGTAAAGTTGCGAACGTACTGGATAAAGCTCTGGATGTCGCCGGGCGTGGCATTGCCGGTCAGTGCGAGCTGCGCGCCCACCACGACGACGCCCACGTAGCCCATGTTGCCCACCAAGCTCATAAGCGGCATCATCAGGCCCGACAGGAACTGCGAGCGCCAGCCACTAATAAAGAGGCGGTCGTTTTGACGGTCGAACTCCTCGATTGAGGCCTCGGCGCGGTCGAACACCTGAATGACGTTTTGGCCGGCAAAATCCTCCTCGATAATGCCGTTGACGGCACCCAGAACCTGCTGCTGCTCTCGGAAGTATGGCTGCGAGAAGTGAATCATTACGGTCAGGATAATCGCGGCGGCCGGCAGCGTGAGCACGGTGACGCCGGTGAGCGGCAGGCTGATCGACAGCATCATGACGAGCACGCCGATAATCTGCGTCACCGACGTGATGAGCTGGGTCACGCTCTGGTTGAGCGACTGGCCCAGCGTATCGACGTCGTTGGTGATGCGGCTGAGCACGTCGCCCTTGCTGTGGCCGTTGAAGTAGCTCATTGGAACGACAGCGATCTTGGCGGCGATCTCCTTGCGCATGCGATAGCAGATCTTTTGCGTGACGCCGGTCATGAGCCAGCCCTGGATGAGGCTGCAAACAGAGCTTGCCAGATACAGGCAGAGCAAAAAGCCGAGCGTCTTGGCGATCCAGTCAAAGTCGACGTCGCCGGTGCCGTTGACCTTGGCAACCAGGCCTTCGAACAGTTTGGTGGTAACCTGGCCGAGCACCTTGGGCCCCACAATGTTAAAGATGACCGAGCACACGGCAAAGGCGACGGCAGCAAACACGGCAATCTTGTGCTGGCCGATATAGCCGAGCAGCTGCCTCATGGTGCCTTTAAAGTCCTTGGCCTTTTCGCCGCGGCCCATGCCACCCATACGGCCCATAGGACCGCGCCGGCGGGTGGGCTTGGGAATCTGAGTCTTGGTCTCGTCTGCCATTAGCGCTCGCCTCCTTCCGTGACGGCTGCAATTTCTTCTTGGGTAAGCCCCAGCTCCTCGGCGGAAAGCTGCGACTGTGCGATCTCCAGGTACGCCGGGCAGCTGTGCAGCAGCTCCTCGTGTGTGCCAGTGCCCACCACGTGGCCGTCGTCGAGCACGATAATCTGGTCGGCGTGCATGATGGTCGCGATGCGCTGGGCCACGACCACGAGTGCGGCGTCGGTAACGTTTTTGGCCAGCTCCTCGCGCAGGCGCGCGTCGGTCTTGTAGTCGAGGGCACTAAACGAGTCATCGAACACCACGACCTCGGGCTTTTTGGCCAACGCGCGGGCGATGGCCAGGCGCTGGCGCTGGCCGCCCGAGACATTGGATCCGCCCTGGCTGATGGGGGAGTCGTAGCCGCCCTCGCGCTCGGCGATAAAGTCCTCCGCCTGGGCGACGCGTGCCGCCTGGCGCATATCCTCGTCACTCACCATATCGCCGGCAAACTTGAGGTTGCTCTCGACGGTGCCCGAGAACAGGCGACCCTGCTGCGGGATATAACCAATACGGCGGCGTAGCTCGGAAAGGGTCATGTCACGCACGTCGATGCCGTCGAGCGAAATGCTGCCGCCTGTGACGTCGTACAGGCGCGGAATCAGCTGCACGAGCGTGGACTTGCCCGAGCCCGTGGAGCCAATGATGCCGAGCATCTGACCGGCATGCGTGGTGAAGTTCACGCCGCTGATGACATCGGCGCGGGCATCGGGATACTGGAAGCTCACGTCGCGGAAGGTGAGCTCACCGCGTGACGCGCTGGTCGCGGGCAGTTTGGGCGAGGAGGGGTCGTTGATGCTCGTGGGGCAGGTGATGACCTCTTCCACGCGCTCGGCTGCGACCTCGGCGCGGGGCAGGATGACCGAAACCATGGTGAGGATCATAAACGCCATGACGATCTGCATGGTGTAGGAGATAAACGCCATCATGTTGCCGACCTGCATCACGCCGTCGGACACGCCCTGCGCGCCAAACCAGACGATAAGCACGGTGATGCAATTCATGACCAGCATCATGAGCGGCATCATAAAGCTCATGGCGCGGTTGGTGTAGAGCTGCGTGGTCATCAGGTCGAGCGAAGCCTTGTCAAAACGCTCGAGCTCATGCTCCTCGCGGTTGAACGAGCGGATAGGCATAAGGCCGTCGAGCAGCTCGCGGGCGGTAAGGTTCACGCGGTCCACAAAGCTCTGCATCTTTTTGAATTTGGGCATAGTGAGGCCCATAAGCACGCCGACGACGGCCGAGACCGCGATGATGGCCACGGCGATGGTCCACTCCAGGCCGGTGTGGTTGGCCAGGACGCGCATGACGGCGACGATGCCCATGACGGGCGCCATCAGACACATGCGGATAAACAGGGTTGCGGCCATCTGAATCTGCTGAATGTCGTTGGTGCAGCGGGTGATGAGCGAGGCCTGGCTAAACTTGCCCACCTCGGCCGGCGAGAAGTGCATAACCTTGTTGAAGGTCTCGCGGCGCAGGTCGCGTGCGATGGAGCAGGCGGTGCGCGAAGCCACGGCACCGGTCAGGATGGTGGCGACCAGCGACACCAGACACAGACCAAACATCGTGGTCGCCATGCGGCCCAGGTAGGCGTTCTGCACGTCGGCGGGGTCGATGCCCTGCGCCTTGTACTCGTCCTGTACATAGCTCACGGCGCGCTGGGTGACGATGGAGCCCGACATGGAGCCCATTTTGTCCGCCATTTCGTTGGCGCCCTCGACGAGCTTGCTTTGGTCTACCAGACCGCCCTCGACACCCAGGCGCAGGCTCTTCATGGTGATCTTGCCGCCGTCGGCGTCGATCTGCTTTTGCATATTCTGCGCCGCTGCGGCCTTCTGCTGCATCTCGGCGAGCTGCTCGGGCGTCATCGCTGCCATTTGCTCGGGCGTGGGCATGGCCTGAGCGGCGTCGCTGTCTTTCTCGCTGGACGTGCCGGTCATGTCTCCCATGGAGTCGGCGTCGATGCCCTGGTTGAGCGAAAGGACGACGGTCTCGGGCAGGCTCATAATGTCGGTAATTTTGCCTCCATCGGCACGCTCTTCCTCGGTGCCCTTGTACGTTCGAATGCCGTTTTTGTCAGCCTTGCTAAACACGGCCTCCACAGCTTTGGCGTCCTTGGCGCGCATAAAGAGTTCGAGGTCGTCGAGCGATTCGGCGCGAATGGTGTCGGGCACGGGCGAGGCAATGCCGCCTTGCTGCACGCCCACGTCGACGATGTCGCTCATATAGGTAGGCAGCGCCAGGTCGGCGTTGCAGCTGATTACGATAAGTACGATAGCTGCGAACAGTGCTAGGACATGCTTTTTAAAGAGCTTGAGAATCCTCACTCGGCATCTCTCCTTTCTTGATTGCGGTCGATAATTTCGTTGGCACGTCTTAGAAGGCGCACCATCTCTTGGGTATCTGTTTCGCCGAGCTGCTCGAGGAAAGCCGCGGTGCGCTCCTCGAATTCCCGGCGTTTGATTTCGAGATCCTGGAATCCCTTGTCGGTCACTATGACGTGTACGCGACGACGGTCGGTCTTTGAATGCTCGCGCTCAATCCAACCCTTGGCCTCGAGGGCGCGCAAGATATTGGCGATGCGGGCGCTCGAGACCCAGGCACGATCAGCGAGTTCGCTCGGCGTGAGCGAACCGCCAGCGAGCATGAGGGCGCGCATGACGGCCATCTCGCCGCTGAGAGCTTTGTCCACAAAGCGCGAAACGCGCTGGTGAATGCCGCCAAACTCAGTAAGGAGCTGACGTCCAAGCTCATGGAAATCGGTATCTTCCACCGAAAACCCCTAACACTAGAAACTATTTTCGGTGAAAGATGATACCCTTGCACGCGCACCCTATACGGTAGATTTTGGGTCATGCCTAGAAAACAACCTTTAGGCGACCTCCGTACACCGTCGGTATCAGCAAAGTAAGGGGTAGATCGTAAGGCATGTCCCAAAGCCTACTCAGAGGCACTTTACTCTGCTAAAGCTGGCATAACAGCTAGAGCGAACGTCGTACAAAGGCAAGGAAAAATACCAAACAAATCGGTGAACGGTAGTTGCTCGCGCTCGCATTTCCTGCGGATTTGTTAAAAACGCCCTAATGGTATAAAAAAAGAAACATATAACAGCCCTGATGAAGGGGGTGGCTATGTTATCCTTCTCAAACGGGTGAAATCTTGGGTTTTGGGTTGCAGTTCCAAGGTGGACAAACGTTTTTCCCTGTACCAACGTGTGGTGAAGAACGGAAGAAGCCGGTAGTGCAAGCCGATAATTCAAGAATTCAATAAGCAGCGGTGTGAGAGAGCGCCGCATTACACGTAACTAGGAGCGTGGTTACACAATGCAGGAGGCATGGGAAGGCTTCAAGGAAGGCATCTGGACGGGAGAAGTTGACGTCCGAGACTTCATCCAGAAGAACTACACCCCCTACGAGGGCGACGAGTCGTTCCTCGCCGGTCCGACCGAGCGTACCAAGGAGCTGTGGGGCGAGGTTCTCGACCTGCTGCTCAAGGAGCGCGAGCAGGGCGGTGTCCTCGATATGGACACCAAGACTGTCACGGGTATCGTGAGCCACCCCGCTGGCTACATCGATAACGCCCACCGCGAGAAGGAGACCATCGTCGGCCTCCAGACCGACAAGCCGCTCAAGCGCGCGCTGCACGTCAACGGCGGTATCCGCATCGCTTGCCAGGCTGCCAGCCAGCACGGCTACAAGGTCGACGAGAGCGTTGTCGAGCGCTACACCTTCGAGCGCAAGACTCACAACGCCGGCGTCTTCGATGTTTACACCCCCGAGATGCGTGCTTGCCGCTCGGCCCACATCATCACCGGTCTGCCCGATGGCTATGGCCGCGGCCGCATCATCGGCGACTACCGTCGTGTCGCCCTGTACGGTGTCGACTACCTGATCAAGGACAAGGAGGCCCAGAAGGCTTCCACCCCGACGGTCATGACCGCCGACAACATCCGCGACCGTGAGGAGCTGCAGGAGCAGATCCGCGCCCTCGGCGAGCTCAAGATGATGGCCGAGACCTATGGTTTCGATATTTCCAATCCTGCTACCAACACGCAGGAGGCCATCCAGTGGATGTACTTCGCCTACCTCGCTGCCGTCAAGGAGCAGAACGGCGCCGCTATGTCCATCGGCCGTACCTCCACGTTCATCGACATCTACGCTGAGCGCGACCTTGCCAACGGTACCTTCACCGAGGAGCAGATCCAGGAGTTCGTGGATCACTTCATCATGAAGCTCCGCATGGTCAAGTTCGCCCGTACCCCCGAGTACCAGGCCCTGTTCACCGGCGATCCGCAGTGGGTCACCGAGTCCATCGGCGGCATGGGTGTTGACGGCCGTACGCTCGTTACCAAGATGAGCTACCGCTACCTGCACACGCTCGAGAACATGGGCACCAGCCCCGAGCCCAACATGACCGTTCTGTGGTCGACCCGTCTGCCCGAGAACTTCAAGAAGTTCTGCGCCAAGACTTCTGTCGCCAGCTCCTCGATCCAGTACGAGAACGACGACCTCATGCGCGTTTACCACGGCGACGACTACGGCATCGCCTGCTGCGTGTCCTCCATGCGCATTGGCAAGGAGATGCAGTTCTTTGGCGCCCGCGCCAACCTGGCCAAGTGCCTGCTCTACGCACTCAACGGTGGTGTTGACGAGGTCTCCAAGAAGCAGGTCGGCCCCAAGTACCGCGCCGTCGAGGGCGACACGCTCGATTACGACGACGTTGTGGCCAAGTACAACGACATGATGAAGTGGCTTGCTGGCGTGTACGTCAACTCGCTGAACATCATTCACTACATGCACGACAAGTATTGCTACGAGCGCATCCAGATGGCTCTGCACGACAAGCACGTGCACCGCTGGTTCGCTACGGGCATCGCTGGCCTTTCCGTCGTGGCCGACTCCCTGTCCGCCATCAAGTACGCCAAGGTCCACCCCGTCCGTGACGAGAACGGCATCATCGTCGACTTCGAGACCGAGGGCGAGTTCCCCAAGTACGGTAACGACGACGACCGCGTCGACCAGATCGCTCACGACGTTGTGCACCAGTTCATGGAGTACATCCGCATGAACGACACCTACCGCAACTCCGTGCCCACGACCTCGGTTCTGACCATTACCTCCAACGTCGTGTACGGTAAGAAGACCGGTTCCACGCCTGACGGCCGCAAGGCTGGTCAGCCGTTCGCCCCGGGTGCTAACCCCATGCACAAGCGCGATAGCCACGGCGCCATCGCTTCGCTGTCTTCGGTTTCCAAGCTCCCGTTCCGCGATGCTCAGGACGGCATCTCCAACACCTTCTCCATCATCCCGGGTGCGCTCGGCAAGGAGGACCAGGTGTTCTTTGGCGATATCGACCTTGATCAGCTGGGCGAGTAACTATTGTTAGTGCTATACTAACAATAACGATTACTGATTAGCGCGCCGGTTTCGGCCGGCGCCTATCGATCGAAGGAGACACATTATGAAGGTTTCTGAAGTTTCCGAGACTCAGGCCGATAACCTGGTCCACATGCTCGACGCTTACGCCGAGAAGGGTGGCCACCACCTGAACATCAACGTCTTCAACCGTGAGACGTTGCTCGACGCTCAGGCTCACCCCGAGAAGTATCCGCAGCTGACCATCCGCGTTTCCGGCTATGCCGTGAACTTCCACACGCTCACCAAGGAGCAGCAGGACGAGGTCATTTCGCGTACCTTCCATGACAAGTTCTAAAGGGGTTTAACTCCCGCAGGATCGCCGGGCCGCTTTGGGTTACTTTCCAAAACGTCCTCGGACATGCAACTGTCTCTTATACACATCTCCGAGCC
>UQQL01000039.1 GCA_900543275.1 uncultured Collinsella sp. | reverse complement strand
CCTGCGCAAGACGGAAAGCACATTAAGTGCTTTCCTTTGCGTGCGGAACTCGCGACGAACTAAACAGCCAGGCACGCTGTGCGCGTTCGTCATCATCCCGGGGGTTATCTGATGGAAGAAGGTGCGCCGGCTTTCGCCGGCGCTTAGTAAGGGTTTAGTTGGAAGCCATCTTTTTTGCTGCAGACTCTACGTAGTTGGCCATGTCGGCTACGTCGCAGACGTCTTCGAAGCGGACGGGCTTGGACTCGAGCTCGGCGAGCTGTGCCGGTGCGACCGTATCGGTGGCCTGCTCGAGCACGCGCATGGCCTCAAAGTCGTCCTCGGGAACGTCGAGGCCCAGGGCGTCGCAGCAGGCGCGCGGGAACTTGTAGGGGCTTGCGGTCGAAAGCAGCACGCGGGCCTTAGCGCCCTCGGCGGGGGCGACCTTTTCGAAGACGTGATAGCCGCAAGCGGTGTGCGGGTCGATCACGTAGCCGTTCGCGTCCCAGCAGCTCTTGATGGCGGCGCGGACCTCGTCCTCGCTGGCCCAACCGCAGCCAAAGACGCTCTGAATCTTTGCCAGCAGGTCGGCGGGAACCTCGTAGCGACCAGTCTGTGCCAGCTGCTCCATAAGGCCGGCAACGAGCTCGCAGTCGCCATCGGACAGGAAGTAGAGCATGCGCTCCAGGTTGGAGCTAATAAGGATGTCCATCGACGGCGAGATGGTCGTGAAGAACGGACGGTTGCGGTCGTAGACGCCGGTGGTCAGGAAGTCAGCCAGAACGTTGTTCTTGTCGCTCGCGACGATGAGCTTGGCGACGGGCAGACCCATGCGCTTGGCATAGTAGCCGGCCAGGATATCGCCAAAGTTGCCGGTCGGTACGCAGAACTCCACGGCGTCGCCGGCCTCGATGGCGCCGGCGCGCAGCAGCTGCGCATAGGCGGCAAAGTAGTAGACGACCTGCGGTACCAGACGGCCGACGTTGATGGAGTTGGCGCTCGAAAGCACCGTGCCGGCAGCCTCCAGACGCTCGGCAAGCTCCTTATCGGCAAAGATGCGCTTGACGGCACTCTGGGCATCGTCGAAGTTGCCGCGGATGCCGCAGACGGCGACGTTATCGCCCTCCTGCGTGGACATCTGCAGATTCTGCACGCGGCTGACTTTGCCCTCGGGATAAAAGACGGTGATGCCTGTGCCCGGGGCATCGGCAAAGCCGGCGAGTGCCGCCTTGCCCGTGTCGCCCGACGTGGCGGTGACGATCATGATGCGCTCGGCGCCGCCGTCCTTGGCGGAAGTGCGGGCCATGAGGCGGGGGAGCATCTGCAGGGCGACGTCCTTGAAGGCGCTTGTGGGGCCGCCAAAGAGCTCCATCACATAGGTCTGAGGGGCGTCAGCGCCCAGCGCTGCGTCGAGTTTGACGAGCGGCGTGACCTCTTCACTCGCGAACGTGCCGCGGTATGCCTCGTCGACACACGCCGAAATTTCTTCGGCCGTGTAATCATTCAGTAACATTCCCAACACATCTTGAGCGATTTCAAAGTACGATTTATCTGCAAGCGAGCTGATATCGACCTGCTGGGTGCCAAGCTCGTCCGAGACAAACAAACCCCCGTCGGGAGCGATGCCGGTGCGGATTGCCACCTTACTTGAGCACGATAAAGTGCGTCCTCGTGTACTATGATAAGTTCCCATATAACACTGCTCCTTGGATGCCTTGGTCCCAATCGGTGAAACCATGGTATCAGAGCGCGCAAAACAGGTTTGCAGAGGCTTTTAGAAAGGTAACCTCAAGCCCATGATTAAGATTGCCAAGTTTGGCGGCTCGTCGGTCGCCGACGCCGAACACTTTAAGAAGATCAAGGCCATCGTCGATGCCGACCCGGCTCGCCGTTTTGTGGTGGTTTCCGCCTGCGGTCGCCGCTTTAAGGGCGACACCAAGGTGACCGACTTGCTCTACCTGGTTAACGCGCACGTTAAGTACCACGTGTCGTGCGAGGAACTGCTCGAGGACATTGGCCAGCGCTATTTTGATATCGCTGACGAGCTGGAGCTCACCTATCCCATCCGCGAGGAGTTCGCGGCCTTTGCCGAGCGCGCCCGCTCGGGCGGCTACTCCACCGAGGAGCTTGTAAGCCGCGGCGAGTACTTCACTGCTCGCCTGATGGCCGAGTACCTGGGCCTGCCGTTCCTGGACGCCGCGACGGTTGTGGCGTTCCATCACGACGGTACGCTCAGCATGAACCGCACCTCCGAGCTGGTGCAGGAGTACGGCCAGCAGGGCGGCTTTGTTATGCCCGGTTTCTACGGCGCGACGCGCGAGGGCCAGATCAAGCTGCTCGATCGTGGCGGCGGCGATATCTCGGGCTCGATCCTGGCCAAGTGCCTGGGCGCCGACCTGTACGAGAACTGGACCGACGTCTCGGGTTTCTATTCTGCCGATCCTCGCATTGTGCCCGAGGCTCAGCCCATTGCGCGCGTTACCTACGAGGAGCTGCGCGAGCTTTCGTACATGGGCGCAAGCGTCCTGCACGAGGAGGCCGTGTTCCCTGTGCGTGAGGCGGGTATTCCGCTGGTCATCAAGAACACCAATGCGCCGCAGGACCCCGGCACCATCATTAGCGAGACGGCTGACGAGGGTGAGGCGGAGCCCATCATTACCGGCGTGACCGGCAAGCGCGGTTTTGTCGCCATCAACGTTGCCCGCGACCGCACCAAGCCGCGCGTCGGCTTTATGCGCCGCGCGCTTTCGGTGTTCGAACGCTATGACGTTTCCGTTGAGCACATGCCCACCGGTGTCGACCGCTTTGGCGCCGTGGTGCAGGAGAAGGATGTACACGATTCGCTGTACTCGCTCGTGGGCGACATTCAGCAGGAGGTCGAGCCGCTCGAGATCGAGGTTGTCGAGGGCTTGGCGCTTATCGCGACCGTTGGCCGCAACCTGCGCGGTCGTGCCGGCATCTCGGGCCACCTGTTTGGCATGCTTGGCCAGGCTGGCGTGAGCGTGCGTATGATTTCGCAGAGCTGCGACGAGATCAACATCATTATCGGTGTCGAGGAGAAGGACTTCGACCTGGCGATTCGGACCATTTACCGTGCCTTCTCCGATGAGAACGGCATTGTGAAGGTCTCCGACCTGGAGGCTCCCGCGCCGGTCGATCCCGCTCTGGCTGCGCTCCACAAGTAGCTGCTATCTCGCTAGATTTTTGGGACTTGCCTCAAAATCTACGGCGGGGCGTTTCGTTTCGGTTTCGTTTCGACGGGGCGGGTTTCATGCCCGCCCCGTTCTTGTATACACTGACAACAATAATCGGCCTGCTTGGCGTGCGGGCAAAAGCCATAACCTTTAAAGGGGGAAGCATGAAACAGTACACGGTTGCTATTTTGGGCGCGACGGGAGCCGTGGGCACCCAGATGCTCGAGTGCCTCAACGAGCAGGAGTTTCCGGTTGGCAAGCTCAAGCTGCTGGCGAGCGCGCGCTCTGCGGGCAAGACCGTCGAGTTCCGCGGCGAGCAGGTTGTGATTGAGGAAGCTTGCCCCGAGGCCTTTGAGGGCTGCGACATCGTACTCGGCGCTGCCGGCGACGATATCGCGAAGGAGCTGCTGCCCGAGGCCGTCAAGCGCGGCGCCGTTGTGGTCGACAACAGCCATGCCTTCCGCATGGATCCCGAGGTGCCGCTGGTCGTGCCCGAGATCAATGCCGACGATATCAAGTGGCATCACGGCCTTATCGCCAATCCCAATTGCGCGACCATCATCGGCCTGGTTCCTACGTGGCCGTTGCATCAGCTCGCTGGCGTGAAGCGCATGATCGTCTCGATGTATCAGGCGGCTTCGGGTGCCGGCGCTCCCGGTATGGCCGAGCTCGAGGCTCAGCTGGCCGCTCTGGGCCGTGGCGAGGAGATTCCCGAGCCGCGCGCATTTGCCGCCCAGCTGGCGAGCAACCTGATTCCGCAGATTGGCGGCGTCAAGGAGGAGGGCTTTACCTCCGAGGAAATGAAGCTGCAAAACGAGGGCCGCAAGATCATGCATCTGCCCGAGCTGCGCGTGAACTGCACCTGTGTGCGCGTGCCCGTGCTGCGCTCGCACTCCGAGAGCATTACGCTCGAGTTCGAGCGCGATATTACGGTGGAAGAGGCCCGTGCCGCGCTGGCCGCCGCTCCGGGCGTGAAGCTGGTCGACGACATGAGCGCCGAGGACGCGCACGATCGCTTCCCCATGCCGATGGATACGTCCGACCAGGACCTGATTTGGGTCGGTCGCGTGCGTCGCGACATCTCGAACCCCGAGGCCGCGCGCGGCATCACCTTCTGGTGCTGCGGCGACCAAATCCGCAAGGGCGCGGCAACCAACGCCGTCCAGATTGCTAAGCTGCTCTGCGAGTAGTGCGACCTGTCCGGCGGGGGCCGGGCTTAGTTTTCAGAACGTCCTCGACCATGTGTGGCGCCTTGTCCTGCTCCTTCGGAGCCGCGGACAAGGCGCCACACTGGTCTGCGGAGTGTTCTGAAAACTAAGCCCGGCCCCTGCCTGCGGTGACTCGGCTGCGAGCGGCCTGCGATGGGGCCGTTGCTGGTTGGGGCCGCTGGGCTGATGTGGGGGCACGTGGTTGTTGCGGGCCCTAGTCCCGGCGGCGGCCTCGGCGCTTCGCGCCTGCTGCCTGGGGTGACTTTGGGCTTGGTGTGAATTGAGGTCTAATACTTTTCCCGTGAAGTGAACGACCTTATTTGGACCCCCGAAGCATTGGCATATTTTGACCGCTATTTCCTGCGGATTTGCAGCGCGAATCCTGCGGTTTTGCGGTCTAAAGGTGTGGATGCTCCGGGACTTCGTTTTTACTCGTTCACTTCTCGGGAAAAGTATTAGAGCTCAGCTGGCGGGGGTACCGCTCTGGTGTCGATGCCCTGCGTCTTTTTCGCTTGATTAGAGAGAACAGTCTCGCTTAAGTAATTGCGAGCCCGTCCAGACGTATCTGCGGGGTTGTCTGTACAATTCGCGGTATTATGTTGCGGAGTTTTGAAGGGAGCCGCTGGTGGTCACGACGACGTTTGCTTCGCCTTTGGGCGAAATCTTGCTTGCCGCTGATGGCCGCGGTCTGACGGGGCTTTGGTTTGAGGGGCAGGAGCACTTTGGTTCCACGCTTCTTAAAGAAAGCGCCGAATACGTTGAGGGCACCGATGCAGTTTCGGGTGCCGGGGGCATGCAGACGGTAAATCCGGCCAATGGCGCGGCTTCTTCGGTGCTAGAGCGTTCTTGGGCTTGGCTCAACGCCTATTTTGCGGGGCAGGAGCCTCGGTTTACGCCGCCGTTGCATTTGATTGGCACGGCGTTTCAGCGTGAGGTTTGGTTTGAGCTACTTTCAATTCCGCGTGGCGAGGTCGCTACGTATGGCGAGATCGCCCAGCGTGTTGCGGCTCGACATCGTGTGCCGGGAAATGAAGCGCCCGTTGTATCTCCTCGCGCGGTGGGGGCTGCGGTCGCTCGCAACCCTATTTCGATTATCGTGCCGTGCCATCGCGTGGTCGCGGCCGACGGATCGCTCAACGGATACGCCGGTGGACTGGATCGCAAAGAATGGCTGCTGCGCCTCGAGGGTGCCTATCTATAAGCTGCAGGCGGCCGCAACGCCCATGCGGCAAGCGCGCTCGCTGTACGGGCGTTGTTTGCAGGGCGAGATGTGAAGCCGCCCGTTCCTTAAGTCCGACTAAGCTATAACCTTGCTTTTTTAAATATGCTCATCGACCTGCTAAGGCAGCACTAAGGCGAGTGCGGGTGCGCTATTATCGGCGCTCACGGAGCGCTTGGTGTTCTTGGCACGCATGGACGAGGGCTCGGCGGGCTTTACCATGGCGTCGATCGATCTTTCGGAGGCGGTGAACAAGGTGGCGGCGCCGTTTAAGTCGGTGGCGGTCTCAGGCGGTAAACGCCTGTCGACGTCGATTGCGACCGGCGTGCGGACCCATGCCGATGCCGCGGCGGTGGCGCAGGTGGTTGAGTTGCTACTGGACAACGCCACGCGCTATGCGAGCGAGGGCAGCGTGATTGAGCTGAGCCTGTGCGCCGTTTCGCACGGCAAAGGCAAGGGCGCCGCCGAGCTTGTCGTATCGAACGCCGTGGACGAGCTGCCCGAGGGCGACCTGGACCGATTGTTCGATCGCTTCTATCGTGCGGATGCGTCGCGCAGCTCCAAGACGGGTGGCTCGGGCGTGGGCCTGTCCGTGGTGCGTGCCATCGCCGAGGCCCATGGAGGCGCCGCCACCGTATCCGGTCACGGCAACCAGATCACCTTCACCGTTTGCCTTTAAAACCTGCCAAAAAGGAACAGGTTTATTTTGGCAGGTTTTATCTGGGGAAACGTCCGCAGGAGAGGGCATGGGCGGTGTGAACATATGCATCTCTACCTGCTAAAATATAGGCATCGTTATTCGGCTCCTGAGTGGAAAGGAGACGGTCATGCAGTACGAGATCGGCGGAGGGGCTTTCCCGGTTGTTACGTGCAACCTTAGCGATGGCGAATCCATGATCACCGAAAGCGGCGCCATGGCTTGGATGACCCCCAACATGGAAATGTCTACCTCGGGCGGTGGCATCGGCAAGATGTTCTCCAAGGCTTTTTCGGGTGAGGCATTGTTCCAAAACATTTGGACCGCGCGTGGCGATGGCATGATCGCGTTTGGCTCCTGCTTCCCCGGCCGCATCGTGCCAATCGAGATCGGTCCGGGCAAGAGCTGGATTTTGCAGAAGCGTTCGTTCCTTGCCGCGGAAAGTGGCGTCGAGTTGAGCATTCACTTTAACAAGAAGGCAAAGGCCGGCGTCTTTGGCGGCGAGGGCTTTATCATGCAGAAGCTCACGGGCTCGGGTGTTGCTTTTGCCGAGATCGACGGCGACCTGGTTGAGTACGAGCTCGCTGCTGGCCAGCAGATGATTGTGGATACCGGCAACGTGGCCGGCTTTGAGGAGACCGTGAGCATCGACGCTCAAATGGTCAAGGGCGTCAAAAACATCATGTTTGGTGGCGAGGGCGTGTTCAACACCGTGCTCACCGGTCCCGGTCGCATCTGGTTGCAGACGATGCCCATTTCCAATCTTGCGGCAGCAGTGGCCTCGATGACCAACAACAATAACTAGTCCGCATAGGATAGCGCGCGGCGGGCTTACCCTGTCGCGCGCTTTTTTGCTGGCAAACGCCTCGCTTATAGAGTGTGGCTGCGCTGCTACAGCGAGCGTCGTCATCTCGTCACCCTGATAGCTTGCGGCAAGCGTGGCAATGAGGAGTGAGAATTTGAGTGCTCAGTCCCAAGGCATAATGGCGGCCATGCCAACAAGCAAAAACGAGTTGCCGGTGTCACGGAAAGGCAGGCGTCGGTCGATTCCACGTGAGACGGCTGTGCCGATCTGCACGGCCGCCCCTGCGCGTCCCGCGCTGCCCCCAAAGAGGTACGTTTCCCCTTATAAAACCTGCCAAAATAAACCTGTCCCTTTTTGGTAGGTGGGAAATGGGTAATACTAAAGAGTTATCCGACCAGATGGGAATTAATCGATGGCCTATATCGAATTCAAAGACGTCATCAAGGCATACGGCGAGGGCGATGCCCGCATCCACGCGCTCGACGGCGCGAGCTTTACGGTCGAGCGCGGCGAGCTCGCCATCATTTTGGGTGCTTCGGGTGCCGGCAAGACCACGGCCCTCAACATTCTGGGCGGCATGGACACGGCAACTTCTGGCACCGTGACGGTGGACGGGCGTGACGTGAGCTCTGCCAACGAGGCTCAGCTTGTGGAATACCGTCGCGCCGATGTTGGCTTTGTCTTTCAGTTCTACAATCTGGTCCCTAACCTGACGGCGCTTGAGAACGTCGAACTCGCGGCGCAGATCTGCCCCGATTCGCTCGATGCCGAGCAAACGCTTCGCCAGGTTGGCCTGGGCGACCGCCTCGCTAACTTTCCGGCGCAGCTTTCGGGCGGCGAGCAGCAGCGCGTATCCATCGCCCGCGCGCTGGCTAAGAACCCCAAGCTGCTTTTGTGCGACGAGCCTACGGGTGCACTCGACTACAAAACCGGCAAGCAGATCTTGCAGCTGCTACAGGACACTTGCCGCAAGCAAGGCATTACGGTCATCATCATCACCCACAACTCTGCGCTGGCGCCCATGGCCGATCGCCTGATCCGCTTTAAGAGCGGCCGCGTGGAGAGCGAGACGATCCAGCAAAATCCTGTGCCTATCGAGACGATCGAGTGGTAGCGCCCATGAATCAGGACCGCCAAAACAGTCAACGCCGCGACGCGCAGAACACGGAGCGCGAGCAGGATTTTACGACCTACCGTACCGCCCAAAGCTCAAACGATATGGTGCCGACGGTTTTTCGCCGTGGCATCTACCGCACGATTCGCGGCAGCCTCAAACGCTTCTTGTCTATCGTTGTGATCACCGCGCTTGGCGTGAGCGTGATGTGCGGCCTTAAGGCGGGCTGCGAGGACCTGTGTGATTCGGTCGACGCCTATTTTGACCAGCAGAATGTCTATGACATCAACGTGCAGTCGACCTATGGTCTGACCGATGACGATATTGCCGCGATCCAAGAGGTCGATGGCGTCGAGACGGCCGAGGGCATCTATACCGAGACCGCCTATACCGCCGTGGGTACGACGCGCGAGCGTGTCGTCGTACAGAGCCTCTCCAAAGAGAATATTGACCAACCGGTGCTAGTGCGCGGCGAGCTGCCCGAGACTTCGGGCGAAGTGGCAGTGACCTCACGTTTTTTGAAGGCTTCGGGCAAGAAAATCGGCGATACGGTGAGCTTTGCCGCCAACGATGCGAGCTCGTCGAACCAAAGCGCCAAGGACCAGTTTGCCGATGGGGACTACACCATTACGGCTGAGGTCCTCGATCCCACTGATGTGAGCTCCGACTCGACGGTCAACGCCTTTCGCGCTGCTTCGACTGCGGACTACAAGTTCTACGTGAGCGAGGATGCCGCGACATCTTCTTCCTACTCCGCTGTCCACGTGGTCGTCGAGGGAGCCAAGAGCCTCAACTCCTATTCGGATGCCTACTCGGCAAAGATCAATGAGGTCAAGGGCAATATCGAGAAGATCCGCGAGGAGCGTGAGAAGGCGCGCGCCCAGGAGCTGACGGTCGACACACCGGCGAGCTTGGACGCAGCTGAGCGTCAGGCGAATATGGTCTTTGGGATCGAGCAGGACAACATCAATCGCATGGCCGAGGGCAGCGACGAGCGTGCGCAGGCGCAAGCCGACCTGGACCAGCGCCGTGCCGCCGCCGACCAGCAGTTTGCCGATGCCCGCGCCGAGCTCTCTGACCTGGGCGAATGCACCTGGTACATCCAGGACCGCGGCAATATCGCAAGCTACTCGAGCGTTGAGAGCGATAGTTCTTCGATCGAGGCCATCGCCACGGTGTTCCCGTTCATCTTCTTTATCGTCGCCGTGCTTATCAGCCTCACCACCGCCACCCGCATGGTCGAGGAGGAGCGCACGCTTATTGGCCTGTACAAGGCGCTCGGCTATTCACGCGGGCGTATCCTGTCCAAATATGTGGACTACTCGCTGTGGGCGTGTCTGATCGGTGGCGTGCTCGGCAATATCATCGGATTTGTGGGTCTGCCGCTGTTCTTGTTTACGGTGTTCGACGACATGTACTCGCTGCCCCAGATGCTACTTTCGTACGACATCGTGTCCTCGATCGTTTCGGTGGCGCTGTTTGCCGTGGGCGTGGTGGGAGCCACGATTATCGCCTGCCGCCACGAGATGGCCGAGACCCCAGCCTCGCTCATGCGCCCCAAGGCCCCGCGCGCCGGCTCGCGCATTCTGCTCGAGCGCATCGGCTTTATCTGGCACCGCATGGGCTTTTTGAACAAGGTCGCTGCGCGCAACCTGTTCCGTTACAAAAAGCGTGCCTTTATGACCATCTTTGGCATCGCGGGTTGCACCGCGCTTGTGATCTGCGGTATGGGTATTCGCGATACGTCGGTGGCGCTTTCGCCCAAACAGTACGGGCATATCACGCGTTATGACTTGCTGGCGGTCGCCAACCCCGATGACTTTACGCAGACGTGCGCGGCGTTGGATGAGCGCAGCGCGGCCAATGATTCCAACGTGACCGTGACTTCGACGCTGCCGATTATGACCGACAACGTCACCTTTACGTTTGGCGGCAAGAGCGAGACCGTGCAGCTGATCGTGGTGCCCGATGACCGCACGAACGACCTGGACGACTATGTGCGCCTTGAGGACGAGTCCAAAGAGCCGCTGTCTTTGCGTGACGGAGACGTGTATCTGAGTAAGAGTTCACAGCTGGTGCTGGGGATTCAGCCGGGCGATACGGCATACGTCCAGGATTCGTCGCTCAATGTTGCCAAGGTCAAAGTCAGTGACATTTCGCTTAACTATCTTGGCAACACGCTTTACATGACGCAGGGCACCTATGAGCGCGCGTTCGGTCGAAGCGCACGCCTCAACGGCGTCTTTGTGCTGCTTAAGGGCTCGTCGGCCGACCAGATTGCGTTTAGCAAGAAGCTTAAGAGCGACGGTTGGCTCACCATCTCGAGCACGGCCGAACATTGGCAGAACTACGAGGCGAACTTTGCGATCATCAATTCGGTCGTGGTGCTCGTGACTTTTATGGCGGCATGCCTGTCGTTTGTGGTGGTGTTTACGCTGTCCAACACGAATATCTCCGAGCGCGAACGCGAGCTGGCGACCATCAAGGTGCTGGGCTTCCGCCGTGGCGAGGTGCACCATTACGTCAACAAGGAGACGTTGATCCTCACGGCAATTGGCGCCGCGCTGGGCGTGCCACTGGGCGGCTTGCTGGCCGAGAGTTTTACGTACATTTTGCAGATGCCGTCGCTGTACTTTGACGTCGAAGTCGAGCCGCTAAGCTACGTGCTCGCCGTGGTGCTTTCCTTTGGCTTTACGTTTATCGTCAACCTAGCCACCAATCGTACCCTCAACAAGATCGACATGGTCGGCGCCCTCAAGAGCGCCGAGTGACCTGCCAAAAAGGGACAGGTTTATTTTGGCAGGTTTTATCTGCGCAAACGCCGGACAACCATTAGGTGGCCCGGCGTTTGCCCCGTTTTGCTGGGGATGTCTGTCGTTCAGTGCTCTTACTGGCCAATCCAGTGTTGCGCATAGCTCTTAATGTCCTCGGTAAAACCGTCAAGGTCGTTAAGGGTGATCACGCTGTCGATAAGCAAATTGGCTATCTCGCGGTGCATTGTGCTGCGGCGAATGTCGTTTGCAATTACGCCTGAGGACAGCTTGTCTCTATTGAGGCGCTCTTCTAGTGCCCAAAATCTACTGGACGCTTCACTGTCGCCGTTCAGTATCTCAACATACTGGCCGATGAGCTTTTCCATATAACGTTCTTGCCATTGAGGAAGCATTTTCTTAAACAGCTTCCAGTCGCTTTCGGCTACGTCGCGCATATGTCCTCCGCTCGTTAAACGGGCTTTTCCATTTGCCTTTCATTCTATTTGGTTTTCGCTCACAGGCGTGGATGAAGGGCTTTCTCCAGCCTTCGAGATTGGGCTTGAATGGGTCGTATGCCGCAAAACGGGCCTATCTACTACGTTTGCTACCACACCCTCGACCATGACAAAGATTATGAAATTAAAACCGCAGGTAGAGGGCTTGCAAATATTCGGAAAAGGCGGGTATGGTCGGCCCTCTCGAGTTAAACGTAGTAAATAGGCCCTTTTCTTGGCGCGTGGTCAGCTCAATGCTAATCTCCGTGCCGGAACTGACCCAGTTGTTTGTAGGTTGCGGTGATATACGGACTGTTTGGCGCTTTGGAGCTTCAAAACAGTCCCTATCTCACCGCAACTTAGGAGAAGGGCGGGGGTGGTTGGGTGCTGGTGGGTCGGAGCGTGTTAGGCCTGTTGGCGGTGCTTCCATTGTTTGCGGCACCAGCGCATGAGCGCTTTGATGACGGGAATCGTGATGAGGATGATCCATGCAGGATGGGGCTGTCCCAAACAGAGCCACATGTAGAGGAACCAAGCGATGGCGGCTGCCGGGTAGATGACCTCGATCAGCTTAGATAAGTGGCGTTGGTCGATAAAGTCGCCAAGCGCGTAATAGACGGGAATCAGAAAGACGAGGAAGAGTCCCGTAGCCCATGTGCCGTAGACAATGCCGAGCACCAGATAGGCGAGGGCGACAAGCGCAGGGAAGGGGAATTTGTTCCATGCACGTCCGACCTTGGTGTGGAAATGCTTGCCGTGATGGTCGAGCTTGTCGTGTGCTTCCTTCCAGCTGGAAAACGTCTCGCCGTCGATGGTGACGGTGCCGTCGTCATTGGTATGCACACTATGTCCATCGTCCTCAAGCGTATCGATATGCAATCCGCCTGGCCCCACATGGACCTCTTCACCCTTGCGCTCGTTAGCCACATGGATGCCATTCCAGCCAACATGAACCTCTTCGCCTTTGTTGGGGTCAATAACGTGGATGCCGCGCGCGAGGGAAATATCGACAAGTGGCTTATCGCTGCAATCAGCGTGTTCAGTAGAAGCCTCAGCCTCCTCAGCCTTATCTGAAGCTTTGGTGCCGGCGTTGCTGTTCTGCGCCTCATCATCAGCCTGCGAGTCGTCAGTGCTATCCACCGCCTCCCCATACAGCAGCTCATCCAGCGACACGCCATACAGCGCGGCGAGCGCAATAAGGTTATCGGTATCGGGAGAGGATTCGCTGCGCTCCCATTTACTGACAGCCTGACGACTCACACCCAGCTGGGCGGCAAGCGCCTCCTGAGAAAGCCCGGCAGCCTTGCGGCGATCGACGAGCCGCTGTGCCATCGCAAGATCCATGACAGTTCCTTTCATGTGGTGACCGTAATCGAATGAGCCGAGTATGCCGAGAACAACCGGTAGCGACCACCATTTCTAGTTAGAATCTGCCCCAACCCTACCGCAACTACCGGTAGCAACCCCTAACGACCAGCCATTTCAGGACAAATGTCAGTGCTACTCTCAGCTAAGAGCCTGCAACATCCCAAAATCTCAGCCCACGCACCCGCAGCAAGAAGACGAATAGCCTCGGCCTCCCTAGTTACCGCAGGAGGCCTCAGGGCTTACATCCCAAATCTTTCCGCAGGACGGAAGGACCCCGCCGCGCGAAGCGCACGGCGGGGTCCTGACATGTCCGAGGACGATTTGGGATGTAAGCCCTGGGGTCTCCGATGAGAGCAGTTTCGGCCGAGGCTATTCGTCGCCGAAGCTGATGCCCAGCGCCTTGGCCTCGCGCACCAGGTCGCTCTGGGGGTCGACAAACTTGAGCTTGCCGGCGACCTCCTCGAGCGGCATGTGGCACATCTTGCCGTCACGCAGGGCAATCATGTAGCCAAACTCGCCGCGTAGGCACCCCAGTGCCGCCTCGACGCCGCACTGGGTCGCAAAGATGCGGTCCTGGGCGTCGGGTTGGCCGCCGCGCTGCGTGTGGCCGGGGATGGCGACGCGGGTCTCGCGACCAGTCTTGGCCTCGATCTCCTTGGCGATGTCGTAGACGATCGACGGACTCGTGCGCTCGGCGAGCTTTTTCTTGTACTCCTTCTTGGGCAGCGCTGCGTCCTCCTTGGAGATAGCGCCCTCGGCGACGGCTACGATGGTAAAGCGGCTGCCGGTCTCCATGCGATGCTCGATGGTCTTGATGACGTTGTCCATGTCGTAGGGGATCTCGGGAATCAAGATGACGTCCGCGCCGCCCGCGACGCCGGCATACAGCGGAATCCAACCGACCTTGTGGCCCATGATCTCGATGACAAACACGCGGCCGTGACTCGAGGCAGTGGTGTGGATGTCGTCGATGCACTTGGTGGCGACGTCGATGGCGCTCGTAAAGCCAAACGTCAACTCGGTGCCCCAGGTGTCGTTATCGATGGTCTTGGGCAGGGCGATAACGTTGAGGCCTTCTTCGCGCAGGCGGTTGGCGGTCTTGGTGGATCCGTTGCCGCCCAGCATAAACAGGCAGTCGAGCTGCAGTTTATGATAGGTGTGGACCATTGCGGGCACCTTCTCGACGCCGTCGGCCTCGGGAATGTCCAGGCGCTTGAACGGCGTGCGGCTCGTGCCCAGGATGGTGCCGCCGCGGGTGAGGATGCCGCTAAAATCGGCGGGCGTCATGACGCGGAACCTGCTGTAGATAAGGCCCTGGTAGCCATCCTCAAAACCATAGATTTCGATAGGCTCTTTGCTATTGGTCATAAGCGTTTTGACAATGCCGCGCATGGTGGCGTTGAGCGCCTGGCAGTCGCCGCCACTGGTAAGAAGACCGATCCTGAGCATGATGAATCCTTCCGGGCAAGTTATAACATGCGCATAAGTTTACCCCCGCACACTGTTGATGCGGGGGTAAAACGTGTTAGCTCAAGCGTATAGAAATGTAAGCAACGTCAGGCGAGCGTAAGGACGACGGTGCCAGCTCCTTACAGCGCGAAGGCGTCGACGTCGCCCCAGTGGCGGCGCAGCGTGATGGCGGCAGCGGGCTCGGTGTTGTCGAAGACGACCGACCACTGCGTGTTGCTGGTGATGTCTTCCGGATTGGGCTCTTGCGCCGCAGCGCGTAGGGCCTTCCAAGCGACTGCCTCGTCTTGGGCGCCGGTATGGGCGTCGAGGACATCGGCGATGGCGATGGCGCGCTCCTTGCCGTGGCCCAGCTCACCGTTCTTTTGGTTGGGAAGCACCTCGTTACCATAGCAGGCGTAGAAGTTCGTAACCTGGTGTACGGGAGTCGCTTTGAAAGCGCGGTCGGGGTCGCGCGGATCCCACTCCACCACCTGCGCGTCACCGGCGGCGTCGTTGATAAAGAAGTGGTAATCGCGTCCTGCCATGGCGTGCATGTCGTAGGCAGAAAGCAGGTTGACGGCCTCCTGCGTGGTAGCCGCGCGGTCGAGCACCAGGCGGATGGCGAGCGAAGTGTTGATGACGGGGCGCTGCGTGTCCTGGTCACAGGGTTTGGAATCCAGGGTGAGCACGGCAATGGACACACCACATTCGTTGATGCCGTCGAGCTGGGCAAACGGGCCCATGAGTGCGGCGGCGCGTCCGGCGACGGAGTCAAGCGGAGTGTTATCGCCCAGGTTATTGAGGGCGGCAAACCCGATGGAGGCATAGCCGTCGCGCGGGTGATTGCGCACCAGCAGCGCCGAGGTGTCGTCCTTAAAGTCGTAATTGCGACCGGTGCGCACGCGGCCTTCGGCATCTACGGCGACAAAAGCGCTGCAGGCAAACTGGGGCGCCTGGACATGTGCCGGCACACCGGGCAGCACCTGCGCCACCACGGCATCGGTGTAGGCCTGGTCGTCGCGCACGCCAGCGGCGATGATGCGATCAAGATTGTAGTCGTAGGCGATGTCGATTGCGTACAGGTCATAGCCATCCGCGTAGCCGGTCAAGCGTTTGAGCGACGCGGCGGACTTGATTTGCTTGCGGTAAACGATGCCGGCGGCAGCGGCAAGGCCGACGGCGGTTCCTGCAACACCGCAGGTGATGGCAATGATACGTGGCTTCATGAGGACTCCTCTCGTCCTGTTAGCGCAATTGTCGCAAAAGGAGCGCGGGCATGATGGCTCAACTTGGTGAGCGGCGCGGAATTAAGCACGGAATGAAGAGTGCGGCGCTGGCGTGGCGGGGTATGCTGGAGGGGACCATCAACCCAGCGAAAGGGGAGAGCATGACGGATCAGGAAACGATCGAGCGCGTGCACGTGACGGCCGACGATATCGAGGCCTCCAACGACCTTATCGACTTTATCGAGGCATGCCCCAGCATGTTCCATACGGCAGCGACCATTATGGCCGAACTCGACGAGGCGGGCTTTACCTACCTGCCCGAGAACGCAGCGTGGGACATCGAGCCGGGCGGGCGTTATTACACGCAGCGCAACACCTCGAGCGTCGTTGCCTTTAAGGTGGGCGAAGACCTGGCCGCTACGTGGGGCGAGGACGGCGTTGCCGGCGACTATCATTTTCAACTCACGGCGTCACACAGCGATTCGCCGACGTTTAAGGTTAAGGCCGTGCCCGAGCTCGACGGCGCGGGCGAGACGCTGCGCCTGAACACCGAGGCCTACGGCGGCATGATCGACTACACCTGGTTCGATCGCCCGCTGGCACTTGCGGGCCGCGTGCTGGTGCGCGAGGGCGACCGTATCGAGAGCCGCTTGCTCGCTACCGAGCGCGAAGTTGCCATTATCCCGAGCCTTGCCATCCATATGAATCGTGGCGTTAACGAGGGCTTTGCGCCCAACCGAGCTGTCGACCTGTGCCCGCTCATCAGCGCCGGCGACCTTAAGCAGGGAGATTTTGACGCCCTGATCGCCGACGAACTGGACGTTGAGCCCGAGCAAATTTTGGGTCGCGACCTGTTCCTGGTCAATCGTCAGGATGCACGCATTTGGGGCTGGGCCGACGAGTTTATCTCGACGCCCAAGCTCGACGACCTGGCCTGCGCCTACACCTCGCTGCAGGCATTTTTGGGTGCCGAGAATGCGCACGACGTTTCGGTCTTTTGCTGCTTTGATAACGAGGAGGTTGGCTCCGAGACCAAGCAGGGCGCCATGTCGACGTTCTTGGCCGACGCGCTGCGCCGCATCAACGGGTCGCTGGGCTTCGATGACGAGTCGTACCACCGCGCACTTGCCGCTTCGATGCTCGTGAGCTGCGACAACGCGCATGCCGTGCACCCCAACCACGCCGAGAAGTGCGACGCCCGCAACCAGGTGGTGCTTAACGGCGGCATCGTCATCAAGGAGGCCGCCAACCAGCACTACTGCACCGACGCCTTTAGCCGCGCGGTGTTCCAGGCCATTTGCGATGACGCCGACGTGCCCACGCAGGCCTTTGCCAACAAGAGCGATATGGCCGGCGGTTCTACCCTGGGCAATCTGTCCAATATGCAGGCGAGCATGCATGCCGTGGACGTGGGCCTGCCGCAGCTTGCCATGCACTCGAGCTACGAGACCGGCGGCGTGCGCGACGTGATGTACGCCATCCGCGCCCTCACTGCTTTCTACGAGCGCAACCTAACCATCAACGGCGCCGAAAGCGTGGAGCTCTAAAACCTACCAAAAAGGGATGTTAATTTTGGCAGGTTTTATCTGGGCAAATGCAAAGGGTGAAACCGAACTAGATCGGTGATGCGTAGCCGCCGAGGTGCAGTGTGCCTCGGCGGCTTTTTGTGTACAGAGTACGGCTAATGCTTATAAATGCTATACATGCTTTACGTATCTACCATAGAGCTTTATGATATTTTGAAGTATTAAGGAGGGGTCATGACCACAACAGCCGCTCAGATCAACGTACGTCTCGATGCCGATCTTAAAAGGAGTGGGGACGCCGCTCTCTCCAAGGCCGGTATGACGCCGAGCCAAGCGGTGCGAGCGCTCTGGCAGCTTGCAGCATCGCTGGCCGATCGCCCCGGTGCGCTCGAGGATATCCTGCTGCCCAGTCGTGCCCGGGCGGAACAGCGCGAGCGCGAAAAGGCCGCCAAACGTAAGCTCGAGCTTATGGATCAGGGGTCGAAGCTGTTCGCTGCCGCTTGCTGTGAGTCGGGAATCGATATGGTCAAGGCTCAGCCATCGGACGACGAAGAGCTCAAACGGAATGCCTATGCGGATCGCTATGGCGAGGAGATGAGCTGGCTCTATGAGTGAGACTCCAAAGCGCATCTTGGTTGACACCAACGTGTGGCTCGATTACTTCATTCCCTCACGACGTGGTCGTTCGGTGGCGATTGAGTTTTTACGCGATGCATGCACGGCGCAGGTTGATTTGCTGTATGCGGCGACATCGTCCAAAGACCTGTTTTATTTGATTTCAAGCGAACATAAGGCATGGTATCGGCGAGAGCACGGTTCGCTTTCCCAGTATGCCGCTACGGTAGCGACTTCGCTTGCATGGGATTGTCTTAGCGTGCTGTCGCAGCTTGCCACGCCAGTGCCCTGTGACCTGAGCGACATCTGGATGGCGAGCAGACAGCGTGAGCTCCATAGCGATTACGAAGACGATTTAATCATTGCGGCAGCGATACGCGCAAAGGCAGATCTCCTGGTCACCAACGATGTCAAGCTCTCTTCGCATGCGCCCGTCGCAGCAATGAACGTCGAAAACGCAAGAAACTATCTAACAACGCTTAAATAGCGCTAGACCCCTCTGGTCGAATAATGGTCAGCGAGAGTCCACAGGTAGGGCCGCGCCAGCAAAGCGCCGCAGGTTGAGCAAACGTCAGCGAGCGGTGTCCAGGGCGAACAAGTTGGCATGAAAAAGGCAAGGCATAGACCTTCTGGTCATGCCTTGCC
>UQQL01000038.1 GCA_900543275.1 uncultured Collinsella sp. | reverse complement strand
CAGGCCGGTTGCGGCGGCGGTGCCGTCAGCGCCTTTCGTGCTGATTACGCTGGTTCCGGTGGATGTTGCGGTGCTGTCCTCTATGTTATCTGCTGTCGCATTTGTGTTGGTGCCGTCTTCGTCCTTGTCTGTGTCGCTGCTCGTGGCGCCGGCTTGCGCCTGCTGCTCGGCGGTTTCTTGAGGCTGCATGGCTTCTGCGATGGCCGCCATGGGCATCGTCGCGCCGATCATGGACGTGCACGCGATCGCGCAGAGCAGGTAGTAAAGGGGTCGTTTCATAGCGGAGCCTCTCGGTGAGCAGCCAATAGGGTCCGAAGGCAGCTCCAGGCCAGCACTCCGCACATATTTTGTTGGAGTTTATTTTACGGGAACCCCAGTCAACATCAGCGAACTTTCTGGGGATTGTTGGGTAGGGGGAGGGAGCGGGCCTGTTTTAGTCCTCGACGGCGCTCTGACCCGAGCTGGGTTGACTACACGCGATGCGGCAGCTTCAACATGAGGCCGTCTTCCGCTTCTTCGAGGCTCGGCACCGAGACCTTCCAGGAAAAGTCCGCGAGGCTGCAGCCTAGTTTATTGCGGCTTACGACCGGGCAATAAGCGGGCGTCTCAACATGTTGGTCAAGCAAAATCTTTTGTTAATTTCGAACAGGTATTCGATGTGGATGACTTTGTACCGGGCGAAAGCGATTGAGTCTAATTATGTTTTCATGCAGGTCAAGGGCGCTGTCTACAAGGGGATGAGCTGACTCGTAATTTCGCGTGAATAAGTTCCGCATTATTTTAGCTGCGTTTACCTGTTAAAACACAACATCTTGTGCTCATCATCAAAAAAGAAAACAGGATATGGAACTGGCGAAGGGCTACAATTGAAACAACGAGAAGCGTCGTTTCCCCATTACAACCTAATTGTTCGGAAGGAGTCGGATGGAATAGTTGTCAAAATCGAGGCCATATTGATGGTCCATTAAATTTCTTTAGGGGCGTGTGCGCTTATTGGTCAACAGCAGTATGCGCCCCCGTTTGTTCAAATCATTTCCAAATAGCTCTTCTTCAAGAACCTGACACTTGCGTGGCGGGGTTGGTTAGTTTGTAAAAAATGCGAAGGATGGCTTTTGGATTCTTGGAGGTGCGTAATTATTGGCCAATAACTATCTAGATGATTTGCTTGGAAAAATCTCTGCTTACAATCTGTTCAATGTGCTCTTACCGGGTGCACTCGTAACATATTCCGTCAGTCAGATGCCGTTGGGCAGTTGTATCGACTGCTCTAACTGGCTGGCACTATTTGTGATGAGTTATGTTCTCGGTCTTATTGCGTCGCGGATTGGCTCTCTTTGCATTGAACCTTTGGTCCGCAAACTACAACCGACCGGAAAGCGGGACTATTCTGCCTTTGCATATGCTCAGAAACGCGATCCAAAGGTCGAGCAGCTCTTAATGATTTCAAATATGTATCGCAGCCTGGCGGGGGCCGGTGTCCTGCTCGTAATTATTCTGCTTGCATCATTGTTGCCGGAATCTCATCGGCTTCCATCGGCGCTGTGCTCTTTTATCGCCTTATTTGTTGCCTCCTGGATCAAGCAGGAACGGTATGTAGAAAAACGAATCAACTTCAATCTTGAGGAGCGTGATAACCATGAGCGAGATTAAGTCTCTATCCGTTGATAACGGCGACATGTTTTATATCAATCACAATACTGATAACTTCAGCATGATTGACTGTAATATTACCGATGAGCGTAAGTCGGAAATCCTTGATGAGGTCAAAAACCTTGCAGGGAAAAAGGGCGTCGTTCGTTTTATCAGTACGCATCCGGACCAAGATCATATTCAGGGTATTGAGTATCTTGATGAGCTCGGGCTTATTAAGAATTTCTATTACGTTGACAATAATGTCTCCAAGTCCACGGAGACTGAGAGTTTCAAAAAGTATAAAGATCTGAAGGAGTCGTCGTGCGCTTACAAAATATACAAGGGGTGTAAGCGCAAATGGATGAACGTTTCTGATGGTGAGCGCGGTTCTGCTGGGATTAGCGTCCTCTGGCCCGATGTGGATAATGAGACCTTTCGGGATGCTTTGCGGGATGCCGAAAGCTCTGATAAACCCAATAATATTAGTCCTGCGATTGTCTACTCTCTTGATGAAGGGGTCCGTGCGCTTTGGCTTGGTGACATGGAGAATGACTACATGGAGGCGATCGAAGATGACATTGCGCTTTCGCCTGTGGACATTCTTTTTGCGCCGCATCATGGACGGAAGTCCGGTCGCGTCCCTAAGACATGGCTGGATAAGTTGGAGCCTCGGTTGATTGTTGTAGGAGAAGCCCCGTCAGACGAGCTTGATTATTACTCGAATTGCAACACTTTGACACAGAACAGCGCTGGCGATATTTTATTCTGTTGCGAGACCGGTAAGACTCATGTCTATGTTGGAGCTCCTTCTTATAGCGTCAATTTCTTGGGTGAAGACCCTAATGCTCCGCGAGTGAAGGGTGCGCTGCATTATTTGGGCTCTTTTGATTGCGGTGACCGTTAGTCCTGCTGTCGTCTCGTTCATTCGTGGCCTGCCCACGCTTTTACCCGACAGGCCTAGATGTGTCCTTTCATCTCATTGAGATGGTGTAGGATATTGTCCTGTGATACAAAAGCTCTACGGGAGCTTTAAGGGTGACGCTTTCGACAAGAGAGTGTTGCCCTTTTTTCATGAGTGTAATGATGTGTATTTAGGCGTTTTGTTAATAGGGTTACGCGGGATGCCCTGGAATGCCTCGGCGGTTGAGCTTAGATTTGAGGCACCGTAAAAGACGTTACCGTGCGGGGAATGTTATGTGCTGTCAACGATGTCGCTCTCTCGCACCGTGAACATGCGGAAAACGGCAAGAGCCAGCTGGCGTAGATACCCGTCCCGTACGCTAAAGACGCTTCCAATGAATCACCCTGCTCGCCGGGTAGATCATGGTAGTAGCTGGCTGCGTTTATATAGAGGCGTTCGTCCGTCAGCTTACCAATGTACGCCTCTTTGGGTGCGAACTTTAGTGTCCCAAAGCTCTTTCGCCTGGGTGTGCGGGGCGACCAGAAAGCCAGGTGGGTCAACGGTCCTGCTGTGTGCGCTTCGTTTTTTGTCCGCGCCAGTGCTTACACTTTTGAAAAAACGGCACGAGGGCTTCTGTCACATATCTCATGCTGTAGACACATCGGCAAGTTCAGAGTTGAAGGCGAGGTGATTATGAAAGGTAGAAATCAGCACATTACGAAGCGTTCGGATGGCAATTGGCAGGTTAAGGGCGAAGGGGCATGTCGCGCTTCTTTCGTTACGACAACGCAGAGCGAGGCAATAAAGCTCGGTCGACGCATCTGCTCCAGTCAAGAGTCGGAGTTGATCATCCATCGTCGTGACGGCAGAATCCGCGCAAGGGATTCCCATGGCCACGACCCCTTCCCACCGAGGGGATAAGGGGTCGGCTCCATGCCGACAACGGCCCGTTATATCGCGTCCGTTGTCGCTAAATGACTTCTTCATTGTGGCGAAATACGAGCTTGGGGCTATTTTACCTGAATTGGTTGTTTGGTCTCTTCAAAGGGTTGATTTGGGGGATTCGTGGTATTGGATTGACGGACCCCGAGTTCTCCCTTAAAGTAATCGTTGTGATGAGGCCTTGCGACGGTACGTCCGGCTTGGTCCGTGGGAACCGCCGAAAGGCGGTTTTCGCGTTTAAGGGGTCCTAATGGATAAACCATTTAAATCTATTGATGAGCAGATTGCTATTCTTGAAAGCCGTGGACTCGAATGCGATAACAATACTCGTTTAGTTTTGGAGCGCGAGGGATACTATCCGGTTATTAACGGTTACAAGGATTTATTTCTCGACCAGCGCGGAGATTCTTGCCACGAGCTATTCGTAAAAGGTACGAAGTTTTCTGATATATATCGTTTATTCGAATTTGACCGTTCATTGCGTCTGCTCATGTTTGAGTACTTTAACAAGGCGGAAGCGATTCTTAAAACTGTCTGTTCTTATCGTTTCGCAATGGCCCATAAAGATAGCCCGGAAGCATACCTGGATAGAAGATCTTACCGTGCTGATGCTGGTTATCGAAAAAAGATCGACACGCTCATTTGTGATTTCGAGAAGGTGCTATGTAGGTCTCAAAAATGGAAAAGCGATTATAAAAGGGACTATATTCGGCATTATGAGAATAATCACGATAATACGCCGGTATGGATTCTTATGAATTATTTGATGCTTGGTCAGGCATTCAAGTTCTACGAGTTTCAGCCAGAAAGCATGAGAAATTCCATTGCCAAGTCGTTTTCCGATCTCTATTCTGAGACCCATGAAGTCGATAAGCGCATCAGCCCACGTAGGCTAAGACTTGCATATGATCACATTAAAGATTTTCGAAATATCTGTGCGCATGACGAGCGTCTATTCTGCGCCAGGGTATCTCCGTCTCACGATGTCAATCTAGTAGGGGTTTTAAGCGATCTTGAGCTAGTGCTGACTGAGGATGACTATAAGATTTTACGCCGTAATATACTGCTTGATGCACTTAAGTTGAGCGACGAGCTCAGCAACGATGCCAGCGCAAAAGTGCTTTTCGCTATGGGCGTTAACGATTTGCCGAGCGTGTTTCCTAAGGAAATATTGGGGTCGTAATCGACGAGAGCGATGAATTTACCCTACAAGTTGGATGCGCATGAGATCGCGCAGAGCAGGTAGTAAAGGGGTCGTTTCATAGCGGAGCCTCTCGGTGAGCAGCCAATAGGGTCCGAAGGCAGCTCCAGGCCAGCACTCCGCACATATTTTGTTGAGGTTTATTTTACGGGAACACCAGTCAACATCAGCGAGCTTTCTGGGGAATGTTGGGGAGGGGACGGATGGTGGGCCCGCTTTGGTCCCCGGCGGCGCTCTGACCCGTGCTGGGTTGACTATACGCGATGCGGCAGCTTCAACATGAGGCCGTCTTGCGCCTCTTCGAGACTTGTTACCGAGACCTTCCAGGAAAAGCCAGTGAGGCTGCTGCTCAGGTCAAGCTCTGCATGGGCGTATTCTTCGATTTTGTAGTCTGGGTTTTTCGCCGGGTTTCTTAATTGAAGGCATTTGATCCGGGGAGCGTAAAACAACAGTTTCAAATATTGTCGCTTTCTGTTCAATTTTGTCTATCTACAATTAATCGCAAGCGTATGACTTGAGGAGATTGTTTACAGGTGGAATCGGTCACTATTCTTTGGATTGTCTTTTATGTCTTTACCGGTTTGGTGAGCGTTCAGCTTGTCCGCTTTGCTGGGCCCTTGGCGATTGGAGGGCAATACACCGTCGAAGAACTGTACCCCTCCGATGAGTCGGGCAGGTTGAACGTTGCCTACCGAATTCTCGCTCCAACAATTTGTTGCCAGCTCCCCGTGTTTATTGTGGCTGCGATTTGCGATGCGTTTTCAGTTCCAGGTCCTTCGCTGCGATACATGCCCACCCTTTTCTATTGGTTGTTTCTTGGGGTAATCAAGCATGCAAGGGGTAAATTGCGGTACCGGACCCTTCCTTTCTCATTCGAGGCGTTCATGTCTCTTTTGCTGTCCGTCGCATTCGATCACTTTGTTATCGATGGCTATCTCGGAGGACAGGGGCTAGATGTGCTTGATACTTCGAGTATTGCCTTTGAGTTTGAGCTGGCATTATTTGGTGTTGTGACCTTTTGGATTTCCACCTTTTTTAAGCGTTATCAAATTAAGCGTAGCCGTGTGCGCTCATATGTCATTCCGTCATATGTTGTTCCGTCGTACTCCGTATTTAATTACTCTTCAATTGATACGGGCGAAGCCAGGCTATTCGCATACGAGCGTGAATATGGTGATCTTTTACCTCAGCGTTTTTCGAATGATCTCCTGTTGAGAAGTGTTTTCTTCGCAATTATGGCTATAGAGGATGGGAATCGTCCTGAGTTCATCCGAACGATCGAGCGTATGGCCGCTCATTTCCATTTGGCAAATACTACGGGGATAATGCAGCAGAAGAGCGAGACTCCTCTGTCTGATAGGGATAGCGTTAAACTCGCAATTCCCTATATTGAGAGCATGTGGGACCAGTTCCTTGTTGAATTCGGTCGTTCTGCTGAGGGATCCGGGGGAGACGGTCTGCGAATTTTCATGGGCTATTACACCTACGACTACTTGATGTTGTCGCGGACTATCCGCAATCACTTTGCGCCATTTTATGGGGACTATTGTGGAACGAGATTACTTAATGCTAATCACGTATTTTGCGATGTTCTGGAATTTGAGGAAAGGCAACGTTACGGATTGCTTCCAAAGACGGTTTCTGCGACTGGATCGATATGCGCCACTGAGCTTGGATGGCTTTCTGGAGAGTACTGTTATTGGTCCGATTACAATACGGTTGAATCCTGCCTGAATGAAAATGATGCCAATGGCGTTAAGCTGGTCAGCAAAAATGACGTGAATAAAACTCAGATAACCGAGATGACCTCAAGGCTTAAGGAGCAAGGTGTTTCCGTTCTTGAGGTCAAGTATGTGGCCGGCGCTTCGGCGACCATCGTGTGCATCGGCGATTCGTCTAAGATTCCGAGTACTGCCGGTAGTGACTGGATGTTTGTTGGCTAGTTGAATCATCTTTGCCTTTCACAAGCATAGGTTAACGACTAGAATACACTTAATTGCGGTGGAAGCCTTCGGGCGACACCTGAAGAGGGTTGATGCGTCGGCCCTCTTTTTTATTTAGATGTAAGATTCGGCTTGGCAAAACAAGGATCCCATTTGGGGAAAAGCAAATATCCGGCGGTTTTATGCTTCGGGACGCGCGGTTTAAGCGTGTTTTTCGGAAGTGCGAGGAAAAACCGCAAACCGCCGAGCACAACCCAATTTTTGGCAACAAAACCGCAGATCGCCGGACCTCGAAACCGGGGCCTGGTCGACAGATCTCGGATTTTCATCGCACTTCCGGAATCATTCACCGGAAGTATGCGGCTAATTTCGGAACCTTCGAGCACACCGCCCTTTTCATGAACAGAAGCCGCAGGTAGAAGCGTTGTCGCAATGCGGCGTGGTCGGCATGTCTTGAATTTGCCGCATACTTCCGGATTGGGCGCTCATTTTGGACTCTCGAAGTCCCCACATCCTCTAAAAAAGTTCTTAAAACAGCCTTAAAGGCGTTCCAACTCGCGTTGACAGCGTAAAATACGCATGTTTGACTATGACAGAAGTGGATTTTAGGGGAGGAGTACGCCATGGAGGTGCTGGTTGTTGGCAACACCGCATATGTTGACGATGACTTTTGCGCCAAGGCATTCCCTGGGGACCACGTTAAGGTTGTAGCCGCGCAGGAAGCGCGCCGCGACGAGTCGTCGCCCCATGCCTCGTGGAAAGAGCTGCTCCAGCACTTGGAGCAGGCCTACGAGTTCGACCGCGTGGTCTACCTGTCTAATTACCTAACCCCGCATACCGATACCGTGGGCGATATCGAGCTGCTGCGCTCGGTCTTTCGTACGTGCGTGGGTCGCCGGGTCCAACTGCTGTATGTAGCGGGGCCCGCGGGTGCCGAGGGTGCCGCCGATGCCGCGGGGCGAACGGGCAAGGGCATTATCGCGCACGCAGCCAACGACCTGTGCCGCTACTATGCTGCTCGCGAGGGCGTTCAGACCAAGATCCTGCGCGTGCCGTTCCTGTATACCGCGTCTGCCGCGCTGGAGGACCCGTTTTTGGTGCCGATGTTCGACGCATGCTCAACCGGATCGGCCACTCTGCAGGGCGCGCAGGACGCGGCGTTTCCCCTGCTGTGTGCCGAGGAGCTTTCGGTGCTGGTACGCCGTATCTTCGACAGCTGGGATGGCAACTTTGAGACGCTTGACGTAGCCGATACCTTCCATCACACGGCGGGTGAGGTGGGCGAGGCCCTTCAGGCGCTGTTCCCAGGGCTCTCAGTTGCCTTTGGCGATTCTGCCGGCTACGCCCTGCCCGCCAGCGACGTCGCTCGCGTGCGCTATGGCTGGTTTCAACGCTACGACTTGTTGCGCGACCTCTCGACCATTCAGGCTCGCTGGGATGCTGGTCGCGCAAAGAAGGTCAACCCCTTGCGCGCCGCCATCGACCGCATTCAAATGCGCACGCTGCCTGTCAAATGCCTGGAGACGGCAGCCGCCTGGGTGCTCTTTGAAGTGCTGGAGCGCTTGTTCTCCCAATCGACCCAGCTCAACGTGCTCGATTATCGCCTGCTCTACGTGGTGCTCATCGGCACGCTGTATGGCTTGGACTTTGGCCTGGTTGCGGCGCTGCTGGCGTCGGTGGGTTTGGCTGCGAGTTACTTTACTTTGTACGGCTATACCTTCCAGGGCCTGTTCTACGAGCCGTCCAACTGGCTGCCGTTTATCGCGTACTTTGTTGTGGGTGCCGTGTGCGGCTATGTGCAGCTGCGCAACAGCGAAGCCATTAGGGCGGAGCGCGATCAAAACGAGCTCGTGCGCAACCGCAATACGTTCCTTACGCAGCTCTACCACGACGCGATCGAGGACAAGCGTGCGTACAGGCGCCAGATCGTGGGTCGCCACGACAGCTTTGGCAAGATCTTTGCCGTGACGCAAGAGCTCGACGTGCTCAATCCGCGCGACATCTATCGCAAGTGCTGCGAGCTCATGGGTGAGATTCTAGAAAACGATTCGGTGGCGATCTATCACGTTTCGGGCGGGGCGTTTGCACGTCTGGTGGCGGCGAGTCCCGTGATTGCCGAAGACGCCACGCGCTCGTTTTCGCTTGAGCAGCTTGCGCCCCTTTTGGGCGGCGGGGGTCGTTCGAACCTGTGGGTGAATCGCGAGTTGACGCCGGGGCTGCCCATGTTTGGATACTCGATCGAGCGCGACGGGGCACCCGCCGTGTTGATCTCTGTGCGTCGTGCGGCTCAGAATCAAATGACGCTCTATTACCAAAACCTGTTCCGCATCTTGTGCGGCTTGGTCGAAAGCGCGCTGGGGCGCGCCTTTGACTATGAGGCGGTGGCGCAGGATAAGCGCTGCGTTGACGGCACTTGCGTGCTCAAGCAGGCGGCCTTTGGCCAAGAGCTCGCGGCGGAGCAGGCGTTGGCAGATAGCAAGATGGGGAGTTTTTTGCTCCTGCGCGTGGTGCCGGGCATGGAGCCTGTCGGCGAGCTGGTGGGCGCGATTGGTTCGGCTATCCGCGAGAACGATGCGGCGGGCTTGGTCGACGGCGACGTGCTCTACCTGCTTATGCGTCAGGCAAAGGCGTGCGATCTGCCCATTATCCGCGAGCGCCTGAGCGCAAAGCAGATTGCGGTGGAGCCCGTCGACGGCGAGGACATCGTGGCGCTGTTGCAGCACATCTCTTACACCGGTGACGGTGAGGGGGGTGCCGCTTGATCTCGCTTGTCGTTGCTGCCGTTTTGCTGCTGATTCATGCGCTGGTTTGCCTGGTGCTGTGGACGCTCATGAAGTTGGGCCTGCTGCCGGTGCGCGGGCACATGCTGCCTGTGATAGTGCTGGTGCCGCTGTGGGGCCCGTTGCTGGTGGTTCTGCTATCGGTCCGCAGCGCGGTGTTTGGCGAGGGACTGAATGAGTCTGCGCTGGAGTCGCTGCGCTTCAACGACGACCTGCATCGCAGTATGCCGGTACCGAGTGGTGAGGACGATGCAGGCGTAGTGCCGCTCGAGGAGGCGCTCATCGTCAACGACCCGGCATACCGGCGCCGCCTCATGCTCTCCATGCTCACCGAGGAGCCCGACGCGTACTTGGCGCAGCTGCAGGCGGCTAAGCTTAACGACGACGTTGAGGTGGCGCACTATGCCGCGACGGCGGTGGCGCAGATCTCCAAGGAGTCCGACCTTAAACTGCAGCAGCTGGAGCGTGCCTTTAAGACGGACCCGAGCGCGCAAAACCTCAACGAATACTGCGATTTTCTTGGTGAATACTTGAACTCGGGCTTGGCCGAGGGACGCGTGGCTCAGATTCAGCGTCAGCAGTATGCGCGCCTGCTTGCGCGTCGCTGCGAACGCGAGGATGCCCTTGAGCTGCGCATTCGATTCGCGACGGCGCTGGCCGATGCCGGACAGATCGACGAGGCGCAGGCCGTGATCGACCAGCTGGTGCTCGACGTGCCCGAGGAGCAGGAGGTTTGGATGCTTTGCCTGCGCCTGGCGGTGATGCGCCACGACGGTGACGAGGTCCACCGTGTGATCGATGCGATCGACAAACAGCATGTGTACTTGAGCGCCGCCAACCGCGAAAAGCTGGCGTTTTGGCGCGATGGAGAGGAGGCCCGATGAGCGTTGTGCAGCGTATCCGCGACCGTGCGGGCCATTTTCGCTGGATGGGCCTGCTTGTGGTGTGGGCGGTCTTTATTGCCATGGCGGCCGTGCTGCTGGTGGAGCGCGCCGGCGTACAGTACAGTGCGGGCCAGCATAAGCTGGGGATGCTTGCCGCCAACGATGCGGCGCCGGCTTCCTCGGCAATATTTGGCCAAAAGCCCACGTGCCTGGTCATTACCGATTCCGATCAAGCTGGTGTCGAGAACGTAAAGGAGCAGTTCGACCAGATCCTGCTCGACATGAAGATCGCGCACCGCGATGTTGATATTGCCACCGACGGTGCGGACGCGATCCCATCGCTCACGTCGTTTGATCGCGTGATTGTGCTTATGCCCTCGCTTGACGGACTGGGTACGCATCTGACCGACATTATGAGTTGGGTGAGTGCCGGCGGTTCGCTTATGCTGGGCATGACTCCAGATAACTCGAACTACCTGCAGGCTATTGCTTCCAAGCTTGGTATCGAATCGGCCGGATATGACTATGCGACAGCCGAAAGTATCGTTCCGAGCGATGACTTTATGTTGGGCGGAGGAGAGCGCTACGAGTTCTCGGATCCCTTCGATTCTTCGCTTTCGGTTTCATTGCGCGAAACGGCGCACGTATGGGCAAAGACCGGTGACGCGGGCACGCCGCTCATTTGGTCTAACGATTGCGGCAGTGGTCACACCGTGGTGTGCAACATTGGCATCTACGACAAGGTCATGCGTGGGTTCTATGCTTCGGCCATAAGCTTGCTGGGTGATGCCACGGCCTATCCGGTCATCAACAGCGCCGTGTTCTATTTGGACGACTTTCCTAGCCCCGTGCCCTCGGGCGACGGCACCTACATCAAGCGCGACTACGGGCTTTCCATCGCCGACTTTTATGCCAAGGTCTGGTGGCCCGATCTGCAAAAGCTTGCGCAAAAATACGGCATTCGCTATACCGGCGTGATGATCGAAAACTACGAGGACGCGGTCAACCAGACCGAGCCTGCGCGCCAGGCCGATACCACGCAGTTCCGCTACTTTGGCGGCATGCTGCTGCAGATGGGCGGAGAGCTGGGCTTTCACGGCTACAACCATCAGCCTCTGGCACTCTGGGACACCGATTACGGCACGTTGTACGACTACAAGACGTGGAAGAACAAGGAAACGCTTGTCGCATCGCTCAACGAGCTTATCGCTTTCCAGGACGAGGTGCTGCCTAACGCGCACGGCTCGGTCTACGTGCCGCCGTCAAATATCCTTTCGGCCCGCGTGCGCAAGCTTATCGGCACCGACGTTCCGCGCATTAAGACCATCGCCAGTACGTATTTTGAGGATGGCACCGACCTGCCGTACGTGCAGGAGTTTGGCGTGGCGAACGATGGCATTGTGGAGCAGCCGCGTATTGTCTCGGGCGGCATGGTCGACGATTCCTACATGCGCCTGGCTGCCGTGTCCGAGCTAAACATGCACTATGTGAGCACGCATTTTATGCACCCGGACGACCTGCTCGATCCCGATCGCGGCGCCAAGGAGGGCTGGGAGGTCTACAGGGGCGGCCTGACCGACTACCTGGACTGGCTTAGCAAGTCTGCGCCCGACCTGCGGCGTCAGACCGGTTCGGAATGCTCGGGCGCCATCCAGCGCTTTTCGTCCGTGACGGTGAGCGTGGATACCAGTGCGGATGCCTGGACGCTCAGCCTGGGCAATTTCCACGACGAGGCGTGGCTCATGTTCCGTGCCAACAACGGTGAGCCGGGTGCAGTCACGGGTGGCGAGATTACACATCTGACGGGCGACCTGTACCTGGTCAAAGCCACGGACAAGACGGTGACCATTGCACGCAAGGAGGGTGGCGACAAATGAGAATCTGCTTGGTACTCGAGGGTTGCTACCCCTATGTGCACGGCGGCGTATCTACCTGGATGCATGGCTATATCCAGGCCATGCCCGAGCACGAGTTTGTGCTGTGGGTGATCGGCGCGCATGCTGCCGACCGCGGCAAGTTTGTCTACGAGCTGCCCGGCAACGTGGTCGAGGTGCACGAGGTGTTCCTGGACGATGCTCTACGGCTTTCGGGCGAGCAACATGAAGCCAGTTTTAACGACCGCGAGCGCGAGGCGCTACGCCGCCTGGTGTCGCTCTCCAATCCGGACTGGGACGTGCTGTTCGATATCTTCCAGCGCCGCCGCGTGCATCCGCTCTCATTTTTACAGAGCCGCACGTTTATGGATATCTTTCGCGACGTGTGCCTGGCAGAGTACCCCTACACGCCCTTTGCCGACGCCTTCCATACCATGCGCTCCATGCTGCTGCCCGTGCTCTATCTGTTGGGCAGCGAGGTGCCGGTGGCCGATGTATACCACGCTATCTCGACCGGCTACGGCGGCCTGCTCGCCTGCCTGGGCTCAAGCGTTCACCATGCGCCGGTGCTGCTGACCGAGCATGGCATCTATACCCGTGAGCGCGAGGAAGAGATCATTCGCGCCGACTGGGTGGTGCCGTCGTTTAAGGACCGCTGGATTCGCTTTTTCTACCTGCTTTCGGAGGAGATCTACCGCCGCGCCTTCCGCGTGACGAGTTTGTTCCATAACGCCCGCAAGACGCAGATCGATATGGGCTGCGATGCGGACAAGTGCCTGGTCATCCCCAACGGCATCCAGTTCGATCGCTTTAAGGACATTCCCTTAAAGCCCGATGACGGCTGGGTGGACATTGGCGCGGTGGTGCGCCTGGCGCCCATCAAGGACGTCAAGACCATGATCTATGCCTTCTTTGAGCTGCACGAGCGCCTGCCCCGCGTGCGCCTGCACATCATGGGTGGCGTGGATGACGAGGAGTACGGCGCCGAGTGTCACGCGCTGGTCGATACCCTGGGCGTGCGCGACTTGATCTTTACCGGCCGCGTCAACGTGGTTGAGTACATGGAAAAGCTTGACTTTACCATTTTGACGAGCATCTCCGAGGGCCAGCCGCTCAGCGTGCTGGAGTCGCTTGCAGCGCGCCGTCCCTGCGTGACGACCGAGGTGGGCTGCTGCCGCGAGCTGCTCGAAGGCGCCCCGGGCGACGACTTTGGCGTGGCGGGTTTTGTGACGCCGCCTATGTATCGCAAGGGCTTGGCTGATGCCATGGAGCGCATGTGCGTGAGCCGGGCCCGTCGTATTGAGATGGGGGAGCGTGGCCAGCGTCGCGTTGCCACGTACTTTTTGCACGAGCAGATGCTCGCCAACTATCGCGCGCTGTACGACGAGACGGCGCAAGCGTTTGACCTGCCCAGAGAGGGGGAGTAGCCGGTGGCCGGAATCGGTTTTGAGCTCAAACGCCTGTTTAGGCGCAAGGGTCTGTTTGCCACGATGCGCGCCTATGGCTACGCTGGCATTGTGTGCACGGGCCCCATGCTGCTGGGCGTGCTGCTCCAGGTGGGTATCTTGGTGCTGTGCGGTCTGTGGGGTGTGGGCCGCGCCAACCAGGATCTGCTGGTGTGCATGGTGACCTATACGCTGCTGGCATCGCTCACGCTCACAAGCTTTTTCTCCATGCCGGTCACGCGCTTTTTGGCCGACATGCTCTTTGCCGAGCGCGAGGATGAGATCCTGCCTTCGTTTTGGGGGTCTAATGCCATCATGCTCGTTGCGGGCACGGTGCTCTACGGCGTCTTTTTGCTGTTCTCGGGCGCCACGCTGCTGCAGGGGCTACTGTGCCTGTGGCTCTTCAACATCATGATCGTCAACTGGAACGGCATGAGCTATCTCACGGCCATCAAAGACTATCGTGGCATTCTGTGCAGCTTTGCGGCCGCCATTGGCGTGGCGTGCCTGTGCGCCCTGGCAGCGCTGGCGTTGGGACTGCCGCCGGTCGAGGGCCCGTTGGCGTCAATCGCCCTAGGCTACGGCGTCATGCTTGCCTGGGATGTGGTACTGCTGTACCGGTATTTTCCACAGAGTGATCGGAGTCCCTGGCGTTTTTTGCGCTGGCTCGACCAATTTATGCCGCTTGCGCTTACGGGGCTGTTTACCAACTTGGGGCTTTTCGTACACCTGGTTATTATCTGGGCGGGCCCTATTGGCGTGCAGATCAAAGGCCTGTTTTACGGGGCTCCTTACCATGACGTGCCGGCACTCATTGCGTTTTTGACCACACTCGTCACGACCGTCAACTTTGTGGTGTCGGTCGAGGTCAATTTCTATCCGCGCTACCGTGACTACTACAGCCTGTTTAACGACGGCGGCGTGGTGGGCGATATTGTGGTGGCCGAGGAGGAGATGCTCTCCACGCTCAACAGCGAACTGCGCTTTTGCGCGCTCAAGCAGCTGTTTGTGACGGCGGCGGTCATTTCGCTCGAGACCACGGTGCTCTCGGCCCTGCCGCTGGGCTTTAACAATCTTATGCACGGGTATTTTCGCACGTTATGCGTAGGCTACGGCCTGTATGCCGTGGGCAACACGATCCTGCTTATCTTGCTGTACTTTACCGACTACAAGGGAGCCGTTCTGGCCTCGGGCCTGTTTGCCGGTGTGGCAGGGCTGGCGACCGCCGTGTCGTTGCTTTTGCCGCAGCAGTTTTACGGCTTTGGCTTTTTGTTGGGTGCGGTGGTGTTTTTTATCGTGGCGCTGCTGCGGCTCGATACCTATTCCGCCAACTTACCGTATCGTATCCTGAGTCAGCAGCCCATTGTGGCGACCGACAAAACGGGTCGTTTTACACAGCTGGGCCGCTTGCTCGACCGTGCCGAGCAGCGCTATGAGGAAGGCCGCCGCAAGGGCGTGCCGCACGGCGCGTTTCAGCGCGCAGTAGTTCGCGTGTATCGCAACCATTGGGGAGGTTCTGATGATCGATAAGTTGATGTCTCGCCGCTGTCTGATCGAGGCAGCTGCCGGCGCGCTGCTGCTTTCGGGCTGCTCATCTCAGGACGAATCCTCGACCAAAAAAGTCAAAAAGCAGGGCAAGATTAAAAAGGCCGAGGCCTCCGACCAGTCCAAGCATCTGCGCGATAAGGACGAGCTGTACGAGGTCTATGATGACTCGGGCATTGTGACCATGTATCTGACGGTCTCTCGCGGCAACAGCTCCGAGAACACGGACCATAGCTGGGCCGAGATCAACACGTACTCGGTGTATGACTATGCCGACATGGGCGTGACGCGCTATCAGGTTATGGGCCTGCTGCAGGCGGGCGACGAAGACGGCCCGGTGGCCGGCGAGGTTGGCTATGGCGAGGAAGCGCCCAATGCCACCGTGCAGGTGCGCGGCCAGACATCGAGCTCCTACACGCAAAAGAATTACAAGGTGGAGCTCAAAAAGGGCAAGGGCACCTGGCGCCAACAGCGCGCGATTGCGCTCAACAAGCACATGGGCGAGGGTATGCGTTTTCGCAACAAGATGGCCTACGACCTTATCCGCGGGATTCCCCAGATGATGGGCCTGCGTACGCAGTTTGTGCATCTGTGGGTGTGCGACCAGACCGAAAAGTCCAACGATACCTTTGAGGACTACGGCCTGTTTACGCAGGTGGAGCAGCTCAACAAGACGGCGCTTAAGGCACATGGCCTGGATAAGAGCGGGTACCTGTACAAGGTGAACAGCTTTGATTTCCATCGCTACGAGGACACCATTAAGCTTGCCGACGATCCCGACTACAACCAGGCAAACTTCGAGGGCATGCTCGAGATTAAGGGCGATTCGGACCACACCAAGCTCATCGAGATGCTCGATGCGCTCAACGACGAATCGCAAAAGATCGATAACGTGCTCGACACCTACTTTGATACCGAGAATCTGGTCTATTGGCTGGCGTTTCAGATCCTGACGGGCAACTGCGATACGCAGAACCGTAACTGCTATCTGTACAGCCCGCTTAACTCCAAGGTCTGGTATATCCTGGATTGGGATAACGACGGCATGCTGCGTAAGCTGGAGCTTTCTCTTACCGGGTTCTCGGACTATGCGAGCTGGGAGCGCGGCGTAAGCAACTACTGGGGCAACGTGCTATTCAATCGTGCGCTGCGCAGTAAGGCGTTTCGCAGTGAGCTCGACCGCGCCGTAAAGGACCTGCGCTCGTATATGACCGAGGCGCGCCTGGCCAAGATGATCAAACATTATCGCGAGGTTACCGAATCGCTGGTCTTTGCTTCGCCCGATACCGACAATCTGCCTGTCACCAAGGACCAATACGAGCAGATCGCCGCGGCGATTCCCTCCGAGATCGAGGAGAACTATAAGAGCTACTGCGAGAGCTATAAAAAGCCCATGCCGTTCTACATTGGCGTGCCGCAGATCGATAACGGTAAGCTGCGTATGAACTGGGATGCGTCCTACGACTTTAAAGCGCGTGACATTCGCTATACCGTGGAGCTGGCGCGCGACTATGCCATAAGCGACGTGCTTTTTAAGGCCGAGGACGTGCTACTTCCCGAGGTGACCTGTGATGCGCCCGATGCCGGCCAGTATTTTGTGCGCGTGCGCGCCACCAACTCCGACGGCTATACGCAAGATGCGTTTGACTACTATGTGACCGACGACGGCAAGCACTACGGCATGAAGTGTTTTTACGTGCAGGACGGCGGTAAGGTCGTGGAGGATACGTATGAGGAGGGCTAGCGCGCTGCTTGAGCGCTTGGCAGCTCCGCCTGTGCGTGCCACGCAGGAGCGTTACCGCCACGAGCTCAAATATCTCATTAACGAGGGCGAGCACGCCGCGCTTGCCTGTCGCATGGCGCCTGTGTTTAAGCTGGACAAGCATGCGCAGGCGGGCGGTTATACCATTCGCAGCCTGTACTTTGACGACTACTGCAACTCGGCCTACGAGGAAAAAGACGCCGGTATTCTCATGCGCAAAAAGTATCGCGTGCGCATCTATAACGGCAGCGACAAGGTGATTAAGCTCGAGCGCAAAAAGAAGTACGGCAGCTGGATCTACAAGGAGGACGCGCCGCTCACGCGTGACGAGTTCGAGCAGATTCTGGCTGGCGACTACGACTTTTTGCTGAGGAGCCCCTATCCGCTCTGTCGCGAGTTCTACATCGAGTGCATCTGTAATATGATGCGCCCGCGGACCATCGTGGACTACGAGCGCGAGCCGTGGGTGATGGACGAGGGCACCGTGCGCATTACCTTTGATAGCAACGTGCGTGCGGCGGTGGGGAGCTTTGACATCTTTGACGCGACGTTGCCCGCGTTGCCCGTGCTGGAGCCCGGCAAGCTGGTGATGGAGGTCAAGTTTACCGAGTTTTGCCCGCAGCTGGTGCGCGATATGGTGCCGCCGGGTGCGGCCGAACTCACGGCGGTCTCTAAGTACTGCCTGTGTTATGACAAGACCGCCTACCTGCGCGGTTTTAACTACTGGGAATCGGATTTTGGGAACCGAGGGGATATTTAGACCATGAGCACCAGGGACTTTTTTAAGAACTCCGTCTTGGAGGCGTTTGGCCAGGTCGACCCTGCCAAGATCGGCCTTTCGCTGCTCGTGGCGCTCGCCATGGGCATCCTGATCTACTACGTGTACAAGCGCTTTTTTACTGGCGTGGTCTATTTGCGCAGTTTTGCCGTGACGCTCGTGGGCATGTGCGTGCTCACCTGCATGGTCACGCTCGCGATCTCGACAAACGTGGTCATCTCGCTTGGTATGGTCGGTGCTCTGTCTATCGTCCGCTACCGTACGGCGGTCAAGGACCCGCTCGACCTGCTGTATCTGTTTTGGTCCATTACCACGGGCATTACGGCGGGAGCCGGTATGTATGCGCTCGTGGGGCTCACGGCGGTGGTGATCGTGGTGATGATTGCCGGCTTTGCGAGCCATCAGGACAAGGCGCGCGTGTACATGATGGTCATTCACTACACGGGGCAGACCACCGGCGATGATATCGTGCGTGCATTTGGGCGCACCAAGTTCACCGTCAAATCCAAGACGATGCGCGGTGACAAGGTCGAAATGGCCGTCGAGGTGTTCTCGGACGGTGTGGATATGCCCTATGCCGACGCCATCCGCGCACTCGATGGCGTGGAAGATCTAACGCCTGTCTCTTATACACATCTGACGCTGCCGACGACGGAGAG
>UQQL01000037.1 GCA_900543275.1 uncultured Collinsella sp. | reverse complement strand
ACAGTCCTGCGCAAGACGAAGGCCACATTAAGTGGCCTTCTTTGCGTGCGGAACTTGCGATGAACTTCGTGCCCCGCCGTCCGGGAGGACGCCTCTTTATTGATGGGAGGCCTGATAGGTCGATGGTTCCGTGCCCGGATGCGTCCAAAGTGGGACGGGCTTTCCGGATGGGCAGGCTTTCGGAAAATGCGTCCCGGAATTTGCCTTTGGAATGGGACGTAGTTTCCCGTTGAGGCGCTTTGCGGAAAGTGCGTCCCACTCTGGGCGTTCGAAGTGGGACACACTTTCCCAAAGGCGTTCCAACGGGAAATTGCGTCCCATTATTCGGTCAAGAAACGGGATGCATTTTCCCAATGAGAGCAAAACCGGAAAATGCATCCCACAATCAGCCCTCAAAGTGGGACGCCGTTTCCCAATGAGGCTCAAGCGGAAAATGCATCTCGGAATTTGCGCTCAAAGTGGGATGCGGTTTCCGGTTGAGGGTCTAAGGGGAAAGTGCGTCCCAGAATCGACGCTTGAAATGGGATGCAGTTTCCCGATGAGGCACTCGACGGAAAATACATCCCAGAAATGGCCTTTGAGCTGGGATAAGATTTCCGCGGCATCTCGGATTCTCAAAAATGAGACACGCCGTTGGCGAAAATGAGACACGTGATATCGGGCATCGGACGTATCATTTGCAAAAATGAGTCCACTCCACTCGAGTAAAGCGAGGTCCCTCATGTACGTTCCACACCCCCGTATCCGTAGGCTGTCGAAAATCCCACTTGTTGGGACGGCGGCGCTTGCTGCGTTGATCGCCACGAGCGTCGCCTGCTTCACGGCCACGCCCCAGGTTGCCCAGGCGGCAGACGCGCCCGCAATCACCGATATGACCGAGCAGGATTATCAAGCCCTGGGTCTGGGCACGAGCGAGGACATTCCGGCCGATACCGTTGGCCCCTATTCCACTGATACCCCCACGACGTTTGCCACGCGCAGCGAGGTCTATATGGCAGCTAACGGTAGCCATGGCAATCGCTACACCCTGCGCGACAAGCTCGAGAACGTCGAGCGCGGTGACATTGGCGGCAGCAGCAAACTCACCGATGGCTATGGAAGTGTGTGGGGCGCCGCAAAGTTCTGGCAAAACGTCAACAACTTCGATACGAACAGCGATCTCTACAAGCATAGCGACTACGGTGGCGGCACCTGGTCGTACCTAAGCAACAATGAGTCCTCAACAGTACTCGCCAACGACAACAACGGTTTCTCGGGCATTCACGCCACGAGTGTTGAGTTCTGCAGCGACGCCAGCACGGGCAAAAAGAGCCGCGTTGCCGAGCTCCGTGCCTACGGCGACAGTTCCTCCACGACGATTGACGGCAAGTCATACGCCGGAAAGGTTGAGCTGGTCCTCTACTCGTTTAGCAACGGGCGTACGCGCACTCTCGACACACACCTGCCGGTGACGGTCAACACTAATATGATGTACGAAGGCCGTTTTAAGTGCCTGGATGCCGGTTACCTGCAAGAGCACGACGCCGTCTTTGATGTCGAGGCGGGCGATGTCGATGGCGACGGCGTCGACGAGCTTTTTGTCTACGCGGGCTGCTATGTCGACGAGAACGGCGTGCGCAAGGCTGTAGTCGACATGTATGACTTGGAGGGCGGCAACTGGAAGCAAAGCGTCGTCAAGATCGATGCCGGTAACGCCGCGGACTACACCACGCACAACAAGGGCGGGAACGACTCCTGGACGCAGCTTCAGTCAGCTCCTGTCGTTTCGCTGGCGGCCGGCGACCTCGATCGCGATTTTTGCGATGACCTCGCCATCGTGGTCTCGGCACCCTACGGCAAGAAGAATATTGATAAGTCGACGCATTGCGAGCTGTTTTCGTGGGATGCATCCAAGGGTGCGCTCGTCCATGTCGATGCTCTGGGCGACGCGGGCGCAATCTCCCTCTCCGCGAACGGCAAGACCATGGTCGCTGCGAATGCGACGTTCGGCACGTTTGCCGCCTACGATGAAGAAGGAAAGAAGACGGGTGAAACCGTCACGGGCCTTATTCTTGCGGGCTATGACTGGCAACGCAGCGCTTTTGATTACGGCGCTTCTGACGGCAGCAAGGGGCTGTACGGCGCGCTGTACCGCTACGCGTATTTTGACTCGGAGTCTGGCGAGTTCAAGCTTTCCGATTGCAAGGAATACAGAGACGGGCTCCTCGCCTCCTATGGGCTGATGCATGTGCCCAACAGCGCATGGAAGGATAGCGCTCAGGATAAGCGCTATCCGTGCACCTTGGCGCCTATTGCCCTTGCCACTGCCAACCTTGACGGCCTGTCCGAGCAGCTGGCGGTCGACGAGGTGCTCGTGGGCGGCGATGTGTTCCGCGACTTTGCCTGCAACACGGCACAGAGCGGGGCTCAGGGCTTGGGGTCCATGGTCGGAACCATGAGCATGAGCGGTCAACAATACAACAGCAGCAACAAGCATGACCACAAGGGTATAGAGCAGGTGTGGATCAGCGACGTCAAGGCGGGCAGCGTCTCGGGTTCGGACCGCTATAACGAGAGCTTTATCGCCGTGGTGGGCAAGCACCGCGACGAGGACCTGCGCAAGAACGATGACTACTATTGGATGACCGCCTCGCATTTTTCGCTCGACGAGAACGGAAAGGTGCGCCGCGGCGAGGAGCAGGTGATTAGCGAGAGCAACCGTCGCGGCACTACCTACGGCACATTTATCTCGCTCGCGCTGCCCGATGTCGACAACGACAGCGTCAAGATCACGTACAAGGACCGCTACAAGGTCTATACCAATCCGCGCGTGCTTGCCGTGCTGCAGGATGCGCCCTATGTTGAGGATCTGGAGCAGGCATACGGCTATCTGGTGTTGGGCGGCACGTCATACGGAGAGGAAAAGGGCACGGGGACATCCCAGGGCTATACCATTGGCGCCGAGTTGGGCGTTGCCGTCGAGGTGCAGACCGGTCCGCCCCTGGTCGCGATGAATGCTTCAGTCGATTTTGCCGCCGAGGGATGCTATGACTACCGGAGCGAGCGCACGGTCAGCGCAAGCGTAAGCTATGAGTCGCATGCCGGCGAGGGTGACAAGGCCGTGCTCTACACGATTCCGATGGTCTATTACGAGTATGAGATCGAAAATGAGGAAACTGGTGGCAAGGGCGTGATGGCGGCGCCCGTGTCGCTCGGCGCGCAGACCTCGGTCGTTAATGTCGAGGCCTATGATCGCATTGCCAAACAGCACAATATGACGCCGCTCAGCTACTTTTTGACCAACCGGTCGGGAGAACCCGGAACCTATCAAACGACGCTCAACGGCGAGACTCCCGTTGGGGATTCCTTTGGCCTGGGCAAGCCTGGCGTAACGCGCGCCTACACGCACGATGGGTTTAACGGCGCCGCCGCGCAGTCGGGGGCGAGCATTGAGCAGACCATCGAAGTCGAGGAGGGCAAGGAGCAGGAGCTCGAGCTCGGCTTGACGCTGAACGGCAGCGTTGTCATGGGCGCGAAGCTCGCAAAGCACGAATTGTTTGGCGGCCTGTGCTTTGGTGCCAACGCCGGCTTTACTACGGGTAACTCCTCGAGTGAATCGACCGAATACGGCGGCACCGTCGACAACCTGCCCGAGGCCGCGCAGGGCAAGTACGGTTTTGTGTGGCGTCTGGGCGTCAACGCGGTGGATGTCGACAAGTTCGAGGCAGACTCGGGCGACAAGCTCGGCACCAAGGACACCGACCAGTTCTGGATCGTGGGCTATGACGTTAAGGACGTCGAGATGCCCGACGCGCCGGCCGTGACGGGCTTTACGGCAAACGCCGTCGGTTCGACCAGCGTTACGTTTAGCTGGGACGATGTACTCGCAAACAAGAGTGGCTTTAGCTACGGCGTGGGCATGCTGCAGAGCAATGCGGCGGATGCGGTCGTCAATAGCTGGAAGATTGCCGACAACACGCAGACCTCGCTCAAGTGGGATGGGCTGCAGCCCAATACGGAGTATCGATTCGCCATCGCCGCCGTTAAGAATGGATCCACGACCGAAACAGGTATTCGCTCGGCAATCATCACGGTCAAGACCATGCCCGATGGCATGACGATGATCGTGAGCGGACCTGCGGCGGATGCTGCGGAGGGGTCGGATCTTGGATACGACTCTTCGGTTGAGCGCACGGCGGGAAGCCACCTGACGCTCTCGGCGATTGGCCATGTGAAGCAACTCGGTGCCGACGATAGCGAAACAGGGCTGGCACCGACCTATATGTGGTACCGCAAGGGCCGCGGCGAGACAGAGTTTAAGCTCGTGGGTGCCGATGGCAACCTCGCGGCTGGAACGGCCTCAAAGCTCGAGATTGACCTGACCGCAGACGATGACGGTGCGCAGTATTACTGCCACGTGGGATACAACGACGTGGGCCTCGACACCGGCACGACGCTCGTGAATATCGAGGCCGAGGAGACGGCGCCCACAACGGTGAACGCCACCCCGATCCGCACGCGCCGCCTGTTCTAGCAGGCAAGTGCGGGCGCCAAGAAGTTCCTGGACCATACGCTGGTAAACACCGCCGGCCCAACCGATTCCGAAGGCTCAAAGGACCCCGAGACTCCTGAGACCCCGACGAACCCGGACAAGCCCAAGTCCGACAACGGAGCTAAGACCGACACCAAGGTCAAGACTACGACCACAGCGAAGAACCTCGCAAACACCGGCGACCAAACATTCGCCCTAGTCGCCACCGCTGCAGCAGCGGGAGCAGCGCTCGTAGTGATAGCCCTCATCATGCTGATCAAGCGCCGCAAGACCCACTAGTAGCCAGTCGAACATATCGACAACCCAAAAACCCGGGTAGCCAAAAAACAGGCCACCCGGGTTTTCTGTTGAGTGGAGACTCCGCAAGCGGAAACTGCATCCCACAATTAGCGCCCGGAACGGGACACATTTTCCGTCAAGCCCTCATCCGGAAAATCCATCCCAGTTTGAGCGCCCAGACCGGGACGCACTTTCCCAACGAGCCTCAACCGGAAAATACATCCCGGAATCCAGCTGAATAGTGGGACACACTTTCCCAATCGGGTCCCAAGCGGAAACTGCATCCCATTCCAGACAAGAATTCCGGGACACACTTTCCGCAAACAAAGAAGGCCACATAACGTGGCCTTCAACTTATATATGTTCGGCGATACACCCAAGACAAGCCACGCCCCAACATCAGGGCGTCTGTCCAGGCGGAGGCATATAAGGTTCATCGCGAGTTCCGCACGCAAAGAAGGCCACTTAATGTGGCCTTCGTCTTGCGCAGGACTGTCCGAGCAGGGAACCTTATATGCCTCCGCCTGGACAGACGTTTCAGTTGTGGCTCAGCAGCTAGCAGCTACTTGATCTTGGTCGTACCCGGTGCCAGGTTGGGGTCGGTCTCGTTGGCCTCGGTCTGGAAGTGCTCGGTGTACACGTTCTTGCCGTCGCGGAACATCTCGTAGTACTGCATCTTGGCGTAATCCTCGCGTGCCTTGGTGGCGGCTGCGGCAACGGCGTCGTCGCCGGTGACGTTGGAGGAGAGCGCCCAGCGCAGGCTGGCGTCCTCGTAGCCCACCGAGTTGATGGCGGGCAGCGACTCGCGCAGCGTCATGTGCGCCTTCTGGTAGTCGGTCAGCGGTGCGCCGATCAGCTGCATGAGCTGGGTGGACAGGTAGTTGGTGGACAGGTCGTCGACCTCGCTCGTCTGGTCACAACCGGCAACGTCGTAGTTAGCCCAAATGATGTAGTCGGTCTGCCACAAGCGCTCCTGGTGGGTGGCGTCGTCCTCGCCGGTAAACCACTTATCGTTGAACTTGGACGGGAAGAACGGTTGGTGGTCGCCCCAGAACACCACGACCACCTTACGGTCGAGCTTGCTCAGGGCGTTGAGGAAGTAGCGCAGCGCCTGGTCGGACTGTTCGATGCACGAGACATACTCGTCGACATCGGAGAGCGTGCCGTCCTCGACGGTCTTGGCGTCCAGGTCGGTCGTGTCGATGTTCAGGTGCATCTGCTTGTCGACCGGCAGCAGGCCCGTGTCGTAGCCCGAGTGGTTCTGCATGGTCACGTCGAAAATAAACTGCGGATCGGCGTTCTGGTCGAGCAGCTCAAGAATCTTGTCGTAGGTCGCCTGGTCGGTCACCATGCCGCGCAGGGTATCGGCGCCCTGGAAATCGTTGATGGACAGGAACTGGTCAAAGCCAAAGTCCTTGTAGACGTTCTCGCGGTTCCAGTTGGTCGCGTGGTTGGGGTGCATGGCCGTGGTGGAATATCCGAGCGACTTGAACTGCTCTGCCAGGTTCCCAGTCGTTTCCATGTTGTAGATGGTGTAGGGGTACACGCCTGAGCCCAGGTTGGCCATGGAGTTGCCGGTCATAAACTCAAACTCGGTATTGGCCGTGCCGCCGCCGTAGGCGCTCACGTAGAGCTTTCCGCGGCTGAGGCAGTTGGACAGGTTCTTAAAGTACTGCGGACCTTCGTAGCCGGCGCGCATGTTCTGGTAGATCGACAAATCCGAGAACGTCTCGTTCATGATAGCGATGACCGTGGGCTTCTCGCTGTCGAACTGCTCCTTTGCGGCGGCGCGCTCGTCGCTCTTGGCCGCGTCGGATTTGTCGTAGGCCTTGGCGTACTTTTTGAGCGTGGCCTTGGCATCGTCGACGGAGTAGTCGGCGGGTTTGGGCGGCTTGATGGACTGTGCCGCGCTAATAAAGGCAGGCAGATAGCCCTCGCGCCAGTAGCTCTCGAGCGGACGCCAGGTGTAGACGGTGATGCCGAGGGTGTTGTAGTAGTCGATGAGCGTGACATGCGCGGTCACGCCGCCCAGGCACAGCACCGCCACGAGCAGGTTGGTGAGCAACATGCGCTTGGCGTTGGCGGCGCCCTTCTGACGGTGCGGCGCGACCAGGCCGGCGTACTCGCACAGCAGCATGGCGATGGCGGTAAAGCCCATGGATAGCACGCAGAACAGCGAGATCGAGAAGGTGTAGCCGGTGCCGGCGACTGCGGCGGCGGTGGAGATGGCCGAAAGGTCGCCCGGCTGGATGGGCATGGATTTAAACGTGATGACAAAGAACTCGGCAATGCCCAGGACAAAGAGGGCAAAGGCCAGGACCGCGGGAGCTGCGCCGTGGCGCTGGAATAGGAAGAACAAGCCAGTCATGAGTGTGGCGATGATGGCCCACTCGAGCAGGATGCACAGGGGGTAGACCCAGGTAAAGTCGTGGTTGGACGAGACCTCCATGCCCAGCAGCGCAAAGACGCCGGCGAGCAGCAGGCACAAGACGGCGGCGACGAGCGGTTTGCCCACAAAGGCTCCGCGCAGGCGGGCGAGCTTGCCGGTGGGGACGGGGGCATCGGACCCGGCGAACGCAAAGACGCGCGGGGCGATGCGGTCGCGGGCGATGCTGGCCCAGGCGCATCCGGTAAGGATGGCATTGGTCAGGATGAGCATCACAAAGGCGAGCGGCTCGTTTTGGGCGACGAGGCCAATAGCGCCCCAAATAGTCAAAAAGAGCTGGAACAGGCCGAAGGCGACGCTCCAGGCGATGGCGCCCTTGGCAACGGTGCCCGACTGTGCGCGAATGGCCTTGGCCTCGCGCAAGACAAGGTAGACGGTCGCCGCAAGACCGACGAGCGAGATGGCGGCAGCGAACATGCTGAGACTCCTCACAAACTTAAAACCTACGAAAGCGGGGATTTACCCGATTGTTACCAAGATATGCGCTGCAATTGGTGGCTGCGCACAACAACCAGCCATATTAACGCGCACGTGTGGCGGTGTGGCGCAATGTAGTGGCGACCTGCGCGATAATGGACGGGAATTACACGGAAACGTAAAGGCTTCTTAAAGAAATGACGAGGGTAGGGCGATGAGCGAGCAGGTTTGCAAGGCGGACATGGGCGGCGACGGTGCGGCGGTCGATATGTTCGGCTATCCGGTCGAGACTACGGGCAACGTGGTGCTGGACATTTTGGAGCACCGTTCGTCTACGCGCGCCTTCGCGCGTGATGACGATGAACGTCCCGTGGCGGTGACCGACGAGCAGCGGGCGGCGATCTTGCATGCGGCGAGTCGCGCGCCGTCGGCGGGCGCCATGATGATGTATTCCATCGTGAGCGTTCGCGAGCAGGCTACGCTGGACCGTCTGGCCGACCTGTGCGATCACCAGCCCATGATCGCCAAGGCGCCCTGGGCACTTATATTTGTGGTCGATTATGCCAAGTGGATCGATCTGTTTGAGCACGTGGGCTGCTTTGAGCCCGAGTTTGTCGAGCGCACGGGCAAGGCGCCCCGCCGCGCGCCGGGTTTGGGCGACTTTGCCATCGCGGCCCAAGACGCCGTGATCGCCGCGCAAAACGTCGTGGTTGCCGCCGAGGCTCTGGGCTTGGGGAGCTGCTATATCGGTGATATCGTCGAGAATGCCGAGGAAGTCGCCGAGCTGCTCGATCTGCCTCCCTATACCATGCCGCTGTCGATGCTCATCATCGGCACGCCTCGCAAAGAGCGCCCGGCAATCGCGCATCCCGTGGTGAACCTGGTGCACGAGGAACGCTACCGCCGTGCGGACGACGCGACTATGGACGCGCAGGTGGCCGAGATGGACGCGATGTTCCGTCCGCATGCCCGCGAGGTGGGGGAGCGCGTCGTGGACATCTATACCCGCAAGCACACGAGTCCCTTTATGGCCGAGATGAGCCGCTCCATGGAGTGGTGGTTCAAAAATTGGCTCGGAAAATGACGAATGTGACAAAGGGACAGCCCCTTTGTCACATTTCATATCGCTGCGGTGGCCTAAAGGCCGTATAAATGTTTATCTAGCTGGGAAAACAGTGCATTAAAACATGGGCCGATTGCCTATAATCCCTTCGAACATTAAAGTTGGGAGGAAACCGGCTTATGGAACAAAAGGCCAAGGAGGCAGCCTCGCACGCTGCGATTCCTGTGAGCATCTCGGCGATGCTCGTCACGCTGGGCGTGGTGTATGGCGATATCGGCACCAGCCCCATGTATGTAACCAAGGCGCTCGTTGCCGGCAACGGCGGCATCGGAAGCGTTACGGAGGAGTTCGTGCTCGGCGCGCTCTCCCTTGTCGTGTGGACGGTCACGCTGCTGACCACCATCAAGTACGTGCTGATCTCGCTGCGTGCCGATAACCACGGCGAGGGCGGCATCTTTGCCCTGTACAGCCTGGTCAAGCGCTGCGGCAAGTGGCTTATCATCCCCGCCATGCTGGGTGGCGCCGCGCTGCTCGCCGACGGCATCCTGACGCCGGCCGTTACCGTTACCACGGCCATCGAGGGCCTGCGCACCATCCCGGCGGTCCATGCCGTGCTGGGCGATGACCAAGGCCGCGTCGTCGCCATTACGCTCGCCATCATCATCGTGCTCTTCTTGGTACAGCGCATCGGTACGGCCAAAATCGGTCACGCCTTTGGCCCCATCATGACGCTGTGGTTCCTGTTCCTGGGCGGCACGGGTCTGTTCTTTGTCTTCCAGCACCCCGCCGTGCTGCTGTGCCTCAACCCGGTGCGCGGCATCGCCTTTTTGCTGAGCCCCAACAACCACGCGGGCATCATGATCCTGGGCAGCTGCTTCCTCGCCACCACCGGTGCCGAGGCGCTCTACTCCGACATGGGCCACGTCGGCCGCGGCAACATCTACGCTACCTGGCCGTTCGTTAAGTGCTGTCTGCTGCTGTCCTATATGGGCCAGGGCGCTTGGCTTATGAACAACGCTGCCAACCCCGAGCTCATGGGCATTGCCGATCTCAACCCGTTCTACCAGATGCTCGCCCCGGGCCTGCGCCCGTTTGCCGTAGGCCTTTCCACCGTCGCGGCCATCATTGCCTCGCAGGCGCTCATCACCGGCGCATTCTCGCTGGTGTCCGAGGCCAGCCGTCTGGACCTCATGCCGCACATGCAGGTCTTCTACCCTGCCGAGACCAAGGGCCAGCTCTACATCCCCATGGTCAACAACGTCATGCTTGTCGGCTGCGTCATCGTGGTGCTGCTGTTCCAGAACTCGGCGCATATGGAAGCCGCCTACGGCCTTGCCATTACGCTGACTATGATGTGCACCACGCTGCTGCTCTTCTTCTACCTGCACGAGGAGCGCAAGCTCAAGGTTGCTCCGTGGATCTTCGCGGCTTTCTTCCTTTTGCTCGAAGGCTTCTTCTTCGTGAGCTCACTCACCAAGTTCTTCCACGGCGGCTACTTCACCATCCTCATGGCCGCGCTCATCATGGGCATCATGGTGTGCTGGTACAACGGTACGGCTGTTGAGCAGCGCCAGTTTACGCTGCTGCCGCTGCGCAGCTACCTGCCGCAGCTCAAGCGCCTGCGCGATGATGATCGCTACGAGCGCCTGAGCGACAACATCGTGTACCTGACCAAGGACACCCATACCGATTACATCGACCGTGATATCGTCTACTCGATCTTGGACAAGCATCCCAAGCGCGCTCGCGCCTGGTGGTTCGTGAATGTCGAGACCATGGACGAACCGCATACCTTTGCCTATTCGGTCGAGACGTTCGGCACCGACTACGTGTTCCGCGTGCATCTGTACCTGGGCTACAAGATTAACCAGCGCGTCAATGCCTACCTGCGTCAGGTCGTTCAGGACCTGGCTGCCACCGGCGAGCTGCCGGCGCAGACGCATGACTACTCGGTCTACAAGGATCCGGGCAACATCGGTACGTTCAAGTTCGTCCTGATCCGTAAGCTTCTGGCGCCCGAAAGCGATGTGGAGCCGAGCGAGCGTACGGCCATCACGCTCAAGTACATCATTCGTCGCGCCGCCGGCACGCCTGCACGCTGGTACGGCCTGGAGAACTCCAACGTGAGCTTTGAGTACGTGCCGCTGTTCACCAAGTTCAAGGCCGTGAACAAGATGCAACGCCTGGCTCCCAACGAGCGCCCGTAGGCGCCGACAGGTTGCACGGAGTTGGTTTTCGATGGACAAGATTGGGGCCGGGGAGGCAAACATGGATGCAAAGATGCTTGATGGCCGCGAGGTGGTTGCCGAGCTGGTACGTGAGGCACGTGCCGACGCCGCCGAAGATCGATTTTTGACGAACCGCTCCAACATGGATATGGCCGATCGCGTAATTTCGATCGTGGCACTGGTATTTGGAGCGGTGTGCGTGTGCGCCCTGCTCGCGCACGTGCTGTTTGTCTAGCGACCGCAGGCTGCAAAGGCTATACACTTGGAACCACCACAAGGGGAAACCACCACAAAGGTGCCTGTCCCCTTTGTGGTGGTTTTTGCTTTTGAGAGAGGGGCGGGGCGCTGATGGACGTCCATGCGGACGGCGATATTGCCGAGAACTTTTGGTGGCGGCGCACGACGCTGACGCGTCGCAGCCCTCTGTATGACGCCTGCGTATCGGCGGGGCTGCTGGTCGCGGCGACGATTGTGGGCGCGCTGCTCGACCATCCGGGTCTCGCGCCGAGCATCATGATCGTCTATGTGTTCGCCGTGCAGCTGTGCGCGTTCTTTACCTGGAGCCGCCTGTATTGCTTGCTGAGTTCGGCTGCCGCCGTGGCGCTCTACAACTTCCTGTTTGTCGACCCGCGCTACTCGCTGTCGTTTATCGACCGCGTCTATCCTGGCATGTTCTTCATCATGTTTTCGGTCTCGCTCGTGTCGAGCTCGATTTCGCTTGCCCTGCGTCGTGCCTTGGCGCAGGCCGCCGCCAGCGACCGGCGCACGCAGATGGTGCTCGAGACCAACCGCATGCTGCAGCGCTGCGCCGATCAGCAGCAGATTGTCCATGCTATGGCAACGCAGCTGGCACGTCTTTCGGGCTGTCCAGTCGTGTGGTACAGCGCCGACGCCGAGGGCGATGACCTGCTGCCGCGTGCGACATACACGGCCGTGGGCGATGTCGCGCCGGTGCATGAACTGGCGCCGCAGATGCCGCCGCGGCTCTCGGCGTCCGCCTATGTGGGAACGCCGCTCGATGCCACCTACGGCGGCTCGGCGTTCTACGGCATCTACCTGACCGTGCGCTCGGGCGACACCATGGTGCGCGCGGGCGATCCCGCCTCGGTGGTGGGCGTGTTGGCTATCGTTGCCGAGCCCGACGTGCTGACGCACGAGGAGCGGACACTTTCCGATGCCATCGTGAGCGAAGGCGAGCTGGCACTCGATCGCGCCCGCGCCATGGAGGCCCGCGAGGAGGCGGCGGTGCTTGCCAAAAATGAGCAGCTGCGCGCCAATCTGCTGCGCTCCATCTCGCACGATCTGCGCACGCCGCTTACCAGTATTTCGGGTAATGCCGACGTGCTGCTCGATCAGGGTTCGACCGGCACCGCGGTGCTCGATGCCCAGACGCGCCGCGGCCTGCTGCTATCCATTCGCTCGGATGCGCTGTGGCTCAACGCCACCGTCGAGAACCTGCTTGCCATCACCAAGCTCGAGGGCGGCGGCATGCATCTGTCGACCACGCTCGAGCTTATGGACGATATCGTCGAGGAGGCGCTGCGCCATGTAAATCCGGCCGTGCGCGAGCACGATCTTAAGGTGGTGGCGAGCGATGAGCCAGCACTCGTTAACGTCGACGCGCGTCTGATGGTGCAGCTCGTGGTGAACCTGGTGAACAACGCCATCACGTATACGCCCGCAGGCTCGCATATCGTGATTTCGATTGGCGTCGACGATGGGTGCGTGGCGTGCTCGGTGGCTGATGACGGCCCGGGCATTGCGCCCGAGGACCGCGAGCGAATCTTTGAGTCGTTCTACACCGCCAACCACGGTCTTGCCGACAGCCGTCGCAGCGTGGGCCTGGGTCTTTCGCTCTGCCGCTCCATTGCGCTGGCGCATGGCGGTAGCATAGAGGTTGCCGCGGCGGACCCGCACGGCTCGGTCTTTACGATTGAGCTTCCCGCCGCCGACGTTTCGTTTGATAAGGAGTAGCGCTGTGCCGAACTCTGCCGTAAAACCGCTCATCTTGGTCGTTGAGGACGATCCCGCCGTCCGCAATCTTATCGTCGCCGCGCTCGAGGCGCACGGCTTGCGCCATATGGCTGTGGAGACCGCCCATGCCGCCATCGCCGCCGCCTCGTCGCAGGCGCCGAGCATTGTGCTGCTCGATCTGGGCCTGCCCGATATGGACGGCGTCAAGGTGGTGGAGTCGGTGCGTGTATGGTCGGGCATGCCGATCATCGTGGTCTCGGCGCGCAGCGAGGACGCGGACAAGATTCGCGCGCTCGATGCCGGCGCCGACGACTACCTGACCAAGCCGTTTTCGGTCGAGGAGCTGCTCGCGCGTATTCGCACCACCCTCCGCCGCCTTTCGTATGCGCAAACGGGCGGTGTTGCCTCCGAGGGCTCGTTCGATACCGGCGAGCTGCATATCGACTTTGATGCCGGCATCGCCACGATGGATGGCGAGGAACTGCATCTGACGCCGATCGAGTACAAGCTCTTGTGCCTGCTGGCGCACAACGCCGACAAGGTGCTGACGCACCAATATATCCTGCACGAGATTTGGGGCACGGCGACTAAGAGCGACCTGGCGAGCCTGCGTGTCTTTATGGGCACGTTGCGTAAGAAGATCGAGTCCGACCCCGCGCATCCGCGCTATATCCAAACGCACGTGGGTATCGGTTACCGATTGGTCACCCAGGGATAGGTCGGCGCCACCATCCCACTATGAGTTGCGGTGGAATACGGTCTATATTTGCCCAATTCCAGGCAAAACGGTCCGTATTCCACCGCAACTTTGTTATTTGCCCTTGGGCTTGCTGGCGTAGAACTTCTTCTTTTTGGGCTTGCCGGCGTGGGAGGGCTTGCCGTCGCCGCGCGGCCCTCGGTCGCCGGCCTGCGCGTGCGCGGGCGCTGCTGCACGAGGCTTACGGGCTTCGGGGCTGCGCAGCTCCTCGGTTCGCTCGGCAATCTCCTCGGCGCTAAAGCCGACCTCGGCCATGGCGTCCTCGATGGGCAGGCGGCGCACGATATAGCAATGGTGCACCTTCTGGTTGCGTGCGAAATCCTCGGGGATGGTCTGCGTCGTAATGTCCTCCAGCACGACGCCTGCGCGCGCGAGCTTGCGCGTTTCGGGGCGGAAGCCGCGCAGGTTGCAGCTAAAGATGGCATGGCCGCCCTGCGCGAGCAGGCGCGATACGCCAGCCAAAAGCTCAACATGGTCGCGCTGGACATCCCAGGTGCGACGGCCCATCTTGGACGAGTTCGAAAACGTGGGCGGGTCGACAAAGATCAGGTCCCAGCGGTTGCGCGTCTGGCGCTGGTCGCGAATCCAGGCGAGCACGTCGTCGCGCACAAAATGATGCTGAGGCCCCACAAAGCCGTTCTGGCGCATGTTGCGCTCGGCCCAGTCCAGATAGGTGTTGGAGAGGTCGACCGTCACGGTCTCCTCGACGCCGCCATCGGCCGCGTAGCAGGTGGCGGTGCCGGTGTAGGCGAACAGGTTGAGGAAGCGGCGCGCCTGCTTGGCGTGCTCGCGCACCAGGTTGCGGGTGACGCGGTGGTCCAAGAAGATGCCGACGTCCAGGTAGTCGTCAAAGTTGACGGCAAAGGTGAGGCCGCCCTCTTCGATGAGCGGCAGGCGACGACGCGCGATATTGCCGCGCTCGCCCGAGCCGCCCTTGCCGGCGCCCTGCTTGCCGTACTGCGAGCCGCCGCGCGAACGCATGCGGGCCTTGGCGTGCACATGCTCGGCGGGAACATCTAGGATGCGCGGCGCGATGGCCAGAATGTCGAGCATACGGGCCTGGGCCAGTGCGGGGTCGATGGTCTTGGGCGCGGCGTATTCGGCGATGACGAGCCAGCGGCCCGGAGTCTGTGGACAACCCTCGTACAGATCGATGGCGGCGGAGTAATCGGGCAGGTCGGCATCGTAGACGCGGTAGCAGCTCACGCCCTCGCGCTTTGCCCACTTGCGACGCAGGCGGGCGTTTTTGCGCAGGCGGTTGGCGAACTGCTCCGACTCGGGGATGAGCACGGGCAGCGGCTTGCCGTCGCCCAGGTCGAGCATGGCGGCAGGCTCGGGCATGGCGGAAGCGGTGGCTTTGTCGTTAACGTCGTTGGCATTCGCAGCCTCGGCCTTGGCATCCGCACTGGTCGCAGCCTCAAACGCTGCGGCGGCGTGGTCGAGCGAAGGCCAGACTTCGACGGTCGCCTCTTCGTTGTTGGGCATGACGGCGATCGAGCGCTCGGGCTCGGTGTGGAGCGCGCGGGCCAGCAATCCGTCGCGGGTGAGCGCGGCGACCGGCGCCGCGGCAAGCTCGGGCGCGCGGCGCAACTCGCCGATGAGCGTCATGGTGTCATGGATGAGCGAAAGCGGTGTCTCGGTCGTATCCGCGACCACGGCGGCGCCGGCGACAGCGCCCGCGTGGTCCAGTACGGTGGCGGACTTGGCGGCGCAAAAATCGACAAAGCGCTTGTAGCCGGCACATTTAACCATGCGCTCAGCGGTCTTACGGGCGGCGGGGTCAACATCCACGGCCACGATGCGCGCCTGGCGCTCGCGCGCTGCCGCCTCGCGCTCGCGCGCCTCGGCAAGCAGCTGCTCCCACAGGGCGGCATCGTGCAGCTGCCAGCCCTCAAAGCCCCAGCGCTCGCGTGCGGCGCCCGTGGCGCGGTCGGTCAGAATGTTCACGGCCTCCAGCAGCAGACCGCCGCCGGCGCACGAGGCATCGATCAGCGTGGGAAGGGCTTCGTTCTCGTAATCGTCGGCCGTCAGCTCGCGTTCGCATAGTGCGGTCCAGCCGACCTGCGCCAGCACCAGGGCGGCGTAGTCGGGGCGCAGCACGTGCGCGCCCTCGCCGGCGCGGGTCGCTGCGGGCGGTAGGCGTTTGAACAGCGGGTCGCCCGAAAGGTCCAGGCTGATGCTCGCGCGGCGCTGACGCAGCGAAAGCAGCAGGTGAACATCGGGATCGGCGGCGTCGACATCGGCGCGACGGCCCGTGGTTTCGGCCAAGCGGTCGCACAATGCGTCCTTGGCGCGCAGGGCCGAGAAGCGCGTGTTGCGCAGCTGCTCGGTCACGCCGCGGGCGGTAATGGCGATGGTGGCGCCGGGGCGGACGATGCTCTCCCAGGCGATGTCGTAAACGCTATCGTACAGTTCATCGGCATCCTGCGCCTCAAAGCGCCCGAGTACCACGAACACGCGGCTCGCCAGGCGCGACCACAGACAGGCGCGGTAGCCTTCTTCGAGCTCGCCCTCAAACGTAGCGCGGCCTTTCAGGCGGCGGACATGCGAAAGCCCGAGGCGTTTAAGCTCATCGGCGAGTGCGGACTCAAAGCCCTCGGGGCAGCTTGCGTAAAATTCCATGGGTGACCTCTCTGGTTGCGTCGCTCCATTATATGATGGATGCTTCGTTTGCCCTTATCCTCGAAAGGAACCCATATGATTGATGCGTGTCCCGAACCCGCTGTGCTCTTTTTTGACGTGGACGGCACGCTGACGTCGTTCGATCCCGACGATATGACCGATAAGGACTTTTCGGCGGTGCATCCCTCGCAGGCGGTCATCGAGGCGTTTCATCGTCTGCGCGACGCAGGGCACAAGGCGTTTATCTGCACGGGTCGCCCCTTGTGGCTGATTGCGGACAGCCTGCGCGCGCTCGACCCTGCGGGTGTCGTGGCCATGGCGGGCGCCACGCTCGAGGTCGAGGGGCGTGTGGTGCACGAGGATTGCATTGACGAGGGTATTGTCGAGGAGCTTGCGCGTCGCATTGTTGCGGCAGGGTTCGAGGCCTTTTTCGAGGCCAATGCTGCGACCTTTGCGCTGGAGCCTGCGGGCGTTGAGCAGTCGTCTTTGATCGGCGCTGCTGCGGTGCACAGCGCCGAGGAAATGCGCATCGACGGTCGTCTGCGCGTGGGCAAGGTGTGCCTTAACGCGCCCGGCTTGGCTCGCGTGGCCAACGACGATGGCTTTATCGACCGCAACTTTGAGCTGTGCAATACCGGCGGCCAGAATCGCGAGCTGAGCCCCAAGGGTATCGACAAGGGCGTGGGCGTGGCGCGGGCGCTGGAGTATCTGGGTCGCACGGGCAACGAACGCACCTTTGGCTTTGGCGATTCGGGCAACGACCTGGGCATGCTCGCCGCCGTCGAGACGGCTGTGGCCATGGGCAACGCCATGCCCGAGGTCAAGGCGGTCGCCGACTACGTGACCGACGACGTCGCGAACGACGGCACCGTCACCGCGATGCAACATTTCGGCCTCATCTAATGAATCTCGCCTTCTGACGTTTGCTCAAACTGCGACTCTTTGCTTTTGCATGCTCAATCGATTTATCAATCCAAACACTGAGGTGTTTATGCCGTTCGCCGAGAAGATAAAAACCCGCAGCTCACGCCTTGATAAACATAGGTAAAGTGTTTAGCAGTTCAACGCCCATATGCAAACGAAAGGAATCAGGCAGATGGCAATCAAGGTGTTCGCTGACGGTGCAAACCTCGAGGGCATGCTCGACATGTACGAGAACGGCAACGTTCAGGGTTTCACGACCAACCCGTCCCTTATGAAGAAGGGTGGCGTGACGGATTACCGCGCGTTTGCCAAGGAGGTCCTGGCCCATATCACCGATGTGTCCGTGTCGTTTGAGGTCTTTGCCGACGACGTCGAGACCATGGAGGTCGAGGCGCGCGAGATCGCTACCTGGGCTGAGAACGTCTATGTCAAGATTCCGTGTGTGACTACTAAGGGCGAGTCCACCGCCGAGCTGGTGCGCAAGCTTTCCGCCGACGGCATCAAGGTCAACGTCACCACCATCTTTACGCCTGCGCAGGTCGACGAGATGGTCGAGGCCGTTGACGCCGAGACGCCGTCCATCATCTCGCTCTTTGCCGGCCGTATCGCTGACACCGGCGTCGATCCCATTCCGTTTATGACGGAGTCGGTGAAGAAGGCCGCCGCCAAGCCCAACTGCGAGGTCCTGTGGGCGTCCACGCGTGAGCTTATCAATATTTACCAGGCGGAAGGATGCGGTTGCCAGATCATCACGGTGCCCAACAGCATCCTGGCCAAGCGCAAGAACATCGGTCGCGACCCGTACGAGGTCTCGCTCGACACCGTGCGCGGCTTTGCCAAGGATATCGCCGCTTTGGGCTTCCATATTCTGCCGTAACGCGAACACTGACTACGCCGCGGGCTGCTCGCCCCGGCCTTTCCTTTCCCTATCGCTCACGCGCTTCGCGAGGGTCGCGCTAGGCAAAGGAAAGGCCGGGGCTGCCGACACGAACCCGTCGGTAGGTCCTGAGCTGAATCGCTACCTTTATTCCGATGGGGGTCGACAGTGCTACCCCGCCAACTGTCTCGGGCAGTAATGGGGCTGGGCTCGGATGGCAACGCCGCGTGCCCTGTCTCTTATACACATCTCCGAGCCCACGAGACGCGTAGTAATCTCG
>UQQL01000036.1 GCA_900543275.1 uncultured Collinsella sp. | reverse complement strand
CCGTCGTCGGCAGCGTCAGATGTGTATAAGAGACAGGTATATGTGGGAGATGCCGACACAGTGGGCGACGCCGGCCGCGCGCTGGTCGATGCCGCTGAAACCTTTGAGGTAGAGCGCCACGATCCGTACAAGGACTATACCGATCTGGCGCTAGCGCTCGATTCCGTCCGCCGCCGCTGGCCGGGTGCCGAGGTTGTGGGAACCTGTGCTACGGGCGGCCGTCCGGACATGGCGCTTTCCGTACTGGGCCTACTCGCGGGTTACAAGGGCGCCCCAGTCTGGATTGCCGAAGACGAGACCACGGCCCGCATCCTGCACGGAGGCGAGTCGTGGACCATCGAGGGCGCCGAGGGCAAGACGTTCTCCATCATCGCTATAGCCCCCAACACCGAGGTAAGCGAACACGGTCTAGAGTGGGAGTTAGATCACGCCTCGCTGGGCTTGTTAGCCGATACGGGCATCAGCAACGTCGTCAGGTCAACAGCCACGATCCAAGTCCACACCGGCACCGCCATTGCTTTCCTATATCAATAGGAATTTAGAGTCTGACCCAAAAAAGTCCTTGCACGTCGCGTCAACTTCCCCTATAGTATCTGCTCGTCACGGGGGCGTAGCTCAGCTGGGAGAGCGCTTGACTGGCAGTCAAGAGGTCAGGGGTTCGATCCCCCTCGTCTCCACCCGAGCATTGAATGAGGCTCCAACGCAAGTTGGGGCCTTTTTTCATATAGGCACACAAGGTCAAAGGCGGCAGCATGATCCTCCTGGTCGACAAGATCGAAAAAAGCTTCGGCGCACGCGTCCTCTTTAGCGGCGCGTCCTTCCAGATCAACCCCGGCGAGCGCTTCGCGCTTGTGGGACCCAACGGCGCCGGCAAAACCACCATGCTCAAAATCATCATGGGCATCGACAGCCCAGACGCCGGCCAGGTCCAGTACGCCAAGGACTGCCAGGTGGGCTACCTAGAGCAGGAAACTAATCTGGAGCACAAGGACACCACCATCCTTGCCGAGGTCATGGCCGCCGCCAAGGAAATCCGCCGCATGGGCGAGCGCGCTAACGAGCTGCAGGCCCAGATCACCGAGCTCTCCGAGCAGGGCAAGGACGTCGACGCACTCCTTAACGAGTACGGCCAGGTCCAGGACCGCTTTGAGCACCTGGGCGGCTACGAGCTCGAGAGCAACGCCCGCAAGATCCTGTCCGGCCTGGGCTTCAAAGTCACCGACTTTGAACGCCCGTGCTCCGAGTTCTCCGGCGGCTGGCAGATGCGTATTGCGCTGGCAAAGCTCTTCCTGCGCCACCCCGACCTGCTGCTGCTGGACGAGCCCACCAACCACCTGGACCTCGAAAGCGTCCAGTGGCTGCGCGGCTTTATCGCCAACTACGACGGCGCCGTCCTCATCGTCAGCCACGACCGCGCCTTCATGGACGCCTGCGTCGACCACGTAGCCGCCCTCGAGAACCGCCGCGTGACCACCTACACCGGCAACTACAGCAGCTACCTCAAGCAGCGCGAGGACAACCTGGAGCAGATGCGCGCCAAGCGCGCCGCCCAGGAGCGCGACATCGCCCACATGCAGGTCTTCGTCGACAAGTTCCGATACAAGCCCACCAAGGCCGCCCAGGCCCAGGAGCGCATCCGCAAGATCGAGCAGATCAAAAAGGAGCTTGTCATCCTACCCGAGGGCCACAAGCACATCGACTTTAAGTTCCCCGACCCGCCGCGCTCCGGCGACATGGTCGTGGGCCTGGAGGGCGTCTCCAAGTCCTACGGCAACAAGCACATCTACAGCGACATCGACCTCAAGCTCTACCGCGGCGAGCACGTGGCGCTCGTCGGCCCCAACGGCGCCGGCAAGTCCACGCTCATGAAGATCATCGCCGGACTGGAGCCGCCCACCACCGGCACCCGCGACCTGGGCACCAACGTGGGCGTGGCCTATTACGCCCAGCACGCGCTCGAGGGCATGACCGAGTCCAACACCGTCCTGCAAGAGATCGACACCGTCACGCCCAAGTGGACCGTGCCGCAGCAGCGCAGCCTACTGGGCGCCTTCCTGTTTAGCGACAACGATTCCATCGAGAAGCAGGTTCGCGTCCTCTCCGGCGGCGAAAAAGCGCGTCTGGCCCTGGCCAAGATGCTCGTGGCCCCCGAGGCACTTCTGTGCCTGGACGAGCCCACCAACCACCTGGACATCGACTCGGTGGACATGCTCGAAAACGCCCTGCAAAACTTCCCCGGAACCATCGTGCTGATCAGCCACGATGAGCACCTGGTGCGTGCCGTGGCCAACCGTATCATCGACATCCGCGACGGACAAGTCACGGTCTACGACGGCGACTACGACTACTACCTCTACAAGCGCGAGGACCTCGCAGCCCGCGCCGCCGCCGAGGCGTCCACGGAGAGCGCGCCGGCCACGACCAAGTCCGCCAAGGCCAGCGCCGCCCAGGCCGACACCCCCGTCGCCGCCCCCAAGCCTGCCGAGGGCAAAAAGACCAAGGAGCAAAAGCGCGCCGAGGCCCAAGCCCGCGCTGCGCTCAACAAAAAGCTCAAGGGCGTGCGTAACCAGCTCAAGAAGATCGAGACGGAGCTCGACAAAAAGCGCGCCCGCTATGACGAGCTTATGGAATTGATGGCAAGCGAAGAGCTTTATGCCGATCAAGACAAGTTCAACGCCGCGCTGGGGGAATATAACGGCCTTAAGCAAGAGCTACCCAAGCTCGAGGACGAATGGCTGGAGCTTTCCACCCAGATCGAAGAGGAGACCGCGCGTGAACTCTCGTAAGGCCGCTGCCGTGGCGATGAGCATCATCGCCATCGCCTGTCGCATCTGCGGCATCTTTATGAGCGCGATGACCGTGCTGCTGTGTTTTAGCGGCCTCACCGCCAAGCTGCAGATCGTAGGCTTTGTCGTTGAGCTTTCGCGCGCACTGCCGAGCGCCATCGCCGGCTACGGCGTCATCACCTCACCCTTTGGCGGCGTTTTCCGCTTGGATTACGCCATCCTGGCCGTCATCCTGTTTGTAGCTGACTACCTGCTCACGCGCGCCTCGCGCCGCGTCCGCTAGGGGAGCGCTATGTCCAGCAGCTACCTCATGAACCTGCTCGCCAGCGCCGTCGCCGTCATCGTGGGCATCGTGATCCACGAGAGCGCACACGCCGCCGCGGCCTGGGCGCTCGGCGACAAGACGGCCCGTTCGCGCGGCCGCGTGTCACTCAACCCGCTTAACCATATCGACCCGTTTGGCACCATCATCCTGCCGCTGCTCATGCTCGCGGCCGGCGGCCCGGTGTTCGCCTTCGCCAAACCCGTGCCCGTCTACCTCAACAACCTCAAGCACCCCAAGCGCGACGAGGTCCTGGTGAGCGCGGCCGGCCCCGCGTCGAACATCGCACTCGCGTGCCTTGCCGCGGCACTCATGCACGTGGCGTACGGCAACCTCTACACCGGCATCTCCTTTGCCCTGGCGTCACAGATCATGAACTTCGGCGCCACGTTTATCGTGGTTAACCTGTCACTCGCATTCTTCAACCTCATCCCGATCCCGCCGCTCGATGGCTCGTCGATCATCGTGCCGTTCCTCAAAGGCAAGGCGCTCAACAACTACTACCACCTGCAGCAATACGCCATGCCCATCCTCATCATCGTGCTGTATCTGCTGCCCATGTGGACTGGCATTGATGTGATCGGCCGCTATTTCGACGTTACCGTGTATCCGTTGGCCGAGTGGCTGCTCAACTTCGCAATCGCCGGCATCTAAGGTAAACTTACAGGTCGACCGTGCAAAACGGTCGCAACATGCACCCAAACCGCGCCGCGAAGGCGCCGTCAAAGGAGGTCGAAGATGTCGTATCGCGTGTCGACGCAGGTCTACAGCGGACCGTTCGACCTGCTGCTGCAGCTGGTAACCCGCCAAAAAGTTGATATCGGCGCCATCTCGATCAGCGAGGTGGCCGAGCAATACCTAGCCGAGGCCGAGCGTATCGAGGCGCTGGACCTGGACGTGGCGAGCGACTTTTTGCTGGTCGCGGCAACTCTTTTGGACATTAAGGCAGCCTCGCTGGTACCCCAGGAGGCCCCGCGCAAGACAGGCGACGGTGACGAGGACGACGAAGACCTCGAGGAACTCAGCGCGCTCGACGGCGACGCCCTGCGCGAAGTCCTGATCCAGCGCCTGATTGCCTACAAGCAGTTTAAAGGCGCGGCGGCAGCCCTTGGCGCGCGGATGCAGGCCGAGAGCCGCATGCATCCGCGCGTGGCCGGCCCCGACCCCGAATTCCTTGGCCTTATGCCCGACTACCTGGCCGGCATTACCCTGCGCGGCCTCGCCGTCATCTGCGCCGACCTGGACGGCAAGCGCCAGACTTTCCTGCTGGAAGCCGAGCACGTGGCACCGCATCGCGTGCCGCTCGACCTGACGGTGGCCTCGGTCGATCGCTTTACCATGGCTCACCAAACCTGCACCTTCCGCGAGCTGTTGGACGGCGATGCCACCACCGAACAGCTTGTCGTCACCTTCCTGGCCATGCTCGAGCTCGCCAAGCGCGGCTCGCTTACCCTGAGCCAGGACGAAATCTTTGGAACCATTCAAATCAATCGCGTCGAGGGCGCCGAGGCATACGTGCCCGGCGAGGGCCCCGAGCTCACCGAATAGGAGCGGCAACCATGTCAACCCTTTCCACGCTGGAGGCAAACAGCCTCAAAGGCGCCTTGGAGGCGCTGCTGCTGGTGTCGAGCGACCCCGTGAGTGCGCCCGCGCTGGCAAGTGCACTGGATATCGCCCCGGGCGAGTGCGCATCGCTGCTCGCCGAGCTCAAAGTTGAGTACGAGGAGGCTAACCGCGGTTTTCAGCTGCGCGAGGTCGCCGGTGGTTGGCGCTTGTTTACGCACCCCGCCTACCACGATGTGGTAGAGGCCTATGTGCTGAGCTGGGACACGCAAAAGCTGTCGCAGGCGGCGCTCGAGACCTTGGCCGTTATCGCCTACCACCAGCCAGTCACGCGCGAGGTGGTCAAGGGCATCCGCGGCGTCAACTCCGACGGCGTCATTGCGTCGCTCGTGGACAAGGGCCTGGTGCGCGAGCTCGGCCGCGACCCCGAGCGCGGTCAGGCCATCATCTACGGCACGACCAACGCCTTCTTGGAAAAGTTCGGTCTGCGCTCCACCCGCGACCTGCCCGATCTGGAGCAGTTTGCCCCCGACGAGCAGTCGCGCCGGTTTATCCGCGAGCGCCTGAGCGGTCGTAGCATTCAGTCCACGCTCGAGGAGCAGGCCGATGACCTGGACGAAGAGCGCGAACTGCTCGATACCGATGTTGAAGATGTTGAGGCAGTCGAGGACTTGGAAACCCTGGTCGTCGACGAGACCTCGGAGGATTTACATGACGAGGACTAACGAAGTAGGGGAGACGCGTGCCATGGGCAACGCAGTACCCGCAACCGACGCCCAGCCCGTCTACCCGCATACCATGCGCCTGCAGCGCTTTTTGGCGCGCGCGGGCGTGGCGAGCCGCCGCGGATCGGAGGACCTGATGACCGCCGGCCGCGTGACCGTCAACGGCCAGATCGCGACCGAACTGGGCACCAAGGTCGACGTCGACCACGACCATATCGAGGTCGACGGCATGCCCGTCAAGCTCAACCAGGGCTCCGTGTACCTGATGCTCTACAAGCCGACCGGCTACCTCACCACCATGAGCGATCCGCAGGAGCGCCCTTGCGTGGCCGACCTGGTCCCGCGCGACCGCTTTCCGGGCCTGTTCCCTGTGGGCCGCCTGGACCGCGACACCACGGGCCTTTTGCTCTTTACCACCGACGGCGACCTGTCGCAGGATCTGCTGCACCCCAGCAAGCATGTTTACAAGACCTACCAGGCGCTCGTGGACGGCAACCTGGCCGATCGCGACTTAGAACCACTCCGCCGCGGCATCGAGCTCGATGACGGCCTGTGCCAGCCGGCGATCTGCCGCGTCATTAACGCGCGCGAGGCCGAGGCCGTAGCTCCGCAAGGCGTTAAGCCCGGCACCACCGCCGTGGAGGTCATCATCCGCGAAGGCCGCAAGAACCAGGTCAAGCGCATGCTGAGCAAGATTCACCACCCGGTGATCCGCCTGCACCGCTGCAACTTTGCCGGCTTGGAGCTCAAGGACGTGGCCAAGGGCTCGTGGCGCGAGCTCACCGACCGCGAGGTACAGATCCTCAAGGCCGGCGGCATCCCGCCCAAGCAGGCGAGCGCCAAGCGCAACGGCGGTAAGCCCCAAGAAGCGCCCGCCAGCCGCACGCGTCACCACGGCAGCCACGGCTCCGCACCCAAGCGCAACACCTACCGCGAGCGCTACACGGGCTAGGCAACCCGCCGCGCCCCAGCGCCCGCGAACCATACCAGCACGTCAACCATCGAAAGGAAGCATTGCATGATCGTCGCCATCGACGGCCCCGCCGGTTCCGGCAAGTCCACCATCGCCAAGGAGATCGCCCGCCAGCTGGGCTTTAACAAGCTCGACACGGGCGCCATGTATCGCGCCGTCACCTTCGCCGCGCTCGACCGCGGCATCGATCTGGACGACGAGGCGGCCATCGACGCCCTCGCCGAGCAGATCGAGATCCGCTTTACCAACGGAACCGGCGAGGATACGCGCCTGACCGTTGACGGCCAGGACGCTTCGGTCGCCATCCGCACCCCGCAGGTCGACGCCAACGTGTCCAAGGTCTCGGCCTATCCGGGCGTGCGCGCCGCCATGCTCATCCATCAGCGCCGCGCCGCCGAGGACCGCGATATCGTGGCCGAGGGTCGCGACATCGGAACCGTCGTGTTCCCTAACGCGCAGGTCAAGGTCTTCCTGACCGCCGACCCGCGCGAGCGCGCCCGCCGCCGCGTGCTGCAGCGTCACCAAAACGATGCTCAGCCGCTCACGCCCGCGCAACTCGAGACCGAAGTCGACGATACCCTCGACGCCCTCAAGCAGCGCGACAAGCTTGATAGCAGCCGCGAGGTCGCCCCGCTCGTGCCCGCCGAGGACGCCGTGCACGTCGACTCCACCGCCCATACCATCGACGAGGTCGTCCGCATTATCGAGGGCCTCATCAACCAAAGGAGGTAGCCCATGCGCCTGTTTAAGCAGACGCCCGAGGACTATTACAACGCCCCCTACGCGGAGTTCCCAGCGCTCATCCGCGGCACCGTCGTCGTAGTCATGGCCATCCTTTGGGCCTTCTCCAAGCTCATGTGGCGTTGGAAGGTCGAAGATGCCGATCTGCTGTTTGAGCGCCAGGACGGCCGCGGCAGTGTGGTTATCTGCAACCACACCTCGATGGCCGAGCTGCTGGCCGTGGAGACGGCGCTGTTCTTTGGGGGCCGCCGCATTCGCCCCATCTTTAAGTCCGAATTTGCCAAGAGCAAGATTGTGCGCTGGGCCTTTAGCCGTGTTGGCGGCATTCCCGTCGAGCGCGGCACCGCCGACATGAAGTGTCTGCGCGCCGCCCAGCATGCGCTGCAGCGCGGCGAGGATGTCCTGATCTTCCCCGAGGGCACACGCATCCGCTCGCGCGAGATCAAGCCTGAGGTCCACGGCGGTTTTGCGCTCATCGCTCAGATGGGCAAGGCGCCCGTCAACCCGCTCGCCATCTGCGGCTGGTCCGACATCACGCCCGCGGGCAAAAGGCTCATGCGTCCCAAGAAGTGCTGGATTCGTGCCGGCAAGGCCATCTCGCTTTCGGACGCGCCGGCCGGGCTTAAGCGCACGGAGCGCCTGGCTTGGTTTGAGTCCGAGGCCATGAACCGCGTCTACGCCATGCGAGACGAGTTGTGCGCAGAGCATCCGGGCAGGTTCTAGCCATGAGCGAGAACGTGACGAACACCGCCGCGACTGCGTCCGACCAGGCAACCGCGCCTACCATCGAGATTGCAGCTAACGCCGGCACCTGCTACGGCGTACAGCGCGCGCTCGATATGGCGCTGGCCGCCGCGCCGCAGGCAGGGGAGAGCGCACAGGTCCATACCTTGGGTCCGCTCATCCATAACCCGATCGTGGTACGCGAGCTTTCCGAGGCAGGCGTCGGTCTGGCCGAGACCCTGGACGACGCCGCATCGGGCACCGTGATCATTCGCGCGCATGGCGTGGTACCGCAGGTCATCGATTCCGCTCGCGAGCGTGGCCTCGACGTAGTCGATGCCACCTGCCCCTACGTCAAGAAGGTCCACGTGGCCGCCGAGCGCCTGGTGCGCGAGGGCTACCGCGTGGTGGTCGTAGGCGAGCCGGGTCACCCAGAGGTCGAGGGTATTCTGGGCCACGCAGGCGATGACGCGCAGGTCGTGAGCTGTGCCGCCGATGCGGACGCGCTGTCGCTCAAGGGTAAAGTGGGCTTGGTTGTGCAGACCACCCAGACCGCGCAGAACCTCGCCGAGGTCGTGGCCGCTATCACCCCGCGCGTGCAGGAGCTGCGTGTGATCAACACCATCTGCGCCGCAACGAGCGAGCGTCAACAGGCAGCAGCCACACTTGCTAACCGCTGCGACTGCATGGTCGTCGTGGGCGGCAAGAACTCGGGCAACACCCGCCGACTGGCGCAGATTTGCGCAGACGCCTGCGAGCGCACGTATCACATCGAGGAAGCTTCCGAGCTCCAGGCCGCGTGGTTTACCGACGCTCACCACATCGGCATCACCGCCGGCGCTTCCACCCCGCAAGAACACATCGAGCGCGCCGTCGAGCACATCAAGGAGCTTTGCCGCTAATCATGGACCAGACCGTACCCGCATACGCCGCCGAGGTGGCCGATTACGGGCGCAGCCGCGACCCCGAGCCGGGTGAGGGCGCGCTCGTTAAAAACGTGCGTCCCGAATCGCCCGCATGGGATGTGGGTATCGAGCCGGGCATGCGCGTGCTCACGGTCAACGGCGAGCAGCTGACCGATATGATCGTGTGGCTCTGGGAAGCCGACGACGACACCGTCGAGCTGGAGGTATTCGACCCGCGCGACAACACCGTCACGCCCGTGGAGCTCGACCGCTTCCCGGGCGAGGACTGGGGCCTGGAGTTCGATGGCCCCATCTTCGACGGCATGCGTACCTGTGTAAACGCCTGCGTGTTCTGCTTTATGACCATGCTGCCAAAGGGCGGACGTTCCACGCTCTACATCCGCGACGATGACTACCGCCTGAGCTTTTTGCAGGGCAACTTTGTCACGCTCACGAACCTCACCGACGAGGACGTGCAAAACGTCATCCAACGCAACATGAGCCCTATGAACGTGTCGGTCCATGCCGTGAGCCCCGATGTCCGCCGCCGCATGATGGGCCGCAACGCCCAGCGTGGCATGGACGTGCTCGAGGCCATCATGGCCGCCGGCATCGAGATTCACGCGCAGATCGTGTTGTGCCCCGGCATGAACGACGGCGAGGAGCTGGAAAAGACCCTGCGCTTTTGCGAGGAGCACGAGCAAATCACAAGCCTGGGCATTGTGCCGCTCGGTTTTACCAAGCACCAAAACCGCTTTAGCTGGTCATACAGCGACAAGCCCGAACTGGCGCGCGAGACCATTGCCATGATCCGTCCCTACCAGGATCGTGCCTACGAACGCTTTGGCCGCCACACCTTCCAGATGAGCGACGAGTTCTACCTGGACGCCGGCATCGATCCTCCCGAGGCAGACTTTTACGACGGTTACCCGCAGTACTACGACGGCATTGGCATGATCCGCTCGTATCTGGACGAGACCGACGACGTGCTTGCCGCCGACGCCGAGCGTCTGGCCCGCGTCCGCGCTGGCATCGCCGAGCGCAACCAGCGCCTGCTGTGCCTCTCCGGCGCCAGCGCGCGCGACACCGTGGCGCGCTTTGTGGAGTCGCCCCAGGGACTCGCCGGCACCGTCACAGCCATCAAGAACCGCTACTTCGGCGGCAACGTGGACGTGACCGGCCTCATCGTCGCGTGTGACATTCTGGAGCAGCTGCCCCAAGATCTGTCGGGGGTTATGCTCTTTGTGCCTAAGCTCATGTTCAACGCTGACGGCATGACGCTTGACGAGTATCATCGTGACGATTTACTCGCAAGCCTTACCAGTCGCGGTGCCGAGGTTCATGTGGTGTCGACCATGCCGCATGAGTTGCTCGATACCCTGGAGCATATCCTTGGCATTGTGTCCGCGGACTCTAACATTTCCACTGACCCTACCCATTAAAGGAGAGCAGATGAAACCTATCGTCGCCGTCGTCGGACGCCCCAACGTGGGCAAGTCCACGCTCGTTAACCGCCTGGCCCAGACCTCGGACGCCATCGTCCACGAGTCCCGCGGCGTCACGCGCGACCGCTCGTACCACACGGCCGATTGGAACGGCCGCGAGTTCACCATCGTCGACACGGGCGGCATCGAACCGCTCAAGAGCGATGACGTCTTCGCCACGTCCATCCGTGACCAGGCCCTTGCCGCCGCCGAGGAAGCCGCCGTCATCCTGTTTGTGGTCGATGGCCGCACCGGCGTCACCGAGGAGGACGAGTCGGTCGCCCGCATGCTCAAGCGCTGCGACAAGCCGGTCTTTCTGCTGGTGAACAAGCTCGACAACCCCGATCGCGAAAACGACAGCATCTGGGAGTTCTATTCGCTCGGCATCGGCGAGCCCACGCCGCTCTCGGCCCTGCATGGCCACGGCACGGGCGACCTGCTCGACGACATCGTGGCCCTGTTGCCCGAGGAGGAGGACGAGGTCGCCGATGAGTTCCCCGATGCGCTGAACGTGGCCATCATCGGCCGCCCCAACGCCGGTAAGTCCTCGCTGTTCAACCGCATCCTGGGCGCCGACCGCTCTATCGTGTCCAACATTGCCGGCACGACGCGCGACGCCATCGACACCGTCGTGGAGCGCAACGGCAAGCACTACCGCATGGTCGACACCGCGGGCATCCGCAAGAAGAGCACCGTGTACGAGAACATCGAGTACTACTCGATGGTCCGCGGCCTGCGCGCCATCGACCGCGCCGACGTGGCGCTGCTCGTCGTCGACGCCTCCGTGGGCGTTACCGAACAGGACCAGAAGGTCATGGGTCTTGCCATCGAGCGCGGCTGCGCCATCGTGGTGCTGCTCAACAAGTGGGACCTGCTCGACGACGACCGTAAGCGCGAGGCCTGCATGGAGACCATCGACCGCCGTCTGGGCGTCATGGCTCCCTGGGCCCAGTACCTGCGCATCTCTGCCCTCACTGGCCGCAGCGTCGAGAAGATCTGGGCGATGGTCGACGCCGCCGAAAAGACGCGCTCGCAAAAGATCAGCACTTCGCGCCTCAATACGTTCCTCACCGACCTGCGCGAGTTTGGCCACACCGTGGTAGACGGCAAGCGTCGCCTGCGCATGCACTACGTGACCCAGACGGGCGTCAACCCGCCGACGTTCACGTTCTTCGTCAACCACAGCGACCTGGTCAACGACACCTACCAGCGCTACGTGGAGAACCGCATGCGCTCGACCTTCGATTTTGCCGGCACGCCCATTCGACTCTTCTTTAGGAAGAAGGAACAGAAGGATGCATAATCCGATTCTGCTGACCGCCATCTGCGCCGTGGTCTCGTTCTTCATCGGGGCGATTCCGTTTGGCCTGATCTTGGGCCGTGTGTTCAACCACACGGACATTCGCAAGGCGGGCTCCGGCAACATCGGCACAACCAATGCGCTGCGCGTGGCCGGCCCTAAGGTGGCCGCGCTCACGTTGTTGCTCGACTGCCTTAAGGGCGCCATCTGCGTCCTTATCGCGCGTCCGCTCATTGCCGACTTGGGCTATGGCTTCCCCGTAAGCATCATGGCGCCCGGAGCCCCCGGCGATTGGATGCTCGGCGTCATTTGCCTGGCAGCGGTGTGGGGCCATATCTTCTCGCCCTACCTCAACTTCCATGGCGGCAAGGGTATCGCCGTGGGCTTGGGTGTCATCCTCGCCTGGTACTGGCCCATCGGACTATCGCTGCTGGGCATGTTTATCGCGGCCGTTGCCATCACCAAGTTTGTGTCGGTGGGCTCGCTTGCCGCGGCCATCGGCCTTCCCATCGCCGCCTGCGCGGTCTTTCCGTACAGCAGCCTGGGCCTTAAGTTTTGCATGGCGATGATCGGCATCACCGTGGTGTGGGCCCATCGCGCGAACATCAAAAAGCTCATGTGCGGTAAGGAGTCCAAGCTCTCGTTTACCAAGCGCGTCACCGAACCCGACGATAAGTAGGAGAGAGTCATGAATGTTGCGCTGATTGGCTCCGGCTCCTGGGGAACCGCCGTCGCCGGCCTTGCCGCCGCGCGAGCCGAGCGCGTGACCATGTGGGCCCATAGCAAGCAGACGGCCGCCGGCATTAACGGCGAGCATCGCAACCCCAGGTATCTGGCGGACTACGAGCTGCCCGGCAACGTCGTCGCAACCACGGACCTGGCGCAGGCGCTCGACGACGCCGACGCCATCATCTTTGCCGTGCCCTCCACACACCTGCGAAGCGTATGTCATCAGACAGCGCCCTTCATCGCCGCCGACACCCCGGTGCTCTGCCTTACCAAGGGCATTGAGCCCGAGTCCGGCCTGCTCATGAGCGAGGTCATTGCCAGCGAAATCGGCAACGAGCGGCGTGTGGCGGCCCTCTCGGGCCCCAACCATGCCGAGGAGATTTGCCGCGGCGGGCTTTCTGCCGCCGTCATCGCTAGCGAAGATACGCAGGTAGGGGAGACCTTTAAGGAGCTGCTGCTGTCCACGGCCTTCCGCATCTACCTGTCGCAGGATATGACCGGTGTCGAAGTTTGCGGCGCTATGAAAAACGTCATCGCCATCGTGTGCGGCATCTCCGCCGGTACCGGCGCGGGCGACAACACGCTCGCCCTTATCATGACGCGCGGCCTGGCCGAGATCAGCCGCCTGGTGCACGCCCGCGGCGGGCAGGCCATAACCTGCATGGGACTTGCCGGCATGGGTGACCTCATCGCCACCTGTACCTCGGAGCATTCGCGCAACCGCACCTTTGGCTACGAGTTTGCCCACGGCGTGTCGCTCGACGAGTACCAGGCGCGCACGCATATGGTGGTCGAGGGCGCCGTCGCCGCCCGCAGCGTGAGCGAGCTCGCCCGTTCACTGGGCGTAGACATTCCGCTCACCTTTGCCGTGGAGCAAACGCTCTACAACGGTGTTACTTTGGATAGGGCGCTCGAGATTCTTACCGATCGCGTACCCTCCCAAGAGTTCTACGGACTCACCGACTAGCGCAGAAAGGCTTCTACCATGGGTTCCATCAAAATTGCTCCGTCCGTCCTCTCGGCCGACATGGCCAACCTCAAGGGCGAACTCGATAAGATCGCCGGTGCCGACTACGTGCACTTCGACGTCATGGACGGTCACTTTACCGGCAACCTCACCTTTGGCGTTGATATCCTCAAGGCCGTCAAGCGCTCCACCGACGTGCCGGTCGATGCGCACCTCATGGTGTCGAACCCCGACGAGACCGTCGATTGGTATGCCGACGCTGGCGCCGATATGATCACCGTACACTACGAGGCCTCCACACACCTGCACCGCACGCTCACCCATCTGCAGCAGCGCGGCGTTAAGGCCGGCGTGGTGCTCAACCCCGCCACCCCCGTGTGCGTGCTCGAGAGCATCATCGACGTCGTCGATATGGTGCTGCTCATGAGCGTGAACCCGGGCTTTGGCGGTCAGAGCTTTATCCCGGGCACCATCGCTAAGCTCCACGAGCTCAGGGCCATGTGCGAGCGTCACGGCGTTTCGCCCCTCATCGAGGTCGACGGTGGCATTTCTTCCAAGAACATTGTCGAGGTCGTCAAGGCCGGCGCCAACGTGCTCGTGGCCGGTTCTGCCGTATTTAAGTCCGAAGATCCCGCTGCCGAGGTTGCGCTGCTGCAGAAGCTGGGCAACGAGGCCGCACAGGAGGCATAAACCCTTATGACCGCAGGTCAAAACCGCATACCCGTGAATCTTGACTATGCCGCCTCGACGCCCATGCGCGCCGAGGCGCTCCTTGCGCAGCGCGAGTACGACGACAGCGAGCTTGCTGGCGTCAACCCCAACTCGCTGCATTCGCTCGGCCGCAAGGCTGCCGCGCGTCTGGAGGTTGCACGTCGCGAGATCGCCCGCAGCTTTGGCACGCGCGTCCGCCCGTCCGAGATTGTACTGACCAACGGCGGCACCGAAGCCAACCAGCTGGCGCTGCTCGGTCTTGCCGAGGGCGCTCGTCAGCGCGATCGCAAGCGCGATCGTGTAATCGTTTCGGCCATCGAGCACGATTCGATTCTGGACAACCTGCCGTTGCTGCGTGCCGCCGGCTTTACCGTCGACCTGGTACAGCCCTGCCGCATGGGCTACATTGAGCCTGCCACGCTTGTCGAGCTGCTAGGCGACGACGTGGCGCTCGTGAGCATCATGGTTGCCAACAACGAGACCGGCGTGGTGCAGCCCATCCGCGAGCTTGCCGCGGCCACGCATACCGTTGGCGCCCTGTTCCACACCGATGCAATCCAGGGGTATTTGCATATTCCGCTCGATGTCACCGAGCTGGGAGTTGACGCCATGACCGTTGCCGCGCACAAGATCGGTGGCCCCGTGGCATCCGGCGCGCTCTACCTTAAGAACCGCACGCCGCTGCGCCCGCGCATCTTTGGCGGCGGACAGGAAGCCGGACGTCGTGCCGGCACGCAAGACCTGCGCACGCAGCTCGCCTTTGCCGCTGCCGCCTCGTCTCTGACGCCCCATGTGGCTCAGGAGCGCGCGAAGCTGCAAGCCCTTTCCGACAAGCTCTACGCCACGCTTACGGCCCACCAGCGCATTCACGCCACCATGGGTGACTACGCACAAGCCGACCGTCTGCCCGGCATGGTATCGATCTACATTGACGGCATGGACTCCGAGGAACTCATCATCAAGCTCGACGCCGCCGGCTTTGAGGTGTCGGCAGGCTCGGCATGCTCGAGTGGCAGCATGGACCCGAGCCATGTTTTAAGCGCGATGGGCATCGGTCGCGAGCAGGCATTGGGCGCACTACGCATTTCCTTTGACGACCGCGTGAATCCGGACGATCTGGACGAGTTTGCCCAGACGCTGCTCTCGATCGTAGGCGCCGCATGATCGTCGCCGAGCTTGAGCGCGCGCTGCTGGCACGCTATCCCAAGACCGATGCCGAGAGTTGGGACCATGTAGGATTCTCCGTCGGCGACCCTGCCGCGGAGATTACCGGTGTTGCCTGCGCACTCGATGCGACCGAAGCCAATGTGCACCGCGCCCAGGAGGCCGGCGCCAACGTGCTGCTAACGCATCATCCCATCTATATCAAGGCGCCCGAGGCGTTTTGTCCGTCGGATTCCACACGCCCCCAATGCAGCGCCGCGCTGTACGAGGCAGCTCGTTGCGGCGTGAGCATCATCTCGCTTCACACCAACCTGGACCGCTCGCACGAAGCGCGCGTTCGCCTGAGCGATTTGCTAGGCGCAAAGCCCATAAGCTCGCTGGAGCATGCGGACGAGCCTGAACTCACCGGTCTGGGCGCCCTTGCGACCCTCAACGACCCCTGCAGCCTGCGCGACCTTGCCGCCCGCGCCGCCCAGGCGTTTGGCAGCGACCCGCGCGTGTGGGGCGAGGCAGATCACCCGTGCCGCGCCATCGCCATTTTGGGCGGCTCCTTAGGCGACTTTGGAGAGCTCGCCATCGCCGCGGGCGCAGATGTTATCGTGACGGGCGAGGCAGGCTACCACGTGGCACAGGACCTTGCCTTGCGCGGGCTGCCGGTGATCTTGCTCGGCCACGACCGCTCCGAGGAGCCGTTCGTTGATATATTGATGAACTCTGCAGTTGACGCCGGGGTCGACCCCCGTCATGCGATTAAAATACTGAACCCTTGCCAATGGTGGACTGTGACAAAAGGAGAGAACTTATGAGCGCCGGCGCTACGCTACTCAAGCTGCAACAGATCGATTTGGAGCTCGCCCGCAACAAGAGCGAACTTGCCAATATGCCGGAGCTCAAGGAGCTCGCTTCCAAGCGCAAGACCTATGTGAAGCTCAAGTCCGAGATGACCAAGCTCTACGCCCAGCGCAAGGATCTGGACATTGAGCTCGACGATCTCAACACCACCGAGATTCAGACCAACAACGCCATCGAGGCCGCCAAGAAGCGCCACGTGGACGGCTCCGACTACCGCGAGGTTCAGGACCTGGAGAACGAGCTCGCCACCCTGGCCAAGCGCTTGGACAAGATCGAGCACACCCGCAAGGACGTCGTCGTCGCCCATAAGGAAGCGCTTGACCGAGAGGCTCGCGCGCAGGCCATCATCGCCAAGTTCGAGGAGGGCGTGAAGGCCGATACCAAAGCTGCCCGCGCCAAGGCTGCCAATCTGCAGGCTCAGATCGATGCCGCCACCAAGGAGCGCACCGCGCTTGCCGCCACGCTGCCGACCGACGTGCTCACCGATTACGAACGTCTGCTCAAGCAGTTCCGCGGCCTGGCCGTCGAGACCATCAAGGGCAACATCCCCACGGTCTGCCACACCGCGCTGCAGGCATCGTCCATGAGCGACCTCAACCACGACGGTAGTGAGATTACGCACTGCCCGTACTGCCACCGCCTGCTCGTGCTCCTCAGCAAGGAAGCCTAACGATGGCGGCGGCACCCAACAATTCAATGCAACTTGAGGGAAAAACGATCCTGCTGGGAATTACCGGCGGGATCGCCGCCTATAAGTCGTGCAATATCGTGCGCCTGCTGCAAAAGCGCGGCGCCCACGTCAAGGTCGTCATGAGCGAGCACGCCACGGAGTTCGTGGGGCCGCTCACCTTCCGCGCACTCACCAATGAGCCCGTTGCCGTGGGCCTATTCGACGACCCCTCCGACCCCATCCACCATATCTCGCTGGCGCAGGAGCCCGACGTGGTGGTCGTGGCGCCCGCGACGGCCAACATCATCGCTAAGATGGCCAACGGCATCGCCGACGACCTCATCTCCACCACGCTGCTTGCCACGCCGCGCCCCATCGTGATCGCACCGGCCATGAACAATGGCATGTGGAAGGCACCGGCCACGCAGGCCAACATGGCCACGCTGCGCGAGCGCGGTGTCAATGTTGTGGGTCCGGGTAGCGGTTACCTTGCCTGCGGCGACGTGGACACGGGACGCATGAGCGAGCCCGAGGACGTCGTCGAGGCTGTCTGTGAGGTGCTCAACCCCGTGCCGCAAGACCTGACGGGCAAGCGCATCGTCATCACCGCCGGCCCCACGCACGAGCCGATCGACCCGGTGCGATTCATTGGCAACCGTTCTTCGGGCAAGATGGGTATCGCCCTGGCGGGGGAGGCCGCACGTCGCGGTGCCGCCGTCACGCTCGTGCTGGGACCGACATCGCTCGACGTTCCCCACGGCGTGGAGTGCGTGCGCGTGCAGACCGCCGCTGAAATGCTGAAGGCAGCGCTCAGCGCCTTCCAGACGGCCGACGCTGCCATTTGCGCCGCCGCCGTCGCCGACTACACGCCGGCGGCCCCGGCGGACCATAAGCTCAAAAAGGCCAACGAGCGCCTGGATCGAATCGAGCTCGTCGAGACCGTTGACATCTTGGCCGAACTCTCACGCCAAAAGGGCGATCGCCTCGTAATCGGATTTGCTGCCGAGACCGATAACGTCGTCAAGTACGCCGAGCGCAAATTGGCACGCAAAGGCTGCGATGCCATTATCGCCAACGATGTCTCACGCGCCGATTCGGGCTTTGGAACCGATACCAACAAGGCCTGGATTGTGAGCACAACGGGTACGAAAGAACTTCCCGTTCTAACAAAACCCCAGCTCGCAGATACAATTTTGGACTTGCTTCAAAATTTATAAAAAAGTTCTTGCACAAGTCTAAAGTTTCGGGTTAATATACTCCCTGTTGCGAGCGAGAGCAGAGCAACAAACAAAAGCTTCGGGACGTGGCGCAGCTTGGTAGCGCACTTGACTGGGGGTCAAGGGGTCGCTGGTTCGAATCCAGTCGTCCCGACCAGAAGTTTGCAGGTCAGGCATCTAGTGCCTGACCTTTTTTGTTTTAAGCAATTGCTTAATTTTGATTAAGCAACGGGGTGCCAAAAATCTACCTGAGCGATAATCGCCTTTTGCGGTTACTTGCGCGTTTTGCACACGCTTGAGCCGATTTATTAACGCGATATGAATCTACATACGCGTAGTTGGTATACAGCCGAGTACAGGCTGTATTTATCGCGGCGATTTACACAGATATAGCGACTGTAACGGACAAGCGTGTCGCTGTATTTATTCCAGTAGTTCACTTGACCGGTGGACAAGTGGGCGATTGCAACGATATGCCAAACGGTATGGGCTCTATACGAGGACGCCGCAGAGGTAATGGCGGGGGAGTGCGGCAAGCGCTCTGAGAGCTGCTGTATGACCCCATTTCTCCTTAACTCGATAATTTGTGTTTCAAGCCACGAATCGGTCGAGCAATTGCCAAAAGTAAGGCCCATGCAGGATTGCACGGGCCTTACATCAGATCAAATTTGAGCTAGAAGCACCAAACGGGGCAGACGCAACACCATCTCGTCGCGGCCTCGGCGAGCGACATATCGCAGTCGAGGTAGACATCGAGGAAATCGTCAGATCCCGCACAGGGGGACCGCGATGGTGGCCACCGCGCCACCCGAGGGGCTGTTGGCGAGCGAGACGGAGCCCCCGTGGGCGCTCGCGGCCTCGGAGGCGGCGTGGAGGCCGAGCCCGTAGTGTCGGCCTCCGTCGCGCGAGGAGCGGGAGGAGTCGTCTGTGAAGAGGCGCTCACAGCCGCGTTCGAGGGCGGCGGGAGAGAAGCCCGGTCCGTCGTCGGACACCTCGATGACGAGGTGTCCGCCCGCGACGTCGCAGGAGACCGCCACGCGCGAGCGTGCGTGCTCGGCGGCGTTGGCCACGAGGTTCGCGGCGGCTCGCGCCAGGGTGGTTCTGTCGAGCGGGACCT
>UQQL01000035.1 GCA_900543275.1 uncultured Collinsella sp. | reverse complement strand
CTACACTCTCTCCGTCGTCGGCAGCGTCAGATGTGTATAAGAGACAGGCTTTTTTGCTGCCGCGAAGTCGCGTGGGTCGACCCCGCAGTCAAAGAGCCCCAGACCCAACGCCGCCGACTCACTGGCTGCAACATCGGGGCTGAGCATCAAATCAAGATGACAATGCGTGTCAAAGAATCGCGGTTCCATCGCAGGGCATCCTGCTAGTCCAAGCGCTGGCCATCGGAGCGTACGCGTTCGGTGCCGCGCCCACTGATCTGGCGGATAACCTCGCCGGCAATCATCTGACCCATGATGGGCGGCATAAAACTGGCAGTTCCCAGCTCGGTGCGCTCGTGGATGTTGGAAGGATCGCGGGGCTGTGTCTTAACCGATTCCTCGCAGCTAAACAGTACGTGTAGGCTCTTGATTCCGCGCTTCTTACATTCTTTGCGCATAATGCGGCTCATGGGGTCACGTACCGTATCGAAGATGTCGGCAAAGCGGAGGCACTCGGGATGGAGCTTGTTGGCCCCGCCCATGGAACTAACCAAACGAATGCCGTGGTCCTGAGCATATTTGGCAATGGTGAGCTTGGCCGAGATGGTGTCGATGGCGTCGACGACGTAGTCGAGCTTGCCGCCCGTCTGCTCCAAAACGCTCGTAAAGAACTCGTCGATGTTATCGCTCAACAGGTATTCGGTGCGCTTGATAACGGTGGCGGCGGGATTGATATCGCGAATCATGGCATCCATCACGTCCACTTTGCGCTTGCCGATGGTGCTGTGAAAGGCGATGGCCTGGCGATTGATATTGCTGGGCGCGATGATGTCCTTGTCCAGAATGACGAAATGACCAATGCCGCCACGGGCAAGTGCCTCGCAGCAGTTAGAGCCCACACCTCCGCAGCCGAGTACCAGCACCGTGGCATCGGCGAGCTTGTCGAGTGCCTCGCGGCCCATGATGATTTCGAGCTTGGTGTCGCGTGTCTCGACGAGTGCAGCAGTTTCGGTCATAGACATCCTCCGATGGGGAAGCGAATCGTGTTTTAGCTATCGCCATTATAGGTATTATCGCGATTCCATTTGAGCCCTAGGGGCTTGTTGAAATGAGGCAGTGATTCGCATAAGATGAAGCAGATGGCACCCGTTGCAGCGGGTTGGCCAACTCCCAAACACGTTTGTAGCGTGAGAAGTGGCCGTCTTCGCATTACGCGGAGGCGGCTATTTTTTTGAGTACAGGATTAGACAGTTAGACAAACATCTAAATATCGAGTATAGTGTGCGCGTCATGAGAGATGATGAGAGGAGGTCTTATGCCGGGAGAGGGTTTTAAGGCGCTTGTCGATCCAACGCGACGGCGCATTTTGGAGTTGCTGCGCGAGGGCAATTGCACGGCGGGGGAGCTTGCCGAGCATTTCGATATCAGTAAGCCGTCGCTAAGCCATCACTTGGCGACGCTCAAAAATGCCGGGTTGGTGACCGACGAGCGCCATGGCCAAAACATCGTATACAGCTTAAACACCACCGTCATGCAGGATTTAATTGGCTGGTTTATGGGCTTTACAAACACTGAAGGTGATAAGGATGAATAACGAAAACAAGGGCATTCACCCCACGGGGGTATCGTCGCGCGTGTGGATTGCGCTGGTCGCTCTGTGTGTCGCCAATGTCGTAGCGCACCTCATGGTGATGCCGAGCTTGCCTGCGCAGATTCTCACGCACTGGGGCGCGAACGGCGCCGTCGACGGTTGGGGTCCTAGCTGGATGGCCTCCGCGCTCGGCGCGCTGCCTCTGGCGCTTCTCGCAATGTTCTGCGTGGTGCCGCGCATCGACCCCAAAGGCGAGGCATATCGAACCTCGGGCAAGTTCTATCAGGGCTTCGTAATCGCCTTCACCTTGTTCATGTGCGCCATAAGCTGGCTGGGAGAGCTTACGGTCTGGGGCGTGGTGCCGGCGGTCGGTTCGGTTAACGTGCTGATTTCCGGTGTTGTCGGTTTGCTGTTCATCGGCGTAGGCAACTACTTGCCGCGTGTGAAGCAGAACTATACGCTCGGTATCAAGACACCTTGGGCGCTTGCCGATCCCGAGAACTGGCGCCGTACGCAGCGTTTTGGCGGCGCCTGCTTTATGGTGCTGGGTATTGGCCTGATTGTGATGGGCGTGGCAGGCAGCGTGCTTTCGAGTGAAGTCGTCGCCGCGGTGATTGCGGTTCTGGCGTTTGGTTCGGTTGGAGCCGTCTACGTCTACTCGTATCTGTTGTGGCGCAAATCGCAGCGAGCCGCTCGTTAAGGTTGCGGAAAACTAACGTACGCAGTTCATAGTATGTTCCGGGGGACTTTTCCCAGGTAGTATTAGGGGGTGTGGGCAACCATGCCCCTTTTTCGTTACGTTTCAGAGCTGGTTTCCTCATTTCGTTTCTACTAAAGCGAATCAAGAATAGGGAAACAGCAGGTAGAAAGGATAGAACAGGCAAATGGCAGAGTTTATCTACCAGATGTATCAGGCTCGCAAGGCCCATGGCGACAAGGTAATCCTTGACGACGTGACCCTGAGCTTCTACCCCGGTGCCAAGATCGGCGTCGTGGGTCCCAACGGCATGGGCAAGTCGACCCTGCTCAAGATCATGGCCGGCATCGAGGAAGTTTCCAACGGCGATGCCAGGCTCACCCCCGGCTACACCGTGGGTATCCTGCAACAGGAGCCGCCGCTCGACGACGACAAAACCGTCATCGAGAACGTGCGCATGGCGTTTGGCGACATGATTGCCAAGGTCGATCGCTTCAACAAGATCGGCGAGGAGATGTGCGACCCGGACTGCGACATGGACGCCCTCATGGCCGAGATGGGCAAGCTCCAGGACGAGATCGACGCCGCTGATGGCTGGGATATCGATTCCAAGCTCGGCCAGGCCATGGACGCCCTGCAGCTGCCCGATTCCGACATGCCGGTCAACGTGCTTTCCGGCGGCGAGCGCCGTCGCGTGGCCCTGTGCAAGCTGCTGCTCGAGGCTCCCGACCTGCTGCTGCTTGACGAGCCCACAAACCACCTAGACGCTGAGTCGATCCTGTGGCTCGAGCACTTCCTGCACAACTACCAGGGCGCGGTGCTTGCCGTCACGCACGATCGCTACTTCCTGGATAACGTTGCCGAGTGGATCTGCGAGGTCGACCGCGGCCACCTTTATCCCTACAAGGGCAACTACTCCACGTATCTGGAGACCAAGGCCGCCCGTATCGAGGCGCAGGGCAACCGTGACGCCAAGCTCGCCAAGCGCATGGAGGCCGAGCTCGAGTGGGTACGCAGCTCGCCCAAGGCTCGCCAGGCCAAGAACAAGGCCCGTCTGGCTCGCTACGAGGAGATGGAGGCCGAGGCCCGCGCAAGCCAGAAGCTCGACTGGACCGACATCCGCATCCCTGTGGGCCCGCGTCTGGGCAACAAGGTGCTCGAGGCCCATCACCTGCACAAGGAGTTCGATGGCCGCGTGCTCATCGATGACCTTTCGTTCACCCTGCCGCGCAACGGCATTGTGGGCGTTATCGGCCCCAACGGTGTCGGTAAGACCACGCTGTTCAAGACGATTGTGGGCCTGGAGCCGCTGACTTCGGGCGAGCTCGAGGTGGGCGAGACCGTCAAGATTTCTTACGTCGACCAGAACCGTTCCGGCATCGACCCCGATAAGAACCTGTGGGAGGTCGTCTCGGACGGCCTGGACCACATGATGGTCGGCGAGACCGAGGTTCCGAGCCGCGCGTACGTGGCGAGCTTTGGCTTTAAGGGCCAGGACCAGCAGAAGCGCGCTGGCGTGCTCTCCGGTGGCGAGCGCAACCGTCTGAACTTGGCGCTTACGCTCAAGCAGGGCGGCAACCTGCTGCTCCTCGACGAGCCCACGAACGACCTCGACGTCGAGACGCTGTCCTCGCTCGAGGCGGCGCTGCTCGAGTTCCCGGGCTGCTCGGTGGTTATTAGCCACGACCGTATGTTCCTGGACCGCGTCGCCACGCACATTCTGGCGTGGGAGGGCACCGACGAGAATCCGGGCAACTGGTATTGGTTCGAGGGCAACTTCGAGGCCTATCAGGCCAACCGCATCGAGCGCCTGGGCGAGGACGCAGCCCAGCCGCATCGTATTCACAGGAAACTTACCAGGGACTAGTTTGATGTGGCAAAGGGACAGCCCCTTTGTCACACGAACTTATGCTCAACCTGGGAAAATAAAAAAACGCGGCGAGCGTTTTTGTGACGTTCGCCGCGTTTTGCTATTCGTTGGATTCTTCAACCTTGTCGACGGTCCAGGTGGCTCCGAGGCCTCCGGTGGTGTTGCGGCGGATGCGCACGGTGACTTCGTGGCGCTCGCCGGCCTGCGTGTAGCGCAGGGGGAAGATTGCGCGGTTTCGCGCGGCCTCGATGGTGCCGCGTTCGCGGGCGATCCAGTAGTACTCGCCGACGATGCCGAGCGTGTCGGCGCCGTAGGGGAGATAGGTCGACAGCTGGTGTAGCAACGGGCCGGGGCAGAAGACCTCGGTTGCGAAATCGACGGGGAAGTCCTCGGGGATGGTCGGTGCTGTGGGTGCGGGGGCCGGTGCTGCTGCGGGTACCGAAGCCGGTACCGGTGCGGGAATTTGGTCATAGACAGGTGCGGATGTGGACTCGATGACGGGTGCAGACTCAGGCACCGGTTCCGGCTTAACTGCGGAATCTGTCGGTTCCACGGAGACGGATGTGTCTTCAGTCTCGGTTTTGGCGTCGGCTTGCGGGGCGTCCTCTGCCTCGACAGACGGCTTTGCCTCGATCGGTGTGGAGGCCATGGTGGTGATGCCGGCGTTGGCGTTCTCGGGGTCATAGACGACCGTGAGCGAGATGGCGGGCTGCGGCGTCTCGGGCTCCGGTGCCGATTCGGTAGCGCCTTGATCGGCGGGCTCGTCGGACTGATCGTCCTCGGCCTCGTTGCCAAAGACATCGCTGTTTTGGAACGCAGGCGTCTCGGGTTGGTCAGCGGCTTCTTCGGTTGTCGACTTGGGCGCTTCGTTGAGCTCCACAGTTGCTTCCTGCTCGGATATGACTTCGGGATCGGTCGTGGCGGCGATTTCGGTTTCGGCTTCTGCTGTTACCTCAATAGCGACTTCGATCTCTGTCTCGGGCTCGGGTTCCGGAGCGACTTCGGCCACGGGCTCGGGCTCGGGACGCTTAACGTGCTTGGGCCGCACGGCCTTGAGGTCCTTCTCACCGCGCTTCTTCTTTTTGTAGGACTGCTTGGCGCCCTTGGCAGCCTTGGGCTTGTCCTCGCCCTTGGCAAGGGCGGCATCCCATGCCTCGTTGGCGATGACGGTGGCATACAGGCGACCGCCCTTAAAGACGGTCAGCTTAATGCAGTCGTCAAGCTCCTCGAGCAACTCGCGCGTGGACTCGAAGCCCAGGTCATAAGCAGTCATGTCGCCAGCGGCGAGAGCCTCTTCGACCTGCGTCATAAACGTTTGCTTGCCGCATCCAATCGCATCGCGCAGCAGGCGATACAGATAGATGTGGTTGCCCAGCGAAAGCGTGGGCCTAACTATTGTCTTGCTCATGGCAAATCTCCTCTTTACACATGTAAAGCATCTTACCATCGCATGGCGCTCGCCATGACGGCGCCCAAGGCAAACGGGCGCGAACCGCTGTCGATTCGCGCCCGTTGTACAGGTTGCCTATCTGGGGATGCGGTGCCTAGTTGCCCGATGTCGTGCCTTGGCTTGAACTGTCAGATGCCGTGCCCGATGTGGTGCCACTCGAATTGCTGTTGCTGCTGTTTGCTGTGCCCGTTCCCGACGTGGTGCCGCTCGTCTGGTCACCCGTGCTCGGCTGAGAGCCGTCGGTCGTTTGGCTGGAGTCGGTCGTGCCGGATTGTGTGCCGCTGCTGTTCGTAGAGGAATTGGCATTCTGCGACTGATCAGGGGTGTCCGAAGACGAGTCGGTGGATGCGGAGTTGCCCTGCGAGTCGTCTTGCTGGCTTTGCGATTGACCGGAGCTATCCGCGTCGTGCTCGGTCGTGCGCGACGAAAGGATTGGCTCGGGGCGTTCACCCAGACCCTCGCCGGCAGTGGTGATAAGGATGGCGCCGGTGCAGGCGATGACCGCGACGATGGCGATGGCGATCGAGAAGACAATGACCTTCTTTTGCGTCTGGCTGCGCTCTGCCGCCGCCTTGGCGCGCAGGCTGTTGGGGGCGACGCGCGCCGTGGTCGCGCGCCCCGCAATCTGGCGCATCTCCTGCGTAGTCGCGGCGCCGCCCAGGTGCTCCTCGGCATCAAACTCAACGGGCTCATAGGCGCCGGCGGGGTAGTCGACGGCGGTGTGCGTGCCTTTGAGGGCTTCGGCGCTGGCAGAGATAAAGTGGCGGTAGACCTGCGAGGACACAACGGTGATGACCGAGCTCACGGCGGCACCAATTACTGAACCAGCGATACCAATCTTGGAGGCAAGCGCGACGCTCGTGGCGGCAGCTGCGGCGCCGGCGATGATTTGGGGAATGGAAATGTCGTCGAACAGGCCCTTTTTGGGCGCGATGGTCATGGTCTGTCCGATGGAATGGTTCTCGTGCACTCCGTTGTTGAGCGCGGCCGGTGTCATGACGCGCGTGCGCGGCGCGTCGGTGTACTTGGTTGTCATACGGGGTCCTCCCGGTGTAAATCTGCTTCGTTTCGTGTAGCCATCAGGGTACCCACCAGATGTGAATCGTACGTGACATTTAACAGATACCATCAACTCATCAAGGGTGGGCTTGCTGTCTTTGGCGAAATAGCTTGATGCTAAACTGGACTTACGATTGCGAGGTGGTTTACGTGATGTACCCGTATATGACATTCGAAGATGGTACCGAGGTCGTTCATTCTGACATGATTACAGATGGCGATACCGAAAAGGTTATCGTGCATTTTGAACGACCGACGGCAGAGGGTTTCGACTCCGCTCGCTGTGAGTTGCCTTCCTGTTCGTGGACTGACTGGGAAGGGCATTTTACTCAGAGTGAAAAACGAGCTTTCGAAGAGTGTTTGAGCAAATAATTTAGATTAGTTCGAGTTTAGTTCGAATAAAGAAGCCGAATGCGATGACCTAAAGCGTATGCATTTTCAGTAGTAGATGCGTATGAAATGGAGGATGTGAATGGATGAGCTAATAGACTTTAAAAAACGATTTCTCAAGAATGGCGAGCTGGTTTCAATTCCAAAAAAGGAAAGCTATAAAAGAATCATGCTGCTATGGGCCGTCTCTTTCTTTGAATTAAGTACAAGTTATACGGAGCTTCAGGTTAATCGTGTGCTGTCACAGCTCTATCCTGATTATGCCGTGTTGAGGCGGTACTTGGTTGATTATGGATTCCTATTAAGGGATGAACGAGGCCTGAAATACGAGGTTAATCGTGATGTTCACGGTATTGAGAGCTAGCCGTCCGGTTCGGGTCCTATATATTGCTAGAGGGATAAGCGAAATAGGCAATTGGTGTGCGAATATTGCTTTGCCAATGCTGATTTACGAGGTAACTCACGATGTTTCTGCAACTGCTTTGATGGTCTGCTGCAGATTTGCCCCCTCTCTGTTTTCAGTTGCGCTCGCGCAGCTGCCTCAGAAGATGGGTATCGGGACACTGCAGGCCATGAGATTGGCAGACTTAATTCGCGCGGGATTATTCGTTTGCTATATTTTTGTTGATAGTAAATGGAGTATGTTTGCTATTACGTGCGCGGTATCGCTTTGCCGAACGGTAGAAATGCCCTGCTTTTACTCGTTGTTAAGAGCCAATACGAATAGTATCAATCGCGACGTAATTAATAATTCGTTTGGGTTCCTGCAGAATTTGATGATGGTTCTGGGGCCAGTTGCCGGCGGTTTTGTTGTCGCTCAATTTGGGGCGGAGGCTGTTCTTGCATTAGACGCGCTTTCTTTTGCCGCGTCGTTCTGGTTGCTGCGAGATGTTCCGTCGGTTATCGAGGTTAATGATAAAGAGGGAATAAGCAAAAATGAAAAAACAGGACTGCATTTAGTGATCTTAGCGCGAAGCACTTGGTAATTGGTTTCCTATTAATCGATATTTCTAGTGGCGTGGCATTCGGCTCTCTGAATTCTCTTTTGCCAGCTATAGCGCAATTGCAATTTGACTCGTCATCGATACAATACGGATTCCTTCAGAGTAGTCTTACAATCGGACTGTTGTTCGGAAATACAATATATGGTCGTTTAATCAGTGGTTCCGATTGCGTTAAATCATATTGTTTTGTGACGTATCTTGCGCTCGGTGCATATCTGGCGTTTGGCTATCGCTATGCGTCTGGGATATCGTTTATTTTCCTTTTTATCGTCGGTGCCGGAAACGCCATTCAAGATGTGCTTCTCATAACATCGCTGCAGGATTTGGCGAGAGACGGATCTGAATCGATAAGCCTGTTTTCAATTAGGGAGTCTTTGCAATCGGTTGCTGTTGTTATTTCAACACTTCTTGTTTCGCTGTTCACGAGCATCGCGATGTTCTCAATTCTCGTTACAGGACTTGGTGTATTTTCAATTATGATGGTAGTTGTGTTTCAATTGAATTATCTGCGAAAGATGTGACGTTGATATGCCTAAAACGCTTTTAGTATTTCCCCCAGGATGGAGTCCAGTGGGGCCGTATCTTGCCTTGCCTGTTTTGAAGTCATATCTTCAAGAGGTTGAACAATACAAAGTTGACATTGTTGACTTAAACGTGGAATTTTACGATGACCTCCTATCTTTTAGACATGTCGAAGAGTGCTGTAAAAGGTATCGGGAATCAAAGGATTCGTTTAGTTCGAATGTTCAATTAACAATCGAGTTGATACAAAAGTCGGCACTTAATGTTGACGAGGCAAAAGATATTTTCAGATCGAAGAGATACTTTAATCTAAAAGAAAGACAATATGCTGAAAACATTTTTAGAAATGCACTCTATATCATAAATCACGTCTCATATGGAGTTAAATACACGTTCAACTCCATAGATCTGCCCTATGATTATTATTCGACACCAGAAATAATGAAATCGCTTGCGGATACCTTGCATAATCCGTTTATTTCCTTCTATGAAACTGCCTTTCTTAAGCGTATTCAGAGGGAAAAATCGAGTTTATTGGGATTTCGGTGAGCGGCTGTTTCCAATTGATTTCTGCAGTTACGCTAGCGAAACTGATTAAAGAAGAATGTCCATCTGTTAAACACGTCTCATTGGGCGGCAATTACATTACTCGTTTAGCAGATGACTGCATGAAAGAATGGCATCCCTTTTTTGAATACATTGATTCGATAATGATGTATGACGGCGAAGAGCCGCTTGCACGTCTTCTTGAGGCTCTTGACTCTGGTGATGACAATCTCGACTGTGTTCCAAACCTTTGCCATGCTAAAGGTGGAAAGATATATAAAAACCATCGGATTGAGCAAACATTTATCAACGATACAGTTCCCGATTTCGATGGCTTCGCCCTTTCTAAATACTTCATGCCTGAGTTAATATTGCCGGTTTATTCCTCTAGGCAGTGTTTTAATCATTGCGCCTTCTGCACCATTCCCGGTGCTACCGGTGGTTGTTACCGAAAGATGCCTATATCGAGAGTATTTGAAATAATGTGTCGGTTAAATGAAAAATACGGCACGAGAGTTTTCTCTTTTGTGGATGAAACATTCGAAGGCAAAAGAATGGAGCAACTCGCGGATGAAATAAACGCATCGGGAAAAACGTTTTTCTGGCATGGAGAAACGAGGTTCTCTCCAACCCTAAGTACAGACGTTTTTAACAAGATATACCAAAGTGGATGTAGGCAGATTCAGTTTGGCCTCGAGTCATACAACCAAAGAGTCCTTGATCTAATGAAGAAGAACACGAGAGTTGATTGGATTGATCGCAATATCCATGATTGTCTCAATGCGGGTATTCCTGTTCATCTATTTTTTATGATTGGCTTTCCGACCGAAACTAAAGAAGAGGCTCTGAACACCTTAGCTTATACAGAGAATGTTTTGAATTATTCAAAACAGGTATGTGGTGTTCCATATTCCACGAGAGGATTTACGAATTTTGGTCTCGTTATGGGGTCGGATGTTTGGAATCATCCCGATAAGTATGGTGTCTCTGTAATGCCGAAGTCCCAATATGAGGATTTGCGCCTCGAAGTGGATTATGTTTCAGGCACTGGTTTAACTTTAAATGAAGCAAAATCCTTATCTGATGAGCATCATATTGATTTTTATATGCAAGAGGTCATAAACGGTAGCGACACAATTGACTTGCCCCAGCGGCTTCATATTTCAGAGGTGACCTGGATTCTAGATTCTATTCACGCTGTCAGGTATAAGGGACATTTGACCAAAGTAAAGCGACGGCTAACTAGTCTAAATCCAGCTGATCGAATCTGGCTGGATTCCAAGACCTCTGTCGTGCTCGTTGAGCCATTTGCCTACTTCTATAATTCTGAATACCATCATGTCTATGCTGTTTCCCAGTTGGTATACCTTAAGTTGGCCCGTTTATTGGAGGCCGATTGTAGCATTTCTCTTATTCTTGATCAGGGCGACCTCGAGCTGACAAGGGCGATAGAAGAACTGTTGCATTATGGATTGCTGAATACAAATATCGATGCCGATTATGTAATGCACGATAATGGTTTTCAATTGGTTAAAAGTTCGTTTGTTAAAGAAGTCGGACGCTCAAAAGAGGGGTTAAGAGTACTGCTGAGTTGTGCCACCCATAGAATGTGTGCGGTTAATGATTTTTCGTTCGCTTTGCTTTCGTTGTTTGAAAAGCCGATTACTAAGAACGAGGTGCGCGACATTTTGAAAAAAGAGGGACTATCGGCAAACGAGGAGCAATTAAACAAGTTGGTTGATAATTGCATGAAAGCAGATATACTACAATTGATTAGATAGAGGAGGTTTCTGCATGGACGTTATTAACAAAGATCTCTTGGAGCAACTGAAAGAGTCTCAGGAAGAGGGCGTCGTGGTAGAAGTGTTCGACTTTGAGGACTACATGGATAAATTCTGCCATTAGTTTCGTAATTTACTTGCCTCGCTTAAAGGAGAAGTCGATTATCGATTTCTCCTTTTTTAATTAAAGATTTTTTTGAAATACATGCTCTTAGCACAGGTTGGCCTCTCAGTAAACTGGGAGGTTGCTTTGGCTAGTTAGAGATATGTGAACGTCCGTTAGACTGAATCTCAGGGTAGAAGGAGCCTCCAGTGTCCAGATCAACAAGGCAATGCTGCGTTTCGGCTAATAAGAACGATGCCTTTTTGCGTGTGGCGGCGGCCTCACCGCAGATTCGCGTTGCCGATGTCGAGGGCAATGCCGAGGTTGCGCTGGCGGCTGTTCGCGAGGCTACCGAGCGCGGCGTTCGTGCGCTCGTGCTGCCCGAGCTTAACCTGACTGGTTATACCGCGGCTGATCTGTTCCATAACCGCACGCTGCTGCACGCCTGCGAGGCGGCGCTGGTGCGCATCCTCGATGAAACGCGTGAGTTGCCGATCGTCTTTACTGTTGGCTTGCCCGTTGCGGTGACCGAAAACATCTACAATTGCGCGGCCGTGTGCTGCGCGGGCGAGCTTTTGGGCCTTACGGCCAAAAAGTATCTGCCCAACTACGGTGAGTTCTACGAGCGCCGCTGGTTTGCTCCGGCGCCCGCCGATCCCGTGTGGGTTGAATTTGCCGGTCAAGGTCCGGTGCCGCTTGGCTCGGGACTTGTCTACCGCTGTTGTGATGAGGGTGCCGAGGACCTAGTGCTGGGCGTCGAGGTCTGTGAGGACCTGTGGGTGCCGGCGCCCCCTTCGACCGAGATGGCGCTTGCCGGTGCCACGGTGATCCTCAACCCGTCAGCCTCGGACGAGATCATCGGCAAGGCAGATTACCGTCGCAGCCTCATCTCCAACCAGAGCGCACGCCTGTACTGCGCCTATGCCTACGCAGACGCGAGCGAGGGCGAGTCCACGACCGATATGGTCTTTGCGGGCGAGAACCTCGTCTACGAAAACGGCTCCAAGCTCGCCGCGACCAAGCTGCTTACCTGCGACATGGCCATCGCCGACGTTGACCTTGACCGCCTGGTTGCCGAGCGCCGTCGTTCGACGACGTGGACGCGCGCGGACGATGCGCCGGAGGCCACGGCCGTTGAGTTTTCGTTTGAGGGCGTGTTGGCCGAAGAGCCTGCCCTGCGCGATGCCTGCGATATCGACCGCGTTTTCCCGCGCGCGCCCTTTGTGCCGGCCGATCATGGCGACCTGGCCGAGCGCTGCGAGACCATCCTCGACCTGCAGACCGCGGGCCTCAAGACCCGCCTGGCCCATACGGGCACCAAGGCGGCTGTTATCGGTCTTTCGGGCGGCTTGGACTCCACGCTGGCGCTGCTCGTGACCGTGCGCGCCTTCGATGCGCTGGGCCTGCCACGCACGGGTATCACGGCGGTCTCCATGCCCGGCTTTGGCACGACGCATCGCACTAAGTCCAACGCCGAGTCGCTCGCGCGCGACCTGGGCGTGAGCTTCCGCGAGGTTTCGATCCACGCGGCTGTGGAGCAGCACTTCAAGGACATTGAGCACGATCCGACCGTGCAGGACGTGACCTACGAGAACAGCCAGGCCCGCGAGCGTACGCAGATTCTGATGGATCTGGCCAACCAGGCTGGCGGTTTTGTCATCGGCACGGGCGACCTGTCGGAGTTGGCACTCGGCTGGGCTACCTATAACGGCGACCACATGAGCATGTACGCCGTCAACGCGAGCGTGCCCAAGACACTCGTGCGTCACTTGGTGCGTTATGCGGCTGATGTCTTTGGCGGGCGTATTGCCGAGGTCTTGCTCGATATCCTCGATACGCCGGTGTCCCCCGAGCTTCTGCCGCCCACGGGCGACGGCGAGATTGCGCAGAAGACTGAGGACCTGGTGGGCCCGTACGAGCTGCACGACTACTTCCTCTACTACCTGCTGCGTTTTGGCTTTGAGCCGGGCAAGATCTACCGCATGGCGCTCAAGAGCTTCGAGGGCGTCTACGACGTCAAGGCCATTCACACGTGGCTACGCACGTTCTACCGTCGCTTCTTTGCCCAGCAGTTTAAGCGCAGCTGCCTGCCCGATGGCCCCAAGGTGGGCTCGGTCACGCTCAGCCCGCGCGGCGATTGGCGCATGCCGAGTGACGCCAGCTCGCGCCTGTGGCTCGCCCAGATTGACGCGCTCAATCCGATGGACTAAGGTTGCCAAATTGAACCAAAACAGCGGGTGCAAGCGTTACACTTTTGCAATCTGATGGCCCGTATCGCGCGGCGCTCTTGTCGGAGCGCCGCGTTTTTCATATCGAAAGGTGGCACCATGCAGGCATCGCAGCGTCTCGACCGCTTTGGCGCGGAGGTCTTCGCCTCGCTCAACAACAAACTTCTCGCGCTGAAGGCTCAGGGCAAGACCATTTACAACATGAGCGTGGGCACGCCCGACTTTAAGCCGTACGACCACGTGGTCGAGGCGCTCACGCAAGCGGCCCAGGACCCCGAGATGTGGAAGTATGCCCTGCGCGACCTGCCCGAACTCAAGCAAGCCGTGTGCGATTACTATGAGCGCCGCTTTGGCGTTTCGGGCATTACGCCGTCTATGGTGCAGTCGTGCAACGGCACGCAGGAGGGCGTGGGTCATTTGGGCCTGGCCCTGCTCGATCCGGGTGACACCATTTTGGTTCCCGATCCGTGCTACCCGGTCTTTGAGGCGGGCGCCAAGATTGCCGATGCCAAGCTCGAGTACTATCCGTTGGTCGCCGAGCATAATTACCTGCCCTATGTGGCGGGCATCGATCCCGAGGTGGCCGATCGTGCCAAGTATATGATCGTGTCGTTGCCCGCCAACCCGGTCGGCTCGGTGGGCACGCCCGAGGTCTACGAGGAGATCATCGCTTTCGCCCGCGAGCACGACCTGCTCATCGTCCATGACAACGCGTACTCCGACATCGTGTTCGACGGCGAGCCGGGCGGAAGCTTCTTGCAGTATCCTGGTGCGCTTGAGGTGGGCGTGGAGTTCTTCTCGCTTTCCAAGTCGTTTAACGTTACCGGTGCGCGTATCGGCTTTTTGGTCGGCCGCGAGGACGTGGTCTCTGCCTTTGCCAAGCTGCGCGGCCAGATCGACTTTGGTATGTTCTTCCCGATCCAGAAGGCTGCTATCGCCTGCCTGAACGGTCCGCGCGATGAGGTCGAGGCGCAGCGTCTGAAGTACCAGGAGCGCCGCGATGCCCTGTGCGACGGTCTTGAGGGCTTGGGCTGGGAGCGTCCCAACGCGCATGGCTCTATGTTTGTGTGGGCCAAGCTTCCCGGTGGTCGCACCGATTCCATGGCGTTTTGCGAGGAGCTCATGGAGAAGGCCGGCGTTGTGGTGACGCCGGGCGCGAGCTTTGGTCCTTCGGGCGAGGGGCACGTGCGCATGGCGCTGGTCTTGCCGCCCGACCAGATTGCTTTGGCTGTCGAGGCCATCCGCGAGGCGGGTCTGTATTAGAAACCTGTTTCGACTCGTCAATAGCTCGAAACCGATTTCGTGCAGTTATTTTACGAATCCTGCAAACAATTTCGGTAAACGGTCGATTTTTGGCTGCGAATAGGAGCATAATCAAAGTCCCGATTGGATGTATTGGGATTACGACAAGCCGCTCGGGTCGTTCCCGGGTGGCTTGTTTGTGGAGAGAGATGGGAGTTTCTAATGGTTAACGAGAAGAAGGTCGCTATTGTCGGCTGCGGTTTCGTCGGTTCGTCTTCGGCGTTCGCGCTGATGCAGAGCGGTCTGTTCTCCGAGATGGTCCTCATCGACGTGGACAAGAACCGCGCCGAGGGTGAGGCCCTGGATATCGCGCACGGCATGACGTTTGCCGAGCCGATGAAGATCTACGCCGGCGATTATTCCGATGTCGCCGACGCCGCCATGATCGTCGTCACCGCTGGCGCTGCCCAGAAGCCCGGTGAGACCCGTCTGGACCTGGTCAACAAGAACGTCAACATCTTTAAGTCCATCATTCCCGAAATTAAGAAGTCTGGCTTCGACGGCATTCTGCTCATTGTCTCCAACCCGGTCGATGTTCTGACCTATGCCGCCATCAAGATGTCCGGCCTGCCCGAGGGCCATGTCATCGGCTCCGGTACCGTGCTCGACACCGGTCGTCTGCAGCAGATGCTTGGTGCCCACGTTGAGGTCGACCCGCGCGATGTCCAGGCCTATGTCATGGGCGAGCACGGCGACTCCGAGTTCGTCGCTTGGTCCAGCGCCCAGGTTGCCGGCGTTCCGCTGAACACCTTCTGCGAGCTTCACGGCCACCTGGAGCATGAGGCTGCCGAGAAGCGCATCGCCGAGGACGTCAAGAACTCCGCCTACACCATCATCGAGAAGAAGCACGCTACCTACTATGGCGTCGCCATGGCCGTCAAGCGCATTTGCACTGCCGTCATGCGTGACGAGCAGACCGTTCTGCCCGTCTCCTCGCTCATGGTGGGCGAGTATGGCCTGTCCGATCTTGCCATCTCCATGCCGACCGTCGTTGGCCGCGACGGCGTTGTCTGCCGCGTCCCCGTGCCGCTGAACGATGACGAGCAGCATGAGCTTACCGCCTCCGCCAAGGCCCTCAAGGACATCATCGACAGCGTCGACTTCTCCTGCTAAATCCAGCTCTTTTGGGCAACAGGCTACAATGAAAGGCGTCCGGTCCACACGGTCCGGGCGCCTTTTTGGTGCAAAGTAACCTTATCCCAATGCGCCATAGTTGATGGGAGCGCCATGTCGGATTCGCCTAATTTTTTGACCTATGCCCAGACGGCGTTTGACCCGTTTGAGGAACGGCCGTTCTGCGCGGTGGATAGCCTGGTCTTTGCGTGGTTGTCCTATTTGCGTTTGCCGGGTGATATGGCGGAGCTGACGAACTGGCAGGGCCTAGACGTACGCGAGCTGCTTCGTGCCGAGTGCTACCGGGACATGATTGGCGACCTGTGGGATCCAGAGGGGAGCAGGGCCTTGTTGGAGGCCGTGGCGGCAAGCCCTCGCTACCGTGGCGTGCACGTTTGCGGCTATCGTGCCGTGAGCGATGTGGTGGCGACAGAGCAGTTTGCAGCCATGGCGTTCCGGTTTCCGGCGGGGTTTAGCTATCTTTCCTTTCGGGGGACCGACAGTACGATTGTGGGCTGGAAAGAGGACTTCAACATGGCGTTCCGGTGTCCTGTGCCGGCCCAGGAATCCGCGGCGCGTTATGTGGACGAGGCGGCGGATGCGATTGACGAGCCGCTTTTGTGCGGAGGTCATTCCAAGGGCGGAAACCTTGCGGTGTGCGGTGCGGCGATGTGCTCCGATGTCGCCCGTGAGCGTATCGAACGGGTGTATTCCCATGATGGTCCGGGCTTCGTCGAGGAGTTTCTGAACGGCAACGCCTTTGCCGATCTTTCCGGTCGAATTGACAAGACGCTACCTCGGTCGTCGATCTTTGGCATGATGTTCGAGACACAGGAGGACTATGCCATCGTTGAGAGCACCGAGTTCAGCCTGCTGCAGCACAATCCCTTTAGCTGGGTGGTTGATGGTCGCGACTTCGTGTACTGTGAGCGCCTGTCCGCCGGTGCTCGATACGTTGATGGCTCCATTCGCGAGATGCTGCTTGCAGTGGGGCCTAGCGAGCGCGAGCGTTTTGTAGATGCGTTGTTCTCCGTGTTTGAGGCTACGGGTGCTGAGCGGTTTGCGGATATCGCTGGGAATCTGCGCGAGAGCCTGCCCGTGATGCTCCAGGCTGCGCAAGGTTTCGACAAGGATACGCGACGCTTTGTCTCGCAGACCATCGTGGCAATCCTTAAATGCGCGCTGCTGCCCAAACGACCCCAGATCGACATGTCCACTGCCGGTAAGAGTCTGGCAGAACAGCTCGAGGCTTGGCAGTCCGAGCTTCTGCGCTAGCCATTGGTGCAAAGCAACCTGTCCCCGATGCACCAATCTTCGATGCGCTCGGGGAGGGCTCGACCGCTATACTGGTTCGTGCCGAAATCGATCTAGAACGGAATGCCGTATATGAAAATCAATCACGCGATTCTGCATATCCTGGACTTTGACTCTGCCGTCAACGTTATGAGCCAGCGCGAGCTCGATATCGAGAGTCGTACCGTGCGCAACTTCGTGACCACGCATCTGCGCCGCGCACGTACCTCGGCCGACAATAAACGCGCCACGTTTGCCGAGAACTCTGCGTTTGGCGGCGAGCTCAAGGGCTATTTCTTTGGCGAGCGCGAGTTCGTGGACCTGTCGCAGCAGATTGCGGAGTTTATCTCCTCCGAGCTCACCAAAGCCGAGAAAGCCGAGTCCACCGACGTGCTCGTGGCCGATTTTGACGACGATGAGGATGCCCGCTGGTTTGCCGTGATGCTGCTGGGCTCCAAGCAGGCTTTTATGCACGAAGTGGGCCGCGAGGAGGGAGAGGTGCGCAACGACATCGCGCGCCACTACGCCATTCTGCCGAACCCCTCGCAAAAGGTGCCGAGCTATGCCATCGTACGCGCGAGTACCATGGAGATTGGCTACGTGGACAAGAAGCGCAAGATTGCCGGCGAGGACCGTATGCTTATCCCCGATGGCCTGCTGCAGTGCGACACGGGCGTATCGGGCAAGGAGGTCATCGACACCGTGACGCGTGTGGTCGAGGAAGTCGCCGAGGAGCACGGCGCCAACACGGCCGTGGCGCTCGCCAAGGTTAAGGCCGCTGTGGCCGAGAAGGTCGAGGATGACGAGGAGCTTCCGCCCTGGGATATCGTCGATGAGGTCTTTGAGGACGAACCGGTCATCAAGGAAAGTGTGCGCGCGGCACTGACCGAGGAGAAGGTTCCCGAGCGCGTTCCCGTGGAGCGCAAGCAGGTCGAGCGCGCGGCGGTGCGCAATCATAAGATTCGTACCGATACGGGTATCGAGATCAGCTTCCCGGCCGAGATGGGTTCGAACTCCGAGTACATCGAGTTCGTCAACGAGCCCAACGGCCTCATTTCCATCGAACTCAAAAACATCGGCAGCATCGAGAATAGATAAACTGCGCTTGGACGCTGCAGAAAAATAAAGGTCGAAGCCCTTCGGGACTTTGGCCTTTTTGCTTGGAGCTGAATTGAGTTGCAGACTGAGCATACGTCAGCGAAAACGCCCCTAAGCGAGCAAGGTGACGTGAAAGAGGAGGGCATTGACCTTTTGGTCATGCCCGACGACTGAACGTCAGATTGCCGCTCTGGGGCGTTTGCAGCGTCGACCGGTCCGTCGTTCGTTAGAACGACGGAACCAAAGGTGCAGCGTCGAGCCGTTACGCGGGTTGATAAACTCGCGCAACCCTACAGCTGACGCAGATCTTCCTCGAGTCCGGTCTTGCTGTCGGTCTTCTCGTCGCGCATCTTGATGACGCGGGCGGGGACACCGGCCACGACGGCGCCGGCGGGGACGTCCTCGACGCATACGGCGCCGGCGGCAACGACAGCACCCTTGCCCACGCGCACGCCCTCCAGGACCACGGCGTTGGCGCCAATCATGACATCATCCTCGATGATGACGGGCGTGGCGCTCGCAGGCTCAACGACGCCTGCCAGTACGGTGCCGGCGCCGATATGGCAGTTCTTGCCCACGGTTGCGCGGCCGCCCAGGACGGCGCCCATGTCGATCATGGAGCCTTCACCAATGGCGGAGCCGATGTTGATGATGGCACCCATCATGATGACGGCGCGGTCGCCGATCTCGACGCGGTCGCGGATGATCGCGCCCGGCTCGATGCGGGCGTTGATGCCCTTGAGGTCGAGCATGGGCACGGCAGAGTTGCGGCAGTCGTTCTCCACATCGTAGTAGTCGATGGAGTCGGCATTGGCATCGAGGATGGCCTTGAGCTCATCCCAATCGCCAAAGACGGTCTTGCCGTGGCAATCGCCGTAGACACGCGCGTCGCCCCACTGGACCTCCGTATCGGGCTTCTCGCGTACGTACAGTTTGACGGGCGTCTTCTTGGGCGCGGTGGCGATGTAGTTGATAATCTCCTGGGCATCCATCTCGGCTGCGTTGCTCATATGCTGTTTCTCCTTTGCGTGGGTACGGTAGTTAACTGGTTAGGCGAACATGACCTGATCGAAGGTGTAGAAGCCAGGGTCGCGGACGACGAGCTTTTGCGCGGCGGCCAGAGCGCCGTTGACAAAGATCTGGCGGCTCGTAGCGCGATGGCTAAGCGTGACCTCCTCGTCCTGGCCAAAGAAGCTCACCTCGTGTACGCCGGCGACGGTGCCGCCGCGCAGCGAGTGCATGCCGATTTCCTTGGGATCGCGAACGCCGCACATGCCCTCGCGACCGTAGACGGGATGATAGCCAGCCTCTGGCTCGGCCTCGACCACGGCGTCGAGTAGCAGCTTGGCGGTGCCGCTGGGGGCGTCGACCTTTTGGTTGTGGTGCGTCTCGACAATCTCGCAGTCAAAGCCGGGCAGCTCGCGTGTGGCCTGTGCTACCAGATGACGCAGGGCTGCGATACCGATGGAGTAATTGCCGGAGTGCATGACACGGGCGTTCTGACCCAGCTCGCGCAGGCGATCCATCTGCTCGGGTGTGTAGCCCGTGGTGCCCGAGACCAACGCCGCACCCGTGCGCTCGACATAGGCGACGACGGCATCGAAGGTCACGACGTTCGAGAAGTCGATGATGACGTCGGCGGCTGGTGCGTTCTCGAGCTTGCTCAAAT
>UQQL01000034.1 GCA_900543275.1 uncultured Collinsella sp. | reverse complement strand
CGTCGGCAGCGTCAGATGTGTATAAGAGACAGCCTGAGCCTGGGCAAGCTGAGCCTGTGCATCGGCAAGCTGCTGCTCGGTAGCAGTCAGACGACCCTTAAGGTCGACGATCTTAGCGAGCATAGCGTCAACCTCGGAGGACAGCGTCTCCAAGAAGACGTCGACCTCGGCAGGATCGTAGCCACGCTTGGCCTCAGAGAAAGTCTGAGCCTGGATGTCTGCAGGGGTAATAGCCATAACAAGTCTCCTTTTTCATCGCCTCGGCGCTACACGCCCGACGTAAGTTACAAAGTCAGTTCTATACGAGTATACCTATAAGAAGCTGCAGAACCAGCCTCTGCACCAACTGCAACGCAATAATCGCAACGACCGGCGAAAAATCGATACCGCCCATCGGCGGAATGAAACGACGGAACAGGTTGAGCCACGGACCGCACACACTATCAAGCACCGCAGCAATATCCTGAAGTAAACCACCCTGCTTCATGGGAATCCACGTCATAAAGCAGTAGACGACAATGAGCGTGGAATAGAAGTTGAACAGCGTGTTGACCAGCTGGACGATAGTGTAGATGTTGATGGGAATCTCCTCGTCTTGTCTTTACTTAAGGTAGCCGTCGGCACGAAGCTTCTTGAGATCGGAATCTTTGACCTCGCAACCGGCGGGCAGCACCATGAACACGCGGTCGCCTACCTCCTTGACCGTGGCGCCCAGACCGCAGGCAAAGCCGTAAGAGAAGTCCAAGACGCGCTTGGCAACTTCGGTGCGTACGCCCACAAAAATCAGTGCGACAGGCTGCTTGGTGCGAACGCGGCGCACCACGGTCTCCACGTCGTCATAGCTCTCGGGGCGCAGGACATAGGCCGGCAGCTGCGGCGTGGCGTTGATGATATTGCTCGCATAGGCCGAGGCATCGCTCGGTGCAGGCGCGGGTGCAGCGGCGGCACGGGCGCGGGTGTTCTCGGCGTAGCTCGACGGCGTGTCATAGGCACCAGGACGATAACCGCTCGCAACACTGTCCTGCGAGCGCGAAGGCGGGTTATACGTCGTGGCATGGCGGGAGTCATCGCCGACCAGCTGACCGGAGCGCGTATACACGGCAACCGACTCAGCTTCACCACGGCGCGTCTGACCAAGCAGGCCGTTGCTCGGCTCGTCTTGGGTGTAGAAGCCCTCGCCCGAAGCACCGCTGTAGCCGTTGCCCTGATAACCATCGTCATAGCCGTCATCGTAGCCGTAGTCGTCGTCCTGGCCATAACCCTGGTCGTAACCCTGCTGGCCGCCCAGGTGCATCTTATTTTTAATCTCGTCAAGGAAGCCCATGGTTGTGTCCTCTCGCGGTTTAGTGCAGGCGCCCCGATAATCAGTGCGCACTTCAGAGCCTTATTTTACTGCAAACTCCGGGCTAAATACTACCCTGCCCAGGCGAACGAGCGTAGAGCCCTCCTCAAGGGCAGGCTCAAAGTCCTCGCTCATGCCGCAGGAAAGCTCAGGCAGGTTCAAATCGGGATGCGCCGCCTCCAGCTCATCCCTCAGCTCACGAAGCCCCGCAAAGGTGCGGCGTGCCACATCCTTATTCCCCCGGGGCGCCATAGTCATAAGCCCCTGCACGCAAATTCCCTCGAGCTCCGCAAGCTCACCCGCGGCGGCGCGAATCTCATCGGGCGAAAAGCCTCCCTTCGACTCCTCACCACTCACATTGACCTCAATGAGCACGCGCTGGGGGCCGGCGAGCTCGCCTGCCTCAATCTTGCGGACAGCACGGCTCGAGATCGCCTGTGCCAGATGCAGCGAACCCACCGAGTGAATCAGCTCGGCTGAGCCCAGCACCGCATTGATCTTATTGGTCTGCAGGTTGCCGATCATATCGAAGCGCACCTCGGGCAGCTCCGGATGCTCCGCCAGACCCGTGAGCTTGCGAACCAGCTCCTGCGGGCGGTTCTCGGCAAAATGGCGATACCCCGCCTGGATGGCAGCAACAGTCTCATCGACACCAACGGTCTTGGACACGGCAATGAGGCGCGCGGCGTCGTGGGGGCGGCCCGCGCGATCGAGCGCCGCATAAAAACGTTCCAGAATCTGCTCGCGGCGAGCGCGCATCAAGTCCAAATAGTTATCCATTGCCAATCGCCTCCGCTGACAGCCAAACAAGTAGTCCCATGCTAACGCAAGAGCGCGGCCCCGCATGTGCAAGGCCGCGCTCACTTAGGTATTTACAATCTTTCGACGAACGGGGCTAGTTACTCCTCGTCGTCCTCGCCATCGTCCTCGTCCTCAAGATGATCGAGCAGGTAGCGAAGACCCTCGCTGAGCTCGTTGGCGGGCACCTTGGCAACGTAGCGCGCGTCGACGGCGGGCCTCATGATAACACCCTCGCCCGAAGGCACGCGCATGCTCTCGAGCTCATCCTCGTCCACACGGGCGATATCGCCGGCGTTCATACGCTGACCAGTCAACAGGAAGGTCAGACGGCAAGCGGCATCGATGGAAATGGAAGCGATACGATCGAGGTAGCGCGAAACCATGATGGCGCGGCGCAGGTCGTCATAGTTGCTGTCGTCGTCCATAAAGTCGCCCGTATCCATACGGTTAAAGGTGCGGAAGAACTTCTCGTAGGCGGCGTGCACTGGCTCGTCCTCGACGGCCAGGTTGCAGATGATGGACATATCATTGGTGACGAGCGCAGAAAGCGAAGAGCCCAGCACCCGGTAGACGGCCTCAGCCTCGGCCTTAACCGTGCCGACAAGCTCCTTGGGCAGCGAGATGTCGGCCTTGATCATATGACGCGTGGCACGGCAGATCTGACGGACCTTATCGGTCATGCGCTGCAGGTTAAAGTCGACGTAGATGATCGTCTGAAGCAGGCGGAAGTCGGAGGCGACCGGTGACTGCGTGGCGATCAGGTTGTAGCAGACGGCCTCCAGGTTGGCGCAGCGCGCGTCAATCGAAAGCGTACGTTTCTTGGTCTTGGTGGCGAGCTTGCGGTCGTCGGTCACATAGGCCTTCACGGCATCGTGGAGAGCCAGATCGACGGCCTCATAGATGCTCAGCATCTCGTGACGGGCCTCGACGAGCTGACGGGAAAACAGTTTGCGCATGGTTCACTCCAATCAGTTGGGTGCGGTCATGCAGCCCGCACAGTGAATACGCACCGGACCAGGTCCGATCGGCTTGGGACTAGTCGCACCGATCAGCCAAAGCGGCCGGTGATATAGTCTTCCGTCCGCGAGTCCACCGGGCTGGTGAAGATCGCGTCGGTTTGACCATACTCGATGAGCGTGGCGGGCTCGCCGGCAACTTCCTGCAAGAAGAATGCGGTGTAGTCGCTGATACGAGCTGCCTGCTGCATTGAATGCGTGACGATGATGATCGTCATCTCGGGCGCCAGCTCGGCCATCAGATCCTCGACCTTAGAGACGGACGTGGGGTCGATGGCGGAGCAGGGCTCGTCCATCAGGAGGACATCGGGTTGCACCGCAAGCACGCGCGCGATGCACAGACGCTGCTGCTGACCGCCCGAGAGCGCCAAACCATCCTTGTTGAGCTGATTGGATACCTCTTTCCAGAGGTTGGCGCGCTTGAGCGATTCTTCCACGATGTCATCGAGGTCGCTTTTGCTAGTCACGCCCTGCAGACGAGGGCCAAAGGCGACATTCTCGTAGATGGATTTGGGAAACGGGTTGGGCTGCTGAAAAATCATGCCCACGCGGCGACGGAGGTCGACCGGGTCGACGCCCTCGGCATAGATATCGTTGCCGTCGAGCGTCATGGTGCCCTCGACGCGCGTACCCTCGATCAGGTCATTCATGCGGTTGATGCAGCGCAAAAACGTCGACTTACCGCAGCCCGAAGGGCCAATGAAGGAGGTGATAGCGTTTTTAGCGATGTTGAGGTCGAGCCCCGTCAGCGCATGAAAGTCACCGTACCAAAAGTTGAAATCCTTGGCCGTGATGGCCGCTTGCTCCAGCGTGGGAGCGGACTGATAAACGGACATGGGACTCCTTAACTAGCGACGCTTGCGCGACAGGAAGCGCGCAAACAGGTTGAAGGCCAGAATGATCACCATCAGCAAGAGCGCGGTGCCGTAGGCTGCGTTCATGTTGATGCCGTCGTTGGCAAGCAGGTACAGGTGAACCGTCATGGGACGGCCGGAATCGAGCGGCGAAATAGGTAGATTGATGGCTTGGCCCATGGTGTAGAGCACCACCGCGGTCTCGCCAATGGCGCGGCCGATGGCGAGGACGATGCCCGTGGCAATACGGCCAAAGGCAGAAGGAAGCACAATCTTGGAGACAACCTGCCACTTGGTGGCGCCCAGGCCGTACGCGCCCCAACGGATATAGCGCGGGACGGCGCGAATGGCCTCTTCGGTGGTGCGCATGACGATGGGAAGCATCAAGAGCGCGAGCGCCAGAGCGGCCGAGACCATCGAAAGGCCCAGGCCCATGGCCTCGACAAACAAGGCATAGCCAAACAGGCCCATAACGATGGAGGGCACCGAGGCCAAAGCGTCAGCAGCGTAGCGAATGAGCTCGACGACCTTGCCCTGCTTGGCGTACTCGGCCAGATAGACGGCTGCCAGCACAGCAATCGGCGTGCAGATAAGCATGGCGAGCGCCGTCACATAGACGGTCGAGACGATCGTGGGCCAAATTCCGCCCTCGGCGTTGACGCCCTGGGGCCAACCGAAGATAAAGTCGAGCGAGATATGCGGCAGGCCGTTAATGACCACATAGGCAATGATAGCGACCAGCACCAGCGTGGTGATGTATGCCGCGGCACGGAACACGCCAAGCATGATCTTGTTGGACAGGTCCTTGTTGATGCGGCCCTTCTTGCCATGGGAAAGGGCACGCTTGATGCGCTCGCGCGACGAGGTCGTATCGACCGTCGTGTCAACGGAATCGGACATAGCCTACCCCCTCTTCTTCTTGGAAATCAGACGGACGATGCCCACCAGCGTGGCGGAGATGATAAACAGGACCACGCCCATGCCGAACAGCGCCGAGCGGTGCAGACCCGAGGAATAGCTCATGTCGAGCGCGATCTGGCTCGTGAGCGTCGAGATGGGGCTCGCAATGCTGTCGGGAATAACCGGGGCGTTACCCACGACCATGAGCACGGCCATGGTCTCGCCGATGGCACGGCCCATACCCAGCACGATGGCATCCACGATACCCAGCTTGGCGGCAGGTAGCACGACCTTATAGATGGTCTGCCACTTAGTAGCACCCATGGCATACGATGCCTCGCGAATACCCATGGGAATGGAATTGAGGGCATCGATGGTGAGCGTGGTGATGGTAGGGACGATCATGATGGCAAGCACGAACCACGCCGTCAGCGCACCAAAACCAAGACCACCGGTCAGTTGCGCGATAAACGGACGGATGATGATCATGCCAAAGAAGCCATAGATGATAGAAGGGATGCCGGCCAACAGGTCAACGGCAGGGCTGATGAGCTTGCGCACGCGCTTGCTGGCGATCTCGACCAGATACACGGCCGTGCCCACGCCTAGGGGCACACCCATGGCGAGCGCACCGACGGTCACCAGACCCGAGCCGGCAAGCAGCGACACGATGCCGTAGTGGCCCTCAGAGGGCGCCCACGTAAAGCTAAAGAAGTCCGCCAGACCGATGTCGGTAAAGACGGGCAGCGCCGAGTACGTGGTAAAGACAAAAATCAGGATGACGGTAACAACCGCCAAGAACGCGCAGGCAAAGAAAATCCACTGCAGCGCCTTCTCCTTGATATAGGTGCTGCGCGATACGAGCGCCAGCTCGCGCTTCTTGGGCGCCTGAGCATTCTGCTCAGTCTGGGAGTTTTCCTGTGCTTCCATGCTACTCACTCCCCTTCTCGTCGTTGGTGACGGGAATAAAGCCCGCCTCGCGAATCTGCTTGTCCATCTTTTCGGACGTCACGTAGTCGATGTAATCCTGCGCCCGCTGCGAAGGCGCACCCTTCACAAAGAAGTAAAGGTCGCGCGAGATGGGATAGCCGCCACTCGCGACCGTCTTCTCGGACGCCTCAACATGATTGACCGAGACGGCCTTGACCGAGGTCTTGGCGTTGAGGCTATCGACGAAGCCCAGCGAAATGTAGCCGATAGCCCCGCGCGAACGAGATACCACGTCGCGCACCTGGCCCGTGCCCGAAAGAACGGCGGAGCGGCGATCGAACGGGGTGCCGTCCATCACGATGGTGCGGAAGGCTTCACGCGTGCCAGACGCCTCATCTCGGTTGATAACCTGAATCCTCAGGTCCTCGCCACCGACTTCTTTCCAGTTGGTGATCTTGCCGGCATAGATATCGCGGAGCTGCTCGGTCGAGAGGTTATCGACGGGGTTGTCTTCGTTCACGATGACCGCGATACCGTCGTGGGCAATGACGATGGGAGTCAGGCCCAGATCCTGTTCGTCGGCATTGAGTCCACGGGAGGAGCTGGCGATATCGGCCGTGCCAGCGCTGACGGCTTCGATGCCAGCGGAAGAGCCCAAACCGGAAACGAGCACGTCGATGCCGGTCTCCTCCTTAAAGCCCTCTGCCGCAATTTCGGCGATAGGAAGGCAGGTCGTGGAGCCGGCCACAGTAATGGAAGAGGTAGAAGATCCCGAAGAACAGGCGCACAGCGTAAGCGTAAGCACAGCGGCGCTCAGGACCGATACGATCTTTCTCATAGCATCACGCCAATCGCGGCATGGCGCCCACAGGTGCCGTCCTCGTTACGGTAGGAATAAAAGCGGTCGTTCTGACGCACAGTCGAAAGCTGGGTATCCACGATATTATCCGCGTCCACACCGGCATCTACCAGCGCCTCACAAATGGCAGCGGAAAGATCGAGCATGCGAGAGGCACTCGCATCGATGCAAGAGAACTCGACGGCAAAGCGATCCATGAGTTCCTGGGATACCTCATATTCGTCAGCCAAGATATGGGGGCCGATATAGGCGGAAACGTCGCTCGCATCGCAGCCGGCAGCATCGCAAAGCGCCTGGCACGCCTTGGCAGAAATACGTGCAATCGTGCCCTTCCAACCGGAGTGCACCACGGCAAATCCGCCAGGGGCCACCAGCACCACGGGAACGCAGTCGGCAAAGCAGAGCAGCACGGGCACGTCATGGGCCGTACAGACGATGGCATCGCAGCCCTCGGCAATCTGCTCGCGAACAGCCTCAAGATCGTCGGCGCCGTTCGAAGTCACCGTAACGATATGGTCACCATGTACCTGATTGGGCACGAGCAGATTATGCTCGCACTCAGTGGCGCCCATAGCTTCGAGCGCTCGACGACGATTTTCTTGAACAGCAAAGGGGTCATCGCCTACATGCGAGCCCAGGTTGAGCGAGGAGTACGCATCTTCAGAAACGCCACCGGTGCGCTCGGTAAAGGCAAAGCGGACATCGGATGTCGCGCCCTCCACCAACGTAACTCCATCATGGTCGACACGCGAAACGTTGTCCGCACGTGCTGCCATACTAAAGCCTCCTAATAACACAAGTACCGCGGCGTCGCCGCGCAGTCCGCGTTTATACGGCTGTCATACTTCTTTAAAAGGATACCCGCAGCGGTAGGGACCAAACGTAAAGGGAACGTAAGGAGATTGGAGGCTTTCGTTTACAAACGAGAAACAAAACGGGGTGCATCCAAATGGACACACCCCGTGCAGGTCGTTGAGAAAAACGAACTAGAAGCTACCGCGCTTCAGGAAGTCGGGAAGCTCGAACTGGTCGTTGCCAAAGTTGGGCAGCTCGGTACCACCGACGTTGCGGGTCGGAGCGGCCTGAGCCGGGCTGGCAGCCGGAGCGGTGCGCTGCGGCTCAGCGGAGGCAGCGGCCTTGCTCTGAGACTGCTGAGCAGCAAAGAGCTCATCCTGACGGTTGACGTTGGAGTCGGAGAAGCCCGTAGCGATGACGGTGATACGCACCTGATCGCCCAGGGACTCGTCGACAACGGTACCGAAGATGATGTTGGCCTCGGGGTCGACGGCGTTGGCGACAACGTCGGCGGCGTCGCTGATCTCCTGGATGCCCAGGTCCTTGGAACCGGCGATGGAGAGCAGCACGCGCGTGGCACCATCGATGGAGCTCTCGAGCAGCGGGCTGGAGATGGCCTGCTGGGCAGCGTCGACGGCACGAGTATCCCCAGAAGAGGTACCGATACCCATCATGGCGGTACCGGCCTGCTTCATGATGGTCTTAACATCGGCGAAGTCCAGGTTGATGATACCGGGGACGGTGATGAGGTCGGTGATGCCCTGGGTGCCCTGGGAAAGGACGCCATCGGCAATCGCGAAGGCCTCGAGCATGGTGGTCTTCTTCTCGGCGATGTCGAGCAGCTTATCGTTAGGGATGACGATCATGGTGTCGACGCAATCGGAGAGGGTCTTGATGCCCTCCTCGGCGCTCTTCTTACGCTTGCGGCCCTCGAAGGTGAAGGGCTTGGTCACGACGGCGACGGTCAGTGCGCCGACCTCGTTCATCGCGATATCGGCAACGATGGGAGCAGCGCCGGTACCGGTGCCGCCGCCCTCGCCGCAGGTGATAAACACCATGTCGGCGCCAGCGAGCGCCTCGGCGATGTCGTCGCGGGACTCATCGGCAGCCTTGCGGCCAACCTCGGGATTGGCGCCGGCGCCCAGGCCGCGGGTAAGGTCGGTGCCGATGTGCACCTTGATATCGGCATCAGAGATCGCGAGTGCCTGAGCATCGGTGTTGATGGCAACAAACTCGACGCCGCGGATGCCCTCTTCGATCATTCGATTGACCGCGTTGGTACCGCCGCCGCCGACGCCGACCACCTTAATGACGGCAAGGTAGTTGTTGATCTCTGTCTCGTGCATGTCGGTCCTCCGAACAAAGGTTATAGCCATAGCATGGGTCGACCCCTGCGCACATTAACCTTCAGGTTGAAAGTAAATGCAAAGGTAAACCGTATTATGTTTGCACATTATGAACGTATCAGTCAAATAATTGACCGTGAAAACCAAACAAACCAGATAAACGTCGTGGTATGGCCCCTCAACAAAGCATCAACCAGCGCTACGAGGTCGGAGCATTCCTAAATGTGTAGTTGCCCGGAGAGCGCACATTGATATACGTTACGCCCTCTACCTGCGAAAGCAACTTGGTGACTACGCGTTCCTTCTTGGCGATATCGTCCGAATCGCCCAGCGACACCTCAATGCCGTTATTGAGGTTTGCCGAGATGGCTTCGACCGAAGGCGTGGAAATATCCTTGACTTGTCCCAAGAACTCGCTCGAAAAACCACGCACATAATCCAGGCCGGCCTTAACGGCTTTGGAGTTCACCGCCTGGCCGGAAACCGGAGCGACATCCGCCGAGACATCAGTCAATAACACCGCGCCATAATGCTTGGCGAGCGCCAGCGCGGCATCGATTCCGGTCAAGGTATTTGAGCCCTGCCCTGTCGTGATGACGTTGCCCTGGTCGTCCACTTCGACCGACGTCGACAGCGGGGCGATCCAGGTGTCATCGTCTCCGATAGCCCAGGCAAGGTCGTCGGAGCTGATATACGCAATGGCGATAACTTTACGCTCCGTCGGCGTGATGATAAGCGTATGGGGAAACTGGCGCTGGACATCCACGCCCGAAACCCACGGGTTCTGCTTGAGATCCTCGGTAATCTGGTCGGGATCGACGTTAAAAAGCGACGTTCCCTCGGGCAAGTCGATCAGCTGGATAGCATCGTGCTTCGTCACATGCTCGCTGCCTTGAATCTGAATATCAGTGGCAGTAAACAGTCCAGAGTTGATCACCACGATGGCAACGACGACGAGCACGGCCAAGACGGCCAGAACGCCGCCCACGATTTTGCCTTTGCCTGTAACGACAGAAGCGGCATCTGATGTTTTATTTGCCATCGCTCCAAGTGAAGATAACGGGTTGAAACCTTTTTTACTCGAAGGCTTCTTGGCGGTAGCCGGCACCGATGTCAGCGAGCGCGGTTTCGATGCGCCCAGCGTGAGACCTGGACGCGCCGCTTTAGTTCCCGTCGAGGGCTTGGGAGCTGCCATGGGACGGGCAGGCTTGGCGCCCATAACAGGCTTTGACGTCACCGAGGGACGCGAGGACTTTTTTGCGGCCGGACGATTACCGAGCTGCGAGCCGACGACCGGACGACTGGTCTGTCGAGCATGCCCGACAGACTTAGAGTGCGCGACGGTATTGCGTTGAGGTTTGGCAGGCGCGCCGGAACGCCCTCCGGCGCGGCGGAAGGTGGGTTTCGATGCTCTAGAAGCCGAGGAATTTAACTTCCGGTCTGAGCTCGATGCCATACGCCTCCCTCACCTTTCCGTGCACATGTCTGATAACCGCGGCAACGTCATCGGCCGAGGCAGTTCCGTTATTAACGATAAAATTAGCGTGAACGGGCGAAACTTCCGCGCCGCCAATCGAAAAACCCTTTAATCCACAATCCTCGATAAGCTTGCCCACACTCGCATCGGGCGGGTTGCGAAAGACAGACCCGCAGGATGCGCGACCCATGGGCTGCGTACGCTTGCGCCTTGTAAGGTACCGCTCCATGCGCTCGCGAATGTCGGCCTTGGGCGCCGGTTTAAGCTTGAGCACGCACTCGAGGATGATCTCATTGCGGGGAAGGCTACATTCGCGGTAGCCCCAAGAGATCTCGGATCCCGCATAATGCTTGATACCGGATGCCGGGTCAAACGTTACGACATCCTCAACCAGCGAGCCAATCCACTCGGTCCGCGTGCCGGCATTCATAGATATCGCACCGCCGACCGAACCAGGAATGCCAACGGCAAACTCAAGGCCCGAGAGGCTACGCGACAGGGCATCGTTGACCAGGCGCGCAAACATCACGCCCGCACCGACCGTCAGCGTACAACCGTCATCGGCAACAACCGTGCGCTGGAACTCACGTCCGAGCGAAATGACGGCACCGCGATAACCGCCATCGGCAACCAGCAGATTGGAGCCCTTGCCGATGATGACCCACGGCACCTGCTCGCGATCGAGCACCGCCACGGCGCGGCGAAGGGCATGATAGCTGTGGCACGTCACAAAGAGGTCGGCCTTGCCGCCGATACGATAGCTCGTATGACGCGCAAGGCGCTCGTCCTCGATCACATCCGTGTCAATCATGCCCGAGAGCGCCATGACGGCGTTAAACAGACCCATTAGACTTAAGCGTCTTTCTTGGCAGTCAGATACTCAATGAACTCGGGACCGACGGTCGTAACATCACCGGCACCCATAGTGAGCAGCAGGTCGCCCTCGCCCACCATCTGCTCGAGCTCCTGATTGAGCTCAAGACGGCTGGAGCAGTACACGACCTCCTTGCCAGGATGCTTGGCGCGCACGGTATCGGCGAGCATCTTAGAGGTGACACCCGGAATGGGCATCTCGCCAGCCGAGAACACATCAATCAGCAGCAGTTTATCGGCATTGGCAAATGCATCGGCAAAGTCGTCGCACAGGGCCTGCAGGCGCGAATAGCGGTGCGGCTGGAACACGACGTCGACGTGCTTGTAACCCAGCGACGAAGCGGCAGCAAGCGTCGCCTTGATCTCGGTGGGGTGATGGCCGTAATCATCGACCACGGTGATGCCATCGATATCGCCCACGTGGGTAAAGCGACGGCGGACGCCCTCAAAGCTCGAGAGCGCCTTGGCGGCGGCGTCGATGTCAAGGCCCAGGACATGGGCGACGGTGAGCACCGCCGTGGCGTTGAGCATGTTGTGGCGACCGGGATTGCTCTTGATCTCCACAGCGCGCTCAGTGCCGTCCTCAAAGCGAACGATAAAGTCACTCTGGATGCCCTTGACATCCGGGTGCATGCAGACGATGTCGTTGCTCTCGGCAAAGCCGTAGGAAAGCACGTGACGGCCCGTCGACTTGGCGAGCTCGACCAGATGCGGGTCCTCACCACAGACGATGACGGTGCCCTCCTCGCCCACCAGGCTCATGAATTTGGCGAAAGTTGCCTCGATCTCCTCGATACCCGAGTAGTGATCGAGGTGGTCGGCTTCGACGTTGGTCACAATGACCACGTTGGGGTTCAGGAACAGGAAGGAGCTGTCGGACTCGTCGGCCTCGGCGACAAAGTAGTCGCCCGAGCCGTTCTTGCCGTTCGTGTCATAGCCCTCGACGATGCCACCGATCAGGAAGCTCGGATCCAGACCCATGCGGTCGAGCATGGTGGCGCACATCGAAGACGTGGTGGTCTTGCCATGCGTGCCGGCAACAGCGACGGTGGTGTAGCCGTGGCCCAAAGCAGAGAGCATCTTGGCACGGGGCCACACAGGAATACCCAGCTCGCGAGCGCGCACGAGTTCAGGGTTGGACTCCGGAATAGCGGTGGACACAACAACCACGTCGGGCTTGACCTCGTCGATCGTGGCGGCCTCATGGCCCACATGCACCTTCACACCAGCGCGGGTAAGCTGGCGGATATAACGTGACGTCTTAAGGTCGGAGCCGGTAACGGCATAACCGCGCTCGTGCAGAACGAGGGCGATGCCGCTCATGCCGGCGCCGCCGATACCGATAAAGTGGGCGCTCTTAAACTCGGGCGCGGAGGTTGCAGTCTGGGAATCAGCCATGTGCTCGTGTACTCCTTGCGTAAACACTGCCTGTAACCCGTTAACTGTACCGCACCTACCGCATCAGCGCGAGGGCGACCGACGATATCCCGTCTAACTAACGCAAACCCTCTACCGCATCCGCCAGAAGAGCGGCGGCCCTATCCTGAGCCAGACCACGCGCCGCCTGACGCATGGCGTCGCGTGCCGCCGCGTCATCGACCAGGTGCAGCAGCTCATCGACAAAGGCAGAACCGTCGATATCGGCATCGGCGCAGAGCACGCCGGCCCCGGCGTCGACCAGATAACGGGCATTGGTGGTTTGGTGGTCGGCCGTCGCATGCGGGTACGGCACGAGCACCGAAGGCACGGCGAGCGCAGCGATCTCGGCCACGCTCGATGCTCCCGAACGCGATAGCACCAAATCGGCAGCAGCCAGCATGTCGCCCATGTTGTCGATGTAAGGCTGGACGCGGTAACGCTTCGCCTCCTCGGGCGTCAGCGCCAAAGCGCGCTCGGTCTCCTCAAAGCCGTCGGCACCCGTCGAATGCAACACATAGAGGTTCTTGCGCGAAAGCAGCTCGTTTTTGAGCGAAGCCACGCGCTCGTTGAGGTGCTGGGCGCCGAGTGAACCGCCAAAGACGAGCAGCAGCGTAGCGTCCTCGGGAACGCCAAGTGCCTTGCGGCCGCGAGCGCGATCGCCCTCGATCACCGAGCGACGTACGGGGTTGCCGGTCATGAGCACGTGGTCAGGGTCACCTTCGCGCTCAAAGACCGAACGCGCTGCCGGCACCGAGATGCACACGCGGGCGGCGTGGGAGTTCATCATCTTGTTGGCCAGGCCCGGAACAGAGTTCTGCTCATGCAGCAGATACGGAACGCCTGCGCCCTTGCACCACCCCAGCAGCGGAACCTCGACATAGGCACCAAAACCGATGGCGGCATCGGGCTTGCCGACCTTTGAGAAATGACGGGCGAGCGCACGCTTGGCCTTGTTGACACGCCACAGGGAGGTCAGCGCCGTCCAAGGACGGGAGCGGTCGAAGCCCGTGACCGTAATGGGCACAAAATCAAACCCAGCCTCGGGGACCAGACGACCCTCGAGCTTGCGTGACTGGCCCACGAACACAACGTGGTGGCCACGATCACGCAGCTCTTCGGCCAAGGCGAGCGCGGGGTTGATGTGTCCCGCCGTGCCGCCGGCTGCAATAGCAACGGTCATCTTATCGGTCATGGTAGTCCCTTCGTACACGCGGTCCCTGGTCGTCGGTGCGTAGACGCGCCGACGGGTCCGAGTTCAAATCGATTCGATTATATCCGCCGCCCGCGCTGCGAGGGCTGGGGCGCTGAGGACGACCTTGCGGAGCCGTCCGCGGACGTGGACGAGCTGCCGGCTCGGATGTAGAACCATCCAGAACGGTAAAGCCGCTACGCGAAGGTCGTTCACCGCGCACATGGGCTACGCCGGCGGTACTCTCATCCATAACGGCAAAGCTCTCGCGGCGACGGTCGTACTCATCGCGACGGGCGCTCTCGCACGAAACGCGCAGGATCAGACCGGCAAGCATAAGCGACACAATAATCGATGAACCGCCGTAGCTAATAAACGGCAACGGTTTGCCCGTCATGGGAAACACGTTGAGGATGCCCAGCGCGTTAATCAAAAACTGCACCGCGAGAATGACCGCGGAGCCAGACGCCATAAGCGCGCCCCGACGATCGGTCGCCTGCTCGGCAATGCGAAACGCCGAGTAGATCAGCATCGCAAACACCAAGAAGAACAGCACGGTTCCGACAAAGCCGACTTCCTCGCCAATGATGGCCAGGATGTAGTCATTGTGCGCCTCGGGCAGATACGAGTACTTCATGGTTGAGTTGCCGATGCCACGGCCGAACAGACCGCCCGAGGCAAAGGCCATGATGGCAAGCGTGGCCTGATAGCCGTCACCATACTCGTCAGCCCAAGGGTTCAAGGCAACCTGAATACGCACCATACGGTACGGCTCTGCGACAAGTGCAATCACGATCACGAGAATGCCGAAGATTAGCACGCCGATGATAAATCTCGGGTCGAGACCCGCAAACAACGCCATGCACATGAGGGTCAACAGGATGATCAGGACAGTACCGAAATCGGGCTGGATAAAGATCAGAAAGAGCGAAATACCCAGGTAGATGCCCATCTTGCGAAGGAATTCGTTGATGTTGCCACCGGGCGAAAAGAAGCGATCAAGCATGATGGCCGAATACGCAATGGCAAATGGCTTTAAAAACTCGGAAGGCTGGAACTGAATACCGGCGATGTTGAGCCAGCGCGTGGCGCCACGGCTGCCGCTGCCCACCAAGAACACCAGAAACAGTAGCCCTATCATGCCGATAAGGAAGATCCTAAGCACATCCTCCCCAAACCAGCTGTCCGGCAAAACGCGCACGATGGCAATCAGCGCCAGAACACCAACCACGGCAAACGCGGCCTGTCGACCCAGGAAAAACGTCGCCGAGCCATTCTCGTGCAGCGCCTCGACCGAAGACGCCGAGTACACCATCAGCAGACCAAAGCACACCAAAGTAAACAGGCAGGCCATAAATATCAGACGGGGGCGCATGATGCGGGCGGGAACGCCGGCAATATAGCGTTCGCTAAACGACTGCCTGCCACGACCGGAACGCGGTGTGCTGCGCCGCGAGGAAGCACGGTCCGAGTCGGGCCTCCTCATACCTTGTCGGGGGCTCTCCTCTCTCACCGGCAACCCCTATTCCATTTGCGATTTCGCTGCAGCGGCAAGCTGAGCCACGTAGTCCTTAAACACGCGGCCGCGCTCCTCATAGCCCGAGAACTCATCGAACGAAGAGCAGGCAGGAGAAAGTAAGATCACGTCGCCACGGCTCGACAGCGAACGGGCAACGTCCACGGCATCGCGTAGGTCATCCGCTTGGGCGATATCCACATCGCCATCGACATCGGCCTCGTCCATAGCGGCGGTAAAGCGCTCGCGCGCATCGCCAAAGCAGACGACCGAGCGCACGTTATCCATAACGACGCGCGCGAAGTCCGTGAGCGGCGTGCCCTTATCGTGGCCGCCGAGCAGCAAGATCACGTCGTCATCGGGAAATGCCGTCAGTGCCTTCTCGACCGCGTCGGTGTTGGTCGCCTTGGAATCGTTGACGTAGCGCACTCCGTCAATCTCGCCGCACGGCTCCACGCGGTGCTCGAGCGGCTGGAACGAGGCCAGACCGCGGCAAATGCCCTCGGGATTGGCACCGACGGCCAGGACAGCCGTGGCAGCGCACAGGGCATTGATAACATTATGATGGCCCGAGATCTTGAGCTCGGATGTAGCGATGAGCGGGGTCTCGACGCCCTTCAGGCGCACGATCATCTTGCCATCGCGCACAAAGGCGACATCCTCACCCTCTGGCTCGTCAAAGGCAACCTTGCAGATGCGACGACCCGGCGTGTAGATGTACTCATCGAACTCGTGAATGCCGGCGTCTTCGACGTCGACGACCACCAGATCGTCATCGACCATATTGTCAAACAGTTTGATCTTGGCAAGCGCATAGTTCTTATGGCTCTTATGCCAGCCCAAGTGGTCGGGAGTGATGTTGAGCAGCACCGCCACGCGAGGGTGGAGCTCGGTGGTCGTAGCAATCTGATAGCTCGAGAGCTCAGCCACAAACCACTCGTTGTGGGCTCGGCCGTCAATCTCGTTGATAGGCGGCTCACCGATGTTGCCGACAGCTACACTGGCCTCACCGGAAGCCTTGAGCAGATAATCGGTCAGCGACGTGGTGGTCGTCTTGCCGTTGGTGCCCGTGATGGCAATCCAGTTATCGGGCGACAGGCGATAGGCAAACTCGGGCTCACCCATAATCTGGGCGGCATGCTCGCGCCCGGCCTTAAAGAAGCCCGAGAACTCCGAGATGCCCGGGCACGTCACGCATACGTCATAGGCGCCCTCGACCTGTTCGGTCCCATAGACAAACGACGCACCAGCAGCCTCGAGCGCACGCGTGGCGTCATTGGGCTCAGAGGTGCCGCCGCCATACACGGTAACGGCGCTTACGCGCTCTGGATGTGCCAGCGCCCAGCAGGCGACATCGAGACCGGATTTGCCCTGACCCAAAACGAGCAGGCTAAAGACATCAGCAAGAGGCATGAAAGACCACTATCCCAACTGGAAGAACAGAGCAAGGCCAACGGCACCAAATGCCGCAGCGATAATCCAAAAACGGATGACGACCTTGGTCTCGGCCCAACCCTTCTTTTCGAAATGATGATGGATGGGCGCCATAAGGAAGACGCGCTTGTGCGTAAAGTGGAAGTAGACAACCTGAATCATGACCGACAGGGTCTCAACGATAAACAGGCCACCGATGATGAGGGAGACGACCTCGGTGTTAGTCATGATGGACGTACAGGCAAACGCGGCACCCAGAGCAAGCGAACCGGTATCACCCATAAAGATGCTCGCCGGATAGCAGTTGAACCACAGAAAGCCCAGGCAGGCACCGGCACACGCGGTGCAGAAGATGGACAGGTTCACGTCTCCGTGCAAAAACGCCATGGCAGCCATGGCGAGCATGGCGATCATGGAGGTGCCGCCAGCAAGACCGTCAAGGCCATCGGTCAAGTTCACGGCATTAGAAAGACCGGCAATCATCAGCCAGCAAAAGACAATATAGAGCCACGGGAACGAATAGCCGCAGATGGTAGTCGAAAGCACGCCAAGGTCAATCGTCAACCCACCGGGAAAACGAATCTCGGGGGCGACGCCGCACCAGTTGACGGCAAGTACCGTAAAGGTGACACAGATAATGGTTAGGCCGATCATCTTGGCATGGGGCGTCAGACCGAGCGAGCGCCCATGCGTAACGGAGGTCAGGTCGTCGATCAGGCCCAGCACGCCGGTCGCCAGCGTGGCGAGCAGCACGAGTACGAGCTCGGTGGTGAGCTTGCCCATCAGCAGGCAGGTCAGCGAGATCGCGACGAGGATGACAACGCCACCCATGGTGGGCGTTCCCTGCTTAACCAAATGACGCTTGGGGCCGTCGGCACGAACCTGCTGGCCGATACCCTCGACCTTGAGCAGCTTGATCCACCACGGCATGAGCAGCAGCGCAATGGCTGCGGCGATGCCAAGCCCCAAAAAAGCCTGATACGTTGGATACGAGGGATTGCCGAACATGGGCTAGCACACACCTTCCACAAAGCGGTCGAGCTCAACAAAGCGGGAACCCTTGACCAGTACAACATCATGTTTTTCAAGCGCGCCGCCCATGCGGTCGAGCACCTGCTGATAATCGGAGAACACCTGGATGCGGTCCTCGTCCATGCCCATCATGCGCGCGGCATCGGCCATAAGCTGGGCCAGCTCACCACCCACGCACGCCAGCATGTCGAGCTTCTTGGCGGCGGCATAGGCGCCCACGAGCTCATGCATGCGAGGAGCCTCATCGCCCATCTCGCCCATCTCGCCCAGGATCGCCATGCGAGACCCCGTGCACGAAAGCGAGCACAGCAGATCGAGGCCGGCTGCCATCGATTCGGCGCTGGCGTTATAGGAATCGTCGATGATGCGTGCACCGCTCTTGGCGCGCTTGATCTCCTGGCGGTGCCCGGTGATCGTAAGACCCCTAAAGGCAGCATCGATCTGCTCGGGCGTCACGCCCAGGCGATAGGCAACCGCGGCGGCCTTAACGGCATTAGGAACGGACTGCACGCCGGGGATGGCAAGCATGGTATCGATTGTCTCGCCCTGGCCAAAATCGAGCGTAAAGACCGGACGGCCCTCGTCATCAACGCGAACGTCGCGGGCGCGGACCTCATCATCGTCCGAGACACCGGCCAGCATCACGTCGATACCAGCAGGCTGGGCGAACGTATCGCGAATGAACGGCGTAAAATCGTCCTCGCCGCCCAAAACCAGCAGCGGCAAATAGTCGCCGGCGGCGCACATGCCCTGGACAATCTCGGCCTTAGCGCGGGCGATGTTCTCGCGGCTGCCCAAAATGCCGATATGAGAGGTGCCGATCTTGCTCACGATGGCAAGGTTGGGATTGGCAGACAGAGACAGGCGCTCGATCTCGTGGAAATGGTTCATGCCCATCTCGAGCACCAGGACCTCGGTATCGGCCGGAGCGGAAAGCACCGTGAGCGGCATGCCGATCAGGTTATTGAAATTGCCCTTGGTGGCCCAGACACGATAGCGCTTGGCGAGCACAGCGGCGAGAACGTCCTTGGTCGTCGTCTTGCCGATGGAACCGGTAATGCCAACGACCAGACAGCCAAGCTCCAGGCGATACGCGTGCGCCAAACGCAGCAGAAACTCCTCGGGATCATCGGTCAGCAAGATGGCACAGCCCTTGTCCTGCGCCAGCGAGACCAGCTCGGTCTCGGGCTCACGCGTCATCACGACGGCGCCGGCACCCGACTGGACGGCACGGGAAGCAAAATCATTGCCGTCGACGTTTTCACCGGGAAAGGCGACGAAAATCGTCCCTTCCTCGACCTGGCGCGAGTCGATAACGCACCCGCGGCATACCCGATCGACTTCTCCCGTCACGGTTCGGGCCCCTGTTGCGGCCGCGAGGTTGTTGACGGCGATCTCTATCATTGCAGCTCCCCTGTAAACCTAAATAATGCTATCGGCGTATTGTATCCCAGCGCCGCGCATGCGTGGTGCAGGGCATGTGAACACCCCTCATATGGGACAACAAACCACGCCCCAAAGATTGTAACCCCCTACTTCGTGTGTGGGATACCCAGCACGTCGAGCGCGTTGGCCATAATGGACTGGAACGGCACCGCAGCGGCATCTGAGCCGCTCGGCGTTCCGTCGAGCGTGATATAGCACAGCACCTTGGGCGATTGTGCCGGTGCAAAGCCCATAAAGGACGACATGTAGTTCTCCTTGAGGTAGCCGCCGTTCTCGTCGGCACGTTCGGCCGTACCGGTCTTACCCGCCACGTCATAGCCGTCAACAGCGCCGCCAACGCCCGTTCCCTCCGACACGACCGTCTGCATGCACGATGTCACCTGGGATGCGGCGTCCTCCGAAATCGCGCGCTCGCCCTCGCCCCAGTCCTTCTCGTCGCCCTTGCTGGACTTATAGAAGTGCGGGGTCATCATCACGCCGCCGTTGGCGATGCCGCCCACGGCACGTGCGATCTCAATCGGCGAGACAGACAGCGCCTGTCCAAAGCTCATCGAGCCCAGCGTGGCGCCGTCATACTGGTCACGCTCCTTGACGATGCCCAGGCTCTCGCCCGGAAAATCGACACCCGAGCTGTGACCGATGCCCCACTTGTCCACATAGGCGGCAAAGTCGTCGGCACCGATCTTG
>UQQL01000033.1 GCA_900543275.1 uncultured Collinsella sp. | reverse complement strand
GGCAAGTTCCATGCCCTGGGCCAGCGCGCAGGCGATGGCGGATGAGAGCGTGCAGCCGGTGCCGTGCGTGTTGTCGGTCTCAATGCGCTTGTGGCGAAACCACGTGGTGAGCGGATCGCCCAGGTGGTTGCCCTCGTCATCGAGGGGCGCAGGCTCGGCCAGTACGTCGTTGGCCTCGTTGACAAAATGACCGCCCTTAACCAAGGCTGCGCAGCCAAAGCGGCGGGTGAGGAGCATAGCGGCATTTTGTTGTGTGCGCTCGGAATCGACCTCGTAGTCGAGCAGCGCCATAGCCTCGGGAATGTTGGGGGTGATGACCGTTGCCAACGGGAACAGGCGGCGGGTGAGTGCCTCGGTCGCATCCTCGGCAATGAGGCGAGCGCCCGAGGTGGCTACCATAACGGGGTCGACTACCACGTTTGTCGCGTTCCAGTCGCACAGGCGGTCGGCGATAACCTCGATAATCTCGGCAGAGGAAACCATGCCGATCTTGACGGCGTTGGGGCGGATATCGTCAAAAACGGCGTCGATTTGCGCGGCGACGATATCTGGCGAGATGTTCTGTACGGCGGTGACGCCCAGGGTGTTCTGTGCTGTAATGGCGGTTATGGCCGTCTCGGCATACAGGCGGTGCGCCGTGATGGTCTTGATGTCGGCCTGAATGCCGGCACCGCCGCTGGAATCGGATCCCGCGATGGATAGAACGGCGGGTACCTTACTGCGATCCATGCTCACTCCCTTGTCCGGTCGGATTCAAATGGGTCTTTAAGTCTGCATTATAAAGATGCCCGGGACGGCTGTATTCCGAACCCGGGCGGGCGATGCAATCTTTACGCAAATAAAAACAAATGTTCACATGTCAACAATTGACGAACGCCTCGGTGCTGCCAAAAGCGATTGTGGCGATACGTTAGTCCTCCATGCCGAGGTCGATTGTCGTGCCCTCGAACACTTTGTTGACAGTGCGGACGGCGCACATCTTGCCGCACATGGTGCAGGTGCCCTCGGTGGCGGCGGGGGATTCCTCGTAGCGCTTCTTGCCGGTGACCGGGTCGAGGGCGCACTTCCACATGGCGTCCCAGTCGAGCTTGCGGCGTGCCTGGCCCATCTTGTCGTCCATGTCGCGGGCGTGCGGCACCTTCTTGGCGATATCGGCGGCGTGTGCGGCGATCTTGGTAGCCATGAGGCCATCGAGCACGTCCTGGGCGTTGGGCAGGCACAGGTGCTCGGCCGGCGTCACGTAGCACAGGAAGTCGGCACCGGAGCTGGCGGAGATGGCGCCGCCGATGGCAGCGGTGATGTGGTCGTAACCCACGCCGATATCGGTCACCAGCGGCCCGAGCACATAGAACGGGGCATTGTGGCACAGGCGCTTCTGCAGTTTCATGTTGGCGGCGATCTCGTCGAGCGCCATGTGACCCGGACCCTCGACCATGACCTGGACGCCGGCAGCCCAAGCGCGCTTGCACAGCTTGCCCAGCTCGATCATCTCAGCGGTCTCGGTGGCGTCGTTGGAGTCGTAGAGGCAGCCCGGGCGGCAGGAGTCGCCGAGCGAAATCGTCACGTCGTACTCGTGGCAGATCTCGAGCAGCTCGTCAAAGTACTCGTAGAAGGGGTTTTCGTTGCCGGTGACCTCCATCCAGCCAAACAGCAGCGAGCCGCCGCGGCTCACGATGTTCATCAAGCGGCCGGTCTCCTTAAAGGTCTTGGTGACCGACTTGTTGATGCCGCAGTGGATGGTCATAAAGTCCACGCCGTCCTCGGCGTGCGCGCGCACGACCTCGAACAGGTCATCCTTGGTAAGCTTGACCAGCGGCTTTTCCATGTAGCCGATGGCGTCGTACATGGGGACGGTGCCCACCATGAGCGGCGTCTCGTCGATGAGCTGCTGGCGGAACTGGCGCGTCTTGCCCGAGTTGGAAAGGTCCATGATGGCGTCGGCGCCAAAGTCCTCGGCGATCTTGACCTTCTTCCATTCCTCGGCGGCATCGGCTTTATCGCCCGAGATGCCCAGGTTGACGTTGACCTTGGTGGACAGGCCCTCGCCGACACCAAAGGCGCGCATGCCCTTTTTGATGTGCACGATGTTGGCGGGAATGGCGATGCGGCCGTCGGCCACGCGCTCGCGGATGTACTCGGGGTCGCGATGCTCGCGCTCGGCGACTTCCTTCATCTGCGGCGTGATCTGCCCGGCGCGGGCGAAGTCGATTTGCGTGACGAGCTTGGGCTCGGTCTGTGTGCTCATTGGCACGGCTCCCTTCGTTGGCATTACCCATATCAGGTTTGCGGGTCAGGGCGGGCGCGCCCAGTCTCAGCCTGCCGTCTTGTCCTGCAAGCTCCCCGTTTATGTAATGGGCTCAAGTATAGCTCGAATGGGTACGATTGGCCTAACGAGCGTGCCTGTGGGGAGGCGAACATGGAAGACAAGCATCTATATCGAGAGACGCAATGGGATGTATCGGCCGAGGAAAGCCGTGCGCACCATGGCCTTGTCGCGATTGGTTTTGCGGTGCTTGCCGTGCTGGTGATTGCCGTTTGTATCTGGACGTTTGGTGGTCGCGGCGGCGCTGCATGGGAGTTCGAGGCTGATGATAGCCTACCGATAATGACGGTGAAGGTCGCGGGTGGCAATACCGTTGCCGCGCCGGGCGACTATTGGTATCCGCGCGATGGATTTGTCCAGCTGCAGCTGAGCGGCGGTTCCATTCCTGGTGAAGAGGTCGAGCGCGTGACCTTCGATGCGTCGCTTAAGACGCTGTCGGTCGAGCTCAAAGATCAAGGGGATGTGCCCACGACGATGGATATCGCGCTGACGGAATGGCGCTTGGAGCCCCCATCGGGTGTTGCGGTGTCCGAGGTAGAGCACGTTAAGATTACCTATCAGGACGGCTCGACAAACGAAGTTGCCAAAGCCGACGGCTTGGCGGAATAGACGCCGTGCCTAGGCAGCACATTCAAAAGTAGCGGTGGTCCTACAAGGTCTGTTCGTTCAGGAAGACCAAAGAGTTCTTATTTGAAAGCTCGGGAAAGTGACGATAACCAACATCAAACGCGGTGAGCCCGCTTACATCCTCGAGCTTGTTTTCTGCCATCCAGCGCACCATGGAACCACGTGCCTTTTTGCTGGCGGTCGAGCGCTGGATGGGCTTGCCGTTGCGGATGCCTTCGCCAAAGAGGCACGTGACGACCGTGGCGTCGCCCGCGAGATGGGGCAGAACGGCTTTGGCGTACTCTACGCTGGCGAGGTTGACGATCGTGGTGTTTGAGCCTGCCGGGGCGATAGCCCGCGCGAGCTTGTCGCTCCAAAACGCATAGAGGTCTCGGGCATCGTCAACGGCGAGCTTTGCGCCCATTTCCAGCCGATATGGTTCGACGGCATGAAAGGGGCGAACGCACCCGTAAAGGCCCGAGAGGATCCACAGATGGTCTTGCAGCCATGCGAGCTGCGCGGAATCCATCACCTCGGGCGCCATGCTCTGGTATTGAATGCCGTGGTAGGACATAACGGCAGGGGAGAGGTGACAGGCGAGTGCGGGATTGTCGAGATCGCCGTTTTTCAGGATGGGCCCGAACTCATGCAGGGTGTTGAGGCAAGGCCCCAGCAGTTTGTCACTCACGTTCCATAGCGCCTGCAGGCTGTCGCTGCCTTCATTTCGTTCGATATCTAGCAGTGCGCGGTGGAGGCGAGCCGTCTCGCGCGCAAAGGGCGGAATGCCCAGGACTTCAAAAGCATCTTGGGCCGCGCGCATCTGCTTGGCGGGCGAAATGACGACCTGCAGCATGGACTCTCCTCTGCCAAAAAGGAAGTTGCGGTGGAATACGGTCTGTTTTGGCCGTTTATGGGCCAGTTTAGTCTGTATTTCACCGCAACTGATGAAGGGTTGGTTACGCGCGCTCGATGAAGGCCTTGTAGCCGCGATAGGCCTCGTAGATATCGGCCTTGTTAGCGACCTCCCACAGGGCGTGCATGGACAGGACGGCAACGCCAGAGTCGATGACGTTCATGCCGTACTTAGCCATGATGTATGCGATGGTGCCGCCGCCGCCCGCGTTGACGCGACCGAGCTCGCAGGTCTGGAAGTCCACGCCGGCCTCGTCCATGATGTCGCGGATGAGGGCCACATACTCGGCGTCGGCGTCGTTAGAGCCGCCCTTGCCGCGGCTGCCCGTGTACTTGTTAAAGCACAGGCCGCGACCCATAAAGGCGGCGTTCTTCGTCTCGAACTTGCCGGCGTAGCCCGGGTCGAAGCCGGCGGACACGTCGGAGGAGAGCATGCGGCTGCGGGCGAGCGCGCGGCGCAGGGCCAGCGGGCTATCCTCGCCGGCGAGCGTCATGATCTCGGCGACGGTGTTCTCGAAGAAGCGGCTCGTCATGCCGGTGGCACCCACGGAACCGATCTCCTCCTTGTCGACGATGAGTGTGATGCTCGTGCGCTCCACGTTGGCGACGTTGATCTGGGCGAGCATGGAGGGGTAGGCGCAGACACGGTCGTCGTGGCCATAGCCCAGAATCATGGAGCGGTCGAGGCCCATGTCACGGGCGGGGCCGGCGGGCACGACCTCGATCTCGGCGGAGAGGAAGTCCTCCTCCTCGACGTCGTACTGCTCCTTGAGGATATCCAGGAACATCTGCTTGACGGGCTCCTTGGGAGCGTCCTTGTCGTCCTCGTCAAACTTGACGGGGCGGCCGCCCACGATCACGTCGAGGATCTCGGCGTCGACGGCGTCCTTGGCGGGCTTGGCCATCTGCTCGCTCGAGAGGTGGATCAGCAGGTCGGAGATGGTAAAGACCGGGTCGTCGGCCTTGTCACCGATGTTGATGTCGACGGTGGTGCCGTCCTTTTTGCAGATGACGCCCACGAGTGCGAGCGGGGAAGCGACCCAGTGGTAGCTCTTGACGCCGCCATAGTAGTGCGTGTCGAGATAAGCCATGTCGCCGGCCTCGAAGGCGGGGTTCTGCTTGAGGTCCAGGCGCGGCGAGTCCACGTGGGCGCCCAGGATGTTAAAGCCCTGCTCGAGCGGGGCGGTGCCCAGGTTGACGAGCATGAGGTCCTTGCCGTGGTTGGCGGCGTACACCTTGTCGCCGGCCTTGAGCGCGCGGCCCTCGGCGATCACGGTCTCCAGATTGACGTAGCCCGCCTCCTCGGCCATCTTGATGCCGGCCTTGACGCACAGGCGCTCGGTCTTGTTCTCACTCAAAAACTGCTTATAGCCGCGGCAAAGCTCCTCGAGCTCCTCGATCTGCTGTGGCGTGTACTTTTTCCATGCGCTGGGACGCTCCATGACGCAGGCTCCTTTCGGATCGATCGTGCTGGTTGATGTACCGTGAGCCATCGTATCACGCGCGGGCCCGCGGCGGCAGGGAAGCCTGATGTGCGGTGGCCGCGGGGCGGGGAGCGTGTAAACTGGTGTGAGCAAACCGTGCCCAGCCCAAAGCGAGGTATTCAATATGTCTGAAAAGCGCCGTACCTTTGCCGTCATCGACGGCAACTCGCTCATGCATCGCGCCTTCCACGCCGTGCCGCCGACCATGAACGCGCCGGACGGTCGCCCCACCAACGCGATCTTTGGTTTTCTGAACATGTTCCTCAAGATGATCGATGCCTTTAATCCCGACGGCGTTGTCGTGGCGTTTGACAAGGGCAAGCCGCGCGTGCGTATGGAGATGCTGCCGCAGTACAAGGCGCAGCGCCCGCCCATGGATCCCGACCTGCACGCGCAGTTCCCCATGATCAAGGAGCTGCTCGCCGCGCTCAACGTGCCGATTCTGCAGTCCGAGGGCTGGGAAGGCGACGATATCCTGGGAACCATGGCGCGCTTGGGTGAGGAGGCCGGCTGCGACATGCTGCTGGTGACCGGTGATCGCGATATGTATCAGCTCGTGACCGAGCACGTTAACGTGGTCTCGACCCGCAAGGGCCTGTCCGACGTGGCGATCATGACGCCCGAGAGCGTGGACGATCTGTATCACGGCATCACGCCGGCGCTCGTGCCCGACTTTTATGGTCTGAAGGGCGACACGTCCGACAACATCCCCGGCGTGCCGGGCATCGGCCCCAAAAAGGCGAGCGCGCTCATTGCGCAGTACGGTAGCCTGGATGAGGTCATCGCACACGCCGACGAGGTCAAGGGCAAGATGGGAGAAAACCTGCGCGCACACATCGACGACGCGCTGCTGAGCCGTAAGGTGGCGACCATCCGCACCGATGCACCCGTTGAGCTCGATTTTGAGGCGACGTCCTTCCCGGCGTTTTCCGCCGATGAGGTTTCCGCGGCGCTGGGCACGCTTGGTATCACCGCCATGCAGAACCGTTTCTTGGCGCTGATCGGCGGCGAGGGCGGGGCAGCTGCCGGCACGTTTGAGATTCCCGCCGTTTTGCGCGCAGCCGCCGGCGATGCTGGCGCGCTTGGTGCCGTTGCGGCTGAGGTCTCCCGCGTGATTGATGCCGGCGAGTGGGTCGCCGCCGTGGTGGACGATGACAAGGAAGAGGGCGCGCTCTTTGGGCTGACGCGCACGCTGTGGTTGGCGACGTCCAAGGGCCTGTTTGCGCTCGAGGAGGGCGACAGCGGTGCGGCGGCTGAGGTTGAGGGCTTCAACTTCGCCCACGGCGTGATTGCCGGCGTGCTCGCGCGTCTGTTTATGAAAGGCCGTGTGGCGAGCCCGGATATGAAGGCGCTTCTGCATGAGCTTTCGCCCATCGATTCTTCTGAGCTCGAGCTCATGGATCCGCTGGCAGTCGATTCCACGCGCATCTTCGATACCGTTGTTGCCGCCTACCTGTTGGATTCCGACCGCTCCGAGTTTGATGAGGTGTATCTGGCCGATACGTATCTGCAGATGGCGCTGCCTGCGGCGCGCGGCGCAGAGGGTGCTGGCGAGGACGCTCCTGCGCCCGCCGCTCGCACGGCGGCCTTGACGCTGGCGCTGGTTGCACCGCTGCGTGACCGCATGGCCCGCGAGAACGCCGCCAACGTGTTCGATGGGATCGAGATGCCGCTCGTGCCGGTGCTTGCCAAGATGGAGCGCGCGGGCATGCTCGTGGACCCCGACCGCCTGCACAGTCTGTCCGAGGGCCTGGCGACCCAGATTGCCGAGGTCGAGCGCAGCATTCGCGACCTGGCCGGCGACGAGACCTTTAACATCGGCAGCCCCATGCAACTCTCGCACGTGCTGTTTGATGTTATGGGACTTCCGACCAAGGGCCTCAAAAAGACCAAGCGCGGCTACTATTCGACCAACGCCAAGGTGCTGAGCGACCTTGCCCGCGACCACGAGATCGTGCGCCTGATTTTGGACTGGCGTGAGAAGTCCAAGATTAAGTCGACCTATCTGGACACGCTGGGCCCGCTGCGCCGTGGTGACGGGCGTGTGCACACCACGTACAACCAGACCATCACCGCGACGGGGCGCCTGTCTTCGAGCGACCCCAATCTGCAAAACATTCCGACGCGCTCGGAGCTGGGGCGTACCGTCAAGACGGCGTTCTCGGCGGGCGAGGGCAGCGTCTTTTTGGCGGTGGACTACTCGCAGATTGAGTTGCGTTTGCTGGCGCATCTTTCGGGAGACGAGCACCTGGTGCGCGCCTTCAACGAGGGTGAAGACTTCCATGCCGAGACGGCCGCGCGCGTGTTTGGCGTGCCGGTTTCCGAGGTGACGCCCGACTTGCGCAGCCGCGCTAAGGCCGTGAACTTTGGCATCGTGTACGGTCAGCAGGCCTACGGTCTGTCGCAGTCGTTGCACATCTCGATGGCCGAGGCGCGCGACATGATCGACCGCTACTACGAGGCCTACCCGGGTGTGCGTACGTTCCTCGACAGCGTGGTGGCACGTGCCAAGCAGACGGGCTACGCCGAGACCATGTACGGCCGCCGGCGTCATATTCCGGAGCTCAAGGCCAAAAACCCGCAACTCCGCGGCTTTGGCGAGCGCACGGCCATGAACCACCCCATGCAGGGCACCGCGGCCGACATCATCAAGATCGCCATGGCCCGCGTGAGCCGCCGCCTGGAAGAAGAGGGTTTTGCCGCCCACATGATCTTGCAGGTACACGACGAACTGGACTTTGAGTGCCCCGTCAACGAAGTCGAGCGCCTAACCACCATGGTCCGCGACGTCATGGAACACGTAGTAGACCTCCGCGTACCGTTGATCGCCGAAGCCAGCACCGGCATAACCTGGGCCGACGCGAAATAGGGAAGCACTCCGTAAGGCAAGCTCGCCCAAGACGCAAGCCCCCACATACTTAAGATTTGGGACAAACACTACTGATTAATTTGTCCCACAGTAACCAAAACAGAGGGGAGCCCCTTCCAACAAGGGGCTCCCCTCTGCTCAAATCATTTCAGCTAAGTATCTAGACACTCAAGACGCCATCTTGGCGGCAGGAAAGTAAACCTAGGACCTGGCCGGGCGGCGCGGATTAGTTTTTCGTAGATTCCGCACGAGCCGGAAAGCACTTAATGTGCTTTCCGAGCGAGCCCAGGACCTGACCGAACGAAAAACTAATCCGCGCCGCCCGGCCAGGTCCGACGAGCCACGTTACCGAGCCGCCAGGATGGCGTCGATGAGCGTCAGTACGCCCCCGTCGTTGTTGCTCGGAATACGCCATTTGGCGTGCGCGTTCATGTGCTCCTCGGCATTATCCACGATAAAGCTATGCCCGACGCGCTCCAGCATGGGGATGTCGTTGTACGTATCGCCCACGGCGGCGGCATCGGCGATATCAATGCCCAGCTGCTCGCACAGATGCGCGACGCCGGCGCCCTTGTCGACACCCAGGTTCATAAAGTCGATCCACTCGCGGCCGGCATTGGTGACATAGAGCTGATCCGAGAACGCGGGGTTATAGGTCTCGCGGAACGCGGGCTCGGCATCGTAGGCGGGGAAAAAGATCGAGATCTTATTGGACTCGATATCAAGGCCCTCAAAGGTGTCGACATAGTTGATCGTGTTGTAGTAGACGCTGATCTCGTCGTGGTATTGATGGTCGCGGGCGAGCACATAGAACTCGTCGTAGCAGCACAGGACGGGAACGGCGCGCGGGTCCTCCGAGGCACGAGCAAGCACCTGCTGATACAGCGCCACATCGATGTTGCTCTTATAGATATAGCTGCCGCGATAGATGACGCAGGCTCCGTTGTCGGGACAAAAAGCAAGGCGGTTCTTAATGTTCTCGAACATTTCCTCGAGTTTGGGGGCGGGGCGTCCGCTGGCGGGGCAGAATACAATGCCTGCGTCGGCGAGCTTGTCCAGGCGCTCATCAAGACCCTGCGGCAACACGCGCTTGTCGGTGAGCAGCGTCTTGTCCATGTCGACGGCGAGAATCTTAATGCTTCCGATATTGGTGTCCGATTCGTAAGTTTGCATAAAAGCGCGCCTTTCGTTTCGAAATTGTTTCAGACGTTATAACCATCAACCAGTAACTGAGCGTATTGTCGCAGGAACGGAGCGTATTTGCACCACGCTTCACAAAGTAATGAAAAAACTTTTCAGAAATTTGAATTTGTCGCTTGTGCTGCGGGCACTTTAGCGTAATATAGCGACCATCGAAAACGGAGACGGAAATACAACCGCTTACCGAAGAAAAGGTACCGTTTACGATATTAGAATTGCGCCCGGCGATAGGTGAAAGGAGAGGCAGATGCAGTTCGTAAAGATCATCACCACTGCAGATAATGCCATCCGACGCCAGCGCGCAATTTCCCGACGACGATAGCAATCGTCTCTGTTCGTATGGGGTGAAATGCCCCAACAGAGTCATTTTGAGGTCGTTGGGTTTTAGCACGATATAAACGCATGTTTCAAGGGCATGCTGTGCTGCTTTTTTGCTATTTAACCTGATATTGCACGGTTTTTTGACCTCGAAATGACTTGCAACTGACCGATGTTCTAACTAGCTACCAAGGGCGAAAGGAAACAGCCATGAGCAAGGAAAAAGTCGTTCTCGCATATTCCGGTGGTCTTGATACATCCGTATGTGTCAAGTGGCTCCAGGACGAGAAGAATCTCGATGTCGTTTGCGTCTGCGGCAACGTGGGCCAGGAGGAGACCGGCTTGGATGCCAAGAAGCAGAAGGCGCTTGACCTGGGCGTTCTCGATTGCCAGGTGCTCGACCTGCGCGACGAGTTCTCCGATGAGTTCCTGACTAAGGCCATCGCCGCAAACTCCATGTACGAGAACAAGTACCCGCTGCTCTCCGCGCTGTCTCGCCCGCTGCTCGCCAAGAAGCTTGTCGAGGTCGCTCACGAGTTTGGCGCGACCTACGTCGCCCACGGCTGCACCGGCAAGGGTAACGACCAGGTTCGTTTTGAGGCTGCCGTCAAGGCCCTCGACCCCGAGCTTAAGGTTATCGCCCCGGTTCGCGAGTGGGATCTGAAGTGCCGTCCCGATGAGGTTGCCTATGCTCACGCCCACAACGTGCCGGTTCCCGAGGGCGCCAACGACAACCCCTATTCCATCGACGACAACCTGTGGGGTCGCGCCATCGAGTGCGGTCACCTGGAGGATCCCTGGAACGAGCCGCTCGACGACGCCTGGGTTATGACCAAGAACCCCGAGGACACGCCGGACACCCCGACCTACACCGAGATTGAGTTTGAGGCGGGCAAGCCCGTCGCCGTCGATGGCAAGAAGATGAAACTCTCCGAGATCGTCATCGCCCTCAACAAGATTTCGGGTGACAACGGCTTTGGCCGTCTCGACCTGGTCGAGGATCGTCTGGTGGGCCTCAAGAGTCGCGAGTGCTACGAGGTTCCTGGCGCCCTGACGCTCATCACCGCCCACAAGGCGCTCGAGGACATCTGCGTCGAGGGCGACCTGCTCAAGACCAAGATTAAGCTCGAGCAGGATTGGGCCACCGCCGTGTACAACGGCCAGTGGTACAGCCCGCTCAAAAACGCGCTCGATGCCTTTATGGCCGACACCCAGAAGTTCGTGACCGGCACCGTCCGTCTGAAGTTCTTTAAGGGCAACTGCCATGTCGTCGGCCGCAAGAGCCCGTTTAGCCTGTATGACTACGGTCTGGCTACCTACGACCGCGACACTACGTTTGACGAGAAGGCCAGCGCCGGCTTTATCGAGATCGATACGCTGTCGCTCAAGACGTGGGCTAAGGTCCAGGGCCCCAGCTCTGCTGCCGCCCAGGCCTAGCGCCTCCTTCCTTTGGTATCCGCGCGGCCCATCCGCGTGATACATAACGGGCGCATGGGGTCCCTACCTTTCGTTATGCTTGCTGACACTTCTTAACATCGGTGGCCCCTACGTTCCGCCCGCATATATGATGCCGCGTCTGCGGCTGAGTCCGAGCCCCGCCGGGGTTGTCCGGCGGGGCTCCTCCTATCAATTTGACGGCCCTGCGCCTATATATATGGGGAGTATCCATTATGTTCAATGCTATCGCGCATGCTTTACTTGCCCTCGCGCCCGAGTTCGATGCTGCAAAGGTCGAGGACGTTCCTATGAGCCTAAAGGCCTGGATCGATGGTTCGCAGGGCAACATTCGGAGGGAGACGTTGGGCGCCAAGTGCATGGCGCGTCACTTCTTTGCAAATTAGCTATATGGCCTCGCACATGGTGGGGAATATGCAAAACTAGCGGTTGAGAAATCGCTTTAGCGACAGGGCGCATTGCTTTGGGCGCTTGTTTTGGGATTTGATGAAAGGGGACGGTTCCATGGCTCTTTGGGGCGGTCGTTTTGAGGCAGGCGTGGCCGAGGTCACGCAGGAGTTTGGCGCGTCGTTGCCGGTTGACAAACATCTCTATAAGCAGGATATCGCCGGATCTAAGGCACATGCCAAGATGCTGGCGGCCCAGGGCATTATCAGCGCCGAGGACGAGCAGGCGATTGCCGAGGGCCTGACCGGAATCGAACAGGATATCGATGCCGGCAACTTCACCTTTGATATCAACGACGAGGACATTCATATGTCCATCGAAAGCGAGCTGACGCGTCGTATCGGCGAGGCTGGCAAGCGCTTGCATACTGGGCGTTCGCGCAACGACCAGGTGGCGACCGATACGCGCCTGGGCGTCAAGGCGCTGGCCAAGGAGCTCATGGAGGCCAATCTTGAGCTGCGCCATGTGCTGGTGGATGCGGCCAAGAAGTACGACAAGGTGATTCTTCCGGGCTACACGCATATGCAGCACGCTCAGCCCGTGCTGCTCTCGCATCATCTGCTGGCGTATTCCTGGATGTTCGCGCGCGACTTTACGCGCCTGAAGGCCGCCTTTGATGCCGCCGACAACTGCCCGCTGGGTGCTGCCGCGCTTGCCGGTACGAGCTATCCGCTCGATCGCCAGATGACGGCTGCCGAACTTGGCTTTGCGGGTGTGATTCCCAACTCGCTCGATGCGGTTTCCGACCGTGATTTCCTGCTCGATCTGCATTACGCCGGCTCCGTCATGGCCATGCACCTGTCGCGTCTTTCCGAGGAGATCGTGCTGTGGTCGAGCTCCGAATTCGGCTTTATCACGCTTTCCGACTCGTATTCCACCGGCTCGTCTATCATGCCGCAGAAGAAGAACCCCGACTTTGCTGAGCTTATCCGCGGCAAGAGCGGTCGCGTGTACGGCAACCTGGTGCAGCTGCTCGTGACCATGAAGGGCCTGCCGCTTGCTTATAACAAGGACTTGCAGGAGGACAAGGAGGGTGCGCTCGATACCGCCCATACGCTCATGCAGTGCCTGTCGGTTATGGCCGGCATGATCTCGACCTGGACTGTCAACGAGGACGCCATGGCGCGCGAGTGTGGTGTGGGCCACTTGGCAGCCACTGATGCTGCCGATTACCTGGCAAAGCGCGGCCTGCCGTTCCGCGAGGCACATGCCGTGGTGGGTCATCTTGTCCTAATGTGTGAGAAGCGCGGCTGCAATCTTGAGGACCTGCCGTTTGAGGTGTTTCAGGAAGCAAGTCCGCTCTTTGAGCGCGACATTACCGAGGCACTCGACATCCCGTCGATTGTCGCCGCGCGCACGACCGAGGGTGGTACCGCCCCTGCTGCCGTTGCCGTGCAGTTGGGAAGAGCCGAGGCGCAGCTCGCGGCCGATGAGGGTGTGTTTGGCTCGTTATCCAAGGTCGTCGAGATGGGCCACGGAGCTAATTAGCTTATTGGATGCGTCTGTCTGGTGTGTTCATCATATTTTGCCTTTACGGGTGCCCGCTACGGTGGGCACCCGTTTTGTTATAGAGAAGGAAGGAGCTTGTCGAGAACTTCTGTAGGACATTTGCGCAGGTTGTGAAGGGGGTGCGTTCACGGGCGACAATCGACCGCCCGTTCTGTTCGTTGCAGTTGAAAGTGGGACGGATGGTACTCTAGTCGGGCTTCGAAACAGAAGTGACACATATGGAGCGCTTTAATAAATAATAACGCTTCAATAAACGGCTTTTTGTTTAACTGCAGCTAGAACTCTGTTACGATGCAGTCCAGGCGGGTGCCGGAATGGGACTTGGGCACGCGCGAACCTACTTGAAAGGCTACCTTATGGCTATCGAGAAGACCTTCATCATGATTAAGCCCGACGCCGTGCGCGATCGCAAGATCGGCGAGATCGTTGCTCGCATTGAGCGCAGCGGCCTTGTTATCGAGCGCATGGAGATGACCACGCTCGAGCGCGCTACCGTCGAGGAGCACTACGCCCATCTGGCCGACAAGCCCTTCTTTGGCGGTCTCTGCGACTTTATGACGAGCGGTCCGGTCGTCAAGATGGTCGTTTCCGGCCTCTCCGCTGTCTCCAAGATGCGCACCCTTATGGGCGCCACCAACCCGCTTGATGCTGCCCCCGGCACCATTCGCGGCGACTTTGCTGTCGATGTCAACGCCAACGTGATCCACGGCTCCGACTGCCTGGAGAACGCCGAGATCGAGATCAAGCGCTTTTTTGGCTAAACCAGCTTTGACTCCTTAAAGCTGTTAGCGTGTGGCTTGGGCGCCGCGGAACTTCATCCGCGGCGCCCTTTTTATTCCAGTAGACTTTTGGTAAACCCCCACAAATCTACTAAAGAGCCCCCGTCCGGATGTTTCTTCCGGGCGGGGGCTGGCGTTAGCGTCGTATGGCTTTGTGAATCTTTAGGCCTCGTCGACGATCTTAAGGCCGCGCGTGTGGTCGATCTCGTTGAGGAGGTTAACGCGACGCTCGTGACGGCCGCCCTCAAACTCGGCGTCGAGCCACTCGTCGACGATCATCTTGGCGAGCTCGGAGCCAACGACGCGGGCGCCAAAGGCGAGCACGTTGGTGTTGTTGTGCATGCGCGAGAGCTTGGCGCTGAAGGGCTCGGAGCACACGACGGCGCGTACGCCCTCGACCTTGTTGGCAGCCAGGCTGATCCCGACGCCGGTGCCGCAGATCAGGATACCCAGGTCAACGTCGCCGTTGGCAACGGCCTTGCCCACTTTGTAACCGGCGATGGGGTAGTCGAAGCTCTCGGAGGTGTCGGTGCCAAAGTTCACGACCTCGCAGCCGCGTTCCTTCAGGTGCTCGGAAATGATGTTCTTGAGCTCGACGGCGGCGTGGTCGTTACCGATACCGATCTTCATGGATGGTTCCTCTCTGGTCTGTGCGGCGCAAATGCTAAAGGTGTTTACCGCGTTCGACTGCATGATAGCGCGACTTTTGCGTAAACGCTCGGGCGTTTTTTGGTCAAACGCTTTAGCAGGCAACAAGACCGGCCTCTCATGAATAATGCCGCCAATTTGTGCTTGAGCGCCGTCCGCCGGAACCGTGGTTGCGGTTTTTGATGCATTGTTATCAAATAAAGGAGCCAACTATTTTGAGAGTCCAGCCCGTTATGCAAGCAGGAGATACCTATGCCTACCGATTCCATCCGTGATGCCGCGTTTTGCGATGTTTTGAACCGCGAGCTTGTCTGTGCACTCGGCTGCACCGAGCCCATTGCCGTTGCCTATGCAGCGGCGCTGGCGAGCCAGACGCTCGGTTGCGAACCCGATCATATGGATGTTGCCTGCTCGGGCAACATTATCAAGAACGTTAAGAGCGTGACCGTGCCCAACTCGGGCGGTATGCACGGTATTGAAGCCGCGGCCGTGCTGGGTGCCGTGGGCGGCGACGCTAAGAGCGCGCTCGAGGTGCTCGAGAGCGTTAACGATGAAGACCGCGCTCGCGTGGCCGAGCTCCTCGCCGACGCCGGCTACTGCGATGTGTCGCTTGTCGAGGGTGTGCCCAACCTCTACATCAAGGTGACTGCGACGTCCGGGGGCCATACCGCGGTCGTCGAGATTACCGATCACCACACTAATGTCACGTGCCATACGCTCGATGGTATTCCGGTATGCGGCAAGTCGGCGGGGGAGTGCGCCGCCTGCGCCGAGCGCGTGGTGGCCGAGCGTGCGGCAGATAACGCCGATACGCCCATGTCCATTGATTCCATCATCGACTTTATCGAGGACGGTGACATTGAGGGCGCCCGCGCTGCCGTTGAGCGTCAGATTGAGCTGAATGGCGCAATCAGTGCCGAGGGCCTTGCGCACGCTTGGGGCGCCGAGGTGGGTCGTACGCTGCTGGGTGCTCGTGCCGATGACGTCGCCTGCCGTGCCCGTGCCCGTGCGGCCGCCGGGTCCGACGCCCGCATGAACGGTTGCGCGCTGCCGGTCGCCATTGTGTGCGGCTCGGGCAATCAGGGCATTACCTGCGCACTGCCCGTCATGGAGTATGCCGAGTACCTGCGCTGCGACCACGAGCGCCTGGTGCGTGCCGTGATGCTGTCCGATCTCATTGCCGTGCATATCAAGAGCTACATTGGTGCGCTCTCGGCGTTTTGCGGCGCTATTTGCGCTGCGTGCGGTGCCGGTGCCGCGATTACCTGGCTGTGCGGTGGCACGCGCGAGCAAATCGGTGCGACGGTCTCCAATACGCTCGGCAATGTGGGCGGCATCGTGTGCGATGGCGCCAAGGCGAGCTGTGCCGCCAAGATCTCGGCTGCCGTCGATGCAGCGATCCTGGGCCATGATATGGCCATGCAGGGTCGCGGCTTCCGCGCCGGCGAGGGCCTGATCCAAGATACCGTTGAGCAGACAATCGCCAGTATGGGCTACGTAGGCCGTGTGGGCATGAAAGATACCGACGTCGAGATCCTCAACATCATGATCGGCAAAACCCAAGTGTGCTAGGACAGTTCGTCGGCTACTTGGTGCTCGTAGAAGGCCTCTACTACGGCGTTAAAGTCGCGGGCGAAGCCTTCCATGGTTCCGCGCCAGGTGACTCGGTTGGGCTTGCCCTGGCCTACATAGGCAGTCTGAATGCCGCAGGTGGGGCTAGGGAAGTCGCGTTTGGGATCGTTGCCCACCATAAGGACCTCGTGCGGTTCGAGCCCCATCACCTGAAGCTGCTCTAGATAGTAGGTGGCATCAGGCTTGCAGCGGGTGGCGTTTCCCATGTGCGTGACGAGCTCAAAGGGGGCGTCGGCCAGGTCGCCCCAACCCATGCGGCACTCGATGGCCCCCTGCGGAAAGCTGGGGTTGGTAAAGAGCGCGCAGCGCAGCCCTGCGTCCTGTACGGCCTGGAGCGCGGCGTGTGCGCCCGGCATGGCATGGGCGTTGATGAGTTCGTCATTCTTGTACGGAAGAACTTCGCGGTCGTAGTAGGTAAACGCCTCGTAGATGAGGGGATCGGAGAGGCAAATCCCGCATCGGCGCTCGACCTCTTCTTGGTAAAACTCAAGATTGGTGCGGTTGTCCGTGCCGCTGCGGCGATTGGCGTTGAGGTCGACCAGGATGGTGCCGAGGCGTGCCATCGTGCCACCGCGGCTGCGGCGCCCGATATCCGCGAGCATCGAAGAGACATCCTTAAAATAGCGAAGGATGAACGCGTTGAGGTTGATGCTAAGAAGCGTTTCGTCCATATCGAAAACGACTGCTTTGAGCACGCGGGCACCTTTCTCGAAAAATCGATCTAGAATCGTTGGCTCCGGATACTTTACCCCAAAGCCGAATGCCTGGCTGGTTATCGTCAAGTTGCGGAGACGTGTGTTCATAAGATTACGAAAAAGTCTCCACACGAGTAAAAAATCGCAGTTCACGCTTGAAATCGAACTCATTTCCCCGTAATCTATACGAACGTGATTGCATAAGCGTCACATTAGTATCTGTCGGCTCCCGAGTGTTCCTAAACGTTGTGTGCTTGTCGCACCCTTCTGTAGGTCCTAGCAATCGGGGCCCCGTAGTTCGAAAGGGGTCCACCTTTGAGTGAGATTCAGAACTCGTCCATTTTCTCTCTTGACGATGTCAACGAGGAGGAGATGAACAACCTCATCGACGGTACGATTACCGACTTTGATGAGGGCGATCTCGTTAACGGCACTGTCGTTAAGATCGAGCATGACGAGGTGCTCGTTGACATCGGATTCAAGTCCGAGGGCGTTATCCCGGTCCGCGAGCTGTCCATCCGCAAGGACGCTAACCCTGCAGACATCGTTGCACTCGGTGATCCCATCGAGGCTCTGGTTCTCCAGAAGGAGGACAAGGACGGTCGTCTGGTCCTGTCCAAGAAGCGTGCCGAGTACGAGCGTGCTTGGAACCGCATCGAGGAGAAGTTCAACTCCGGCGAGAATGTCGAGGGCGAGGTTATCGAGGTTGTCAAGGGCGGCCTGATCCTCGACATCGGCCTGCGTGGCTTCCTGCCCGCTTCCCTCGTCGACCTCCGTCGCGTCAAGGACCTCACCTCCTACATGGGCACCCGCATCGAGGCTCGCGTCATCGAGATGGACCGCAACCGCAACAACGTCGTCCTCTCCCGTCGCGTCGTGCTCGAGGAGTCCCGTAAGGCCGAGCGTTCCGAGATCCTGTCCAAGCTCAAGTCTGGCATGCGTCTCCAGGGCACCGTTTCCTCCATCGTCGACTTCGGCGCCTTCGTCGACCTCGGCGGTATCGACGGCCTCATCCACATCTCCGAGCTCTCTTGGAACCACGTCAACCATCCTTCCGAGGTTGTCAAGGTCGGCCAGGAGGTCGAGGTCGAGGTTCTCGACGTCGATCTCAACCGCGAGCGCATCTCCCTGGGTCTCAAGCAGACCACCGAGGATCCGTGGCGCGCACTGGTCAAGAAGTATCCCGTCGGCGCTATCGTCGAGGGCACTGTGACCAAGCTTGTCCCGTTCGGCGCTTTCGTCGACCTGGGCGAGGGCATCGAGGGCCTGGTGCACATCTCCGAGATGGCCAACAAGCACGTCGATCAGCCTTCTCAGGTCACCCACGTGGGCGACAAGGTTCAGGTCAAGGTCATGGAGATCGATCTCGACCGTCGTCGTATCTCCCTGTCCATGAAGTCTGCTGCTGAGACTCTGGGCGTCGAGATCGAGGTTACCCCGCTGCCTTCCGAGAAGAAGGACGAGGAGACCGACGCCGAGTAAATCGGTTTGACGATCACTTGTTTTAAGGGATCCGTCTGTAATGGACGGGTCCCTTTTTGCATTTGGCGCCGAGATGCGCAATGCTGCCGGGCTGTCCACAGGCTATTGGATTGTCGGTGCATGAAAAAAGCCGACATCCCGCCTCGGGGAGGAGGCGGGAACACACCGAGTAGACGGAGGGGTGCGGAGCGCGGTCGCGTCTCGACTGACGACGTTGCCCATCGACAGGACCATTGTAGTGCATGGCGGTTCTTGGTTTATCGTGTCGAGCGTTTGCGTTGTGCCATTGCCTGCGGTAACGGTGTGCTACACTCTTGCACTGCTGAGTGGGCCAGACGGTCGCGCGATGTGCTGCATGCAGTACGCGTGAGGAAAGTCCGGGCTCCAGAGGGCGGGATGCCGGCTAACGGCCGGGCGGAGTGATCCGACGGAAAGCGCCGCAGAAAAGAAGACTCCCACCTGCGCCGCAAGGCGTAAAGGGAAAAGCTGAAACGGTGGTGTAAGAGACCACCAGCGTCGTGGCAACACGGCGGCTTGGCAAGCCCCATCCGGAGCAAGCGCGAATAGGAACGCTATGGGCCGGCCCGGTCCGCGTTCGGGTAGCGTGCGTGGAGCTGCATGGTAACGTGCAGACAAGATAAATGACCGTTCACGACAGAACCCGGCTTATCGGCCCACTCGGCACTTTGTTGACGCTGCGAACCCGTCAGCGCGGCAATCTGCCTTTCAAACCTTCGGGCATGACCATAAGGTCAATGCCCTCGGCTTTCAAGGCACCTTGCTCGCGCTGACGGGTTCTCGCTTTCGTTGACGGAATCATCGGCGTTGCCATTCTTTTTACTAGGGTTATCGTATTATTGAGGCTGTTCGTTGCTGCGCTTTATTTTGTTGAGGGGCTTTGTTGGACAGATATTTTACTCTGCAATCGAATATTGAGGCTTCGGGCGAGTTTGTGGACCGCAAGAGCCGGTTTATTGCCCAGCTGGTCCATATTGAGTCCGAGGACGAGGCGAATGCCTTTATCGAGATGGTTCGCAAGCGTCATTACGACGCTCGACACAATGTTCCCGCGTGGATTTTGGTCGATGGACGCGAGCGCCAGAGCGATGATGGTGAGCCGAGCCGCACGAGCGGTATGCCGACGCTCGAGGTGTTGCGCGGTGCGGAGCTCAAAAATGTTTGCTGCGTAGTGACGCGCTATTTTGGCGGCACGCTGTTGGGGCCGGGCGGCCTGGTTCGCGCCTATACTGCGGCGACGCAAGCGGCGGTGGCCGCGGCTCAGGAGGCTGGGCAGATCGTCGAGATGACGAGTGTCGTGCCTGTTGACGTGCATGTGGCCTATCCGCAGTATGAGCAGGTGCTTCGCTTGGCCCAGGATTCCGGTGCCAAGGTTTCGGATACCGAGTACGCGGATGCCGTGACACTTCATTTGGTGTTTAAGGCGGGGGAGCAGGAGTCGTTTTGCGCTAAGATGCGCGAGCTTATGGCGGGGCGCGAGGAGATTGAGGTCAGCACTCCCGAATTTGCCGAGTTCTAACGGCGACGGCCGGCGTGCTTTTGGACGGATCCCAAGCACATCGACCGTCGTTTTATGTCGCTGCCGTTTACTCGGCGAGCTGCTTTAGTACATCACAGGCGATTTCGACGGCATCGTCGATGCAACCGGGACAGCTGCGGAGCGGACCCTTGTCCGATCCGATGCCCTTGAGCGTGCCGCAGACGGTCGTCGTGTTCTTCTCGCCAAAGCGCTTGGCAATCTCGCGCGACAGCTTGTAGGTCTGGCCCTTGGTCTTCGGGTTTTCCATGCCATCGCTCATTACAAAGCCCATGATGGCCACGGCGCCCGAGATGGCGCCGCAGGTCTCGGTCATACCGCCCATGCCGGCGCCAAAGCCCTCGG
>UQQL01000032.1 GCA_900543275.1 uncultured Collinsella sp. | reverse complement strand
CCGTCATTATGATTGGCGCCACGACGGAAAACCCGTACTTTGAGGTCAACTCGGCATTGCTCTCGCGTGGGCGTGTGGTAGAGCTTGAGCACCTGAAGGACGAGGATATCGCCACGCTCATTGAGCGTGCGCTCGAGGCGCCGCAGGGTTTAAACGGTAAGTTCTCGGCCGATGAGGATACAGTCAAGACCATTTGCACGCTGGCCGCGGGTGATGCGCGCTCGGCGCTCACGACGCTCGAGCTTGCGAGTGAGATTGCCGTTACGCGTCCCGATACCGAGGGAACGCCAGCGCCGGCGGCGGGGGAACGCTATCCCATTACCGTGGATGACGTGAAGATCGCCAATCCGCGTCGTGGGTTTTCGTATGACAAAAACGGTGATATGCACTACGACATTATTAGCGCGTTCATCAAGTCCATGCGAGGCAGCGATCCCGATGCCACCATTTATTGGCTTGCGCGCATGATCGATGCGGGGGAGGATCCCAAGTTTATCGCTCGCCGCATTATGATTCAGGCTTCCGAGGATGTTGGCAACGCCGACCCGCAGGCGCTTTTGGTGGCACATGCCGCATTTAAATCTGCCGAGGTCATTGGCTATCCCGAGTGTCGCATCAACCTGGCTCAGGCTGCGCTCTATGTGTGCCTGGCGCCTAAGTCCAACGCGTGTGAGGCCTCGATCGATGCGGCGCTGGCCGATATCCACAGCAGTGGTCTTCGCGAGGTGCCCAGCTACCTGCGCGATCGTCACCGTCCCGGCAGCGACGAGTACGGTGTATACAAGTACCCGCACGATTATCCCGAAGGCTGGGTCGATCAGCGCTATTTGCCCGAGGGGTTGGAGCGCGGTGCGTTCTGGCAGCCTGCCGGCCGCGGTTGGGAAGAGTGGCGTGTGGAGCAAAGCGAGCGCGACCGTAGCGGCAACGCTCCCAAGTAGGCCATTGGCGCCTCGCGCATTCCCTTTGGGTATCTTTGCCCTTCTTTGGGGTACCATGAAAAACGTCTGTATTTCGATTCCTTCGGGAGGCTTGTATGAGTCCCATTCAAATCGCCCTGCTGGTGCTCGCCGTTGCCGGCGTGTGGGCTGTTGTCGAGCTCGCGCTCACGCTGCGCAAGACCCGCACCGTCGTCGACTCGCTCGACAAGACGGTGAGTGACCTTAACAATACGCTCGCCGAGGCACAGCCCGTGGTGGCAAAGCTCGATGGCGCCGTTGACGAGCTTACGCCGGCACTTGCCCAGGTTGAGCCGCTCCTCAAGTCGAGCAAGACTGCCGTTGATGCTCTGACGTCTAACCTCGTTGAGGTTGAGGCGGTCGTTCGCGACATCTCCGAGGTCACGGGCAGCGTGGCCGAGGCTAGCAATGCCGTATCGAGCGTGACTGATTCTGCTGCTGGCGCCGTGCAGAAGCTCTTCAATAAGGTGAAGGCTCCTGCAGCCGACGCCGATCGCAAGCTCGCCGCTGCCGCCGCCGAGGCCGAGCAGCCTACTGAGCGCGTTCTGATTGACGATGACGATGCCGCTGCTGACGACGATGATGTTCAGAAGCCCGCTGCTAAGCCTGCTCAGTATTACACCTATACGCCTGCCGAGACCTCCGAGGAGTCCTGCGATGAGTAGTGAAGCAACCTGCCCCATTACGCTGAGCGTTGCCGGTGATCCGCGTCTCGCGCGCTTGGTGCGCATGACGGCCGCCAACGTCGGCGCCCTGTGCTCTATGTCCGTCGATCGCATCGAGGATATCCGCATGGCTGCCGAGGAAGCCTTCATCTTTGGGTGCACCGCGGTCGACTGCGACGACATCACGATCAATTTCGATGTGGACGAATCTCACGTCGGCATGACCTTTACCTTTGGGGAACAGGCCACCGTCGACGAGGATGACCAGGCTGCTGTGTATGCCGAGCTCATTCTTGCAAGCGTGTGCGATTCCTACGAAAAGACTGCGGCGCCTCTAACGCTTTCCCTCGACCTCAAGGCGGATATCTAATATGACCGAACGTTCCCGGAGCGGCAAGACCGCTTGGGACAAGGAGAAAACCCGCGAGCTGTTTCGTCGTTATAAGGAGACCGGTGATCCGGATGCTCGCGAGCAGCTCGTCATGTCCCATATGAACCTGGTAAGGTTTCTTGCCAACAAATTTAAGAACCGCGGCGAGCCGCTCGATGACCTTTTGCAGGTCGGCTATTTGGGCCTGCTCAAGGCTATCGACCGCTTTGACCCTGAGCGCGGGCTCGAGTTCACGACGTTTGCCACACCTACTATTATGGGTGAGATTAAGCGTCATTTCCGCGACAAGGGCTGGAGCGTGCGCGTGCCCCGTCGTTTGCAGGAGCTCTCGGCTAAGGTCAACCAGGCTACCGATAAGCTCACCAACGAGCTGCAGCGTTCGCCCAAGGTTGAGGAAATCGCCGAATACCTGGACGTGTCCGTCGACGAGGTGCTCGAAGCCATGGAATCGTCCTCGGCTTACACCTCGGTGCCCATCGAGGCCCCCGGTGCGTCCGATTCCGATGATGCGCCTTCGATTCTCGATCGCTATGCCGACGACGACAACGAGCTCGACTTTACCGATGACCGCCTGGTAATCGAGGAAGCCATCCGCGATTTCTCGCCGCGCGAGCGCGAAGTCATCGAGCTGCGCTTTGTAAAGGGGATGACCCAGATCGAGATCGCTAAGAAGCTGGGCATCTCGCAGGTGCAGGTCTCGCGCTTGTTGCGCCGCACGCTTAAGAAGATTCAGGACAAGATCGACCCCGACGGAGTGATGATTCGTTCATGAGTGAGCACCCCCAACAAACCGACCGCACGCTGCGCGATACCCGCATTCTGACGCTTCGCATTTGGGCTGTTGTCGGCTGCATTGTCATCGCTGCCGTCATCTTTAACCTTATGGGCATCCTGGCACCGGTTATCGAGTTTCTCGCTGTTGGTTCCATCATTGCTTTTGTGATGTCCCCGATCACCAACTGGCTCGAGCATCATGGCGTTGGTCGTGGCATCGGTTCGCTTATCGCGCTTATTGTTGTTGTTGCCGTGCTCGTCGGTGTTGTTTGCATCTTGTCGCCGATTCTTTTTGGTCAGATCATGGAAGTCCTGAGCCGTCTGCCTGAGCAGCTTCGTGTTGCGGGCGGCGACCTCAACGAGATGGTTTCGCATGTCAAGACGCTCAACAACACGCCGCTCATGGAGTATTTGGACGATAATCTTTCGTCGCTGGTTACCGTGGCATCGAAGTATGTGTCTCAGATCGCTGCCGAGCTTGGCCGCGGTGTGTTCCCGCTCATCACCAATACGGCCTCGCAGTTGTTCGTGATCTTCCTTGGTCTGGTGCTTGCCTACTGGATGGCCTGCGATTATCCTCGCATGCACCACGAGATTTGCACCATCATCGGTCAGGAGAAGGAGACTTCGTACCGCTTTATGGTCGCCATCCTTTCTCGCTCTGTCGGCGGCTACATGCGCGGTATGGTCGTGACGTCCATCTGCGGTGGTTTCCTCGCCTTTATTGGTTTTATGATCATTGGCCATCCGTATGCGGCGCTCATGGCTATCTTTACCGGCATCATGCATTTGGTTCCGGTCGTCGGTCCCTGGGTGAGCGCAGCAATCGCCACAGTGCTCGGTTTCATGTTCAGCCCCATGTTGGCGTTATGGACGCTCATCGTGACGATGGTCGCGCAAAACGTCACCGATAACGTAATTTCGCCTAAGGTCATGCAGAGCTCGGTGCAGGTGCATCCCATCATGAGCCTCACGGCGCTCGTTATTGGCTCGGCACTCATGGGCCCCATCGGCATGATTATTGCCATCCCGCTGTGTGCGGCCCTCAAGGGTATCTTCGTGTACTACTTCGAGAATGAGACCGGCCGACAGCTTGTGGCCTATGACGGCGCCGTGTTTAAGGGCACGCCGTACCGCGATGCCGATGGCAATCCGGTCGCCGCCTACGACGCGCTCGGCGACGACACCTTCATTTACGAGTCCGAGCTCATCGGTAACGAGACTGCGCCCGAGGCCAAGGCCATGCCCAAGCCCGAGCTCGATAATCCCTGGATCAAGCTCTCGGGTCTTCAGCCCGATGCCACGGGTTTCTTCAAGAATCCCTTCGCCAAGGATGACGATTCCAACTCTGATGACGATACCAAAACCGGCATCGACGGGTCCATGGACGATTCGGATTCTAAATAGGCCCCATTAACGTTTCTTGAAGTTGTAAATGACAAGAAACGCGAGCAAAGCGATTGATAAGGGACCGGCAACATAGAAAAAGAGAATGTCAATTGCGCGTAAAGTGTAATAAGCCTTATCGCCGGACATTACTGCATACAACACGTAGCCAAATGCTGGTTGGTTTGCGTACCAGCAGGAGAAAGCCAATAGCGTTAAAAGTGCCGCTAACAGAAGTGCATTGAGGAAAAATCGTTTGCTTTTCATCGATCGCTCCTTCCGGGTGACTCTTATATGTAATTCTACAGCAGTCCTTTTTCAAAGGATCGCACAGTACTAAATAACGTGCACTTTCGCTGGAGGGTCGCTGTTTGCCGGCCCTCTTTTTTGCACAGGCGCGGTGGGATGGTAATATCGTTACGTTTGAACTGTTTCGATGTGAAACCGAGGAGATTCCCTCTATGAGTGCTGACTACCCGTCAATGACTACGGCCGAGATTCGCTCCAAGTTCCTCAACTTCTTTGAGGAGCGCGGTCTTAAGCTCTATCCTTCTTCGTCCCTCGTCCCCGACGATCCTTCGCTGCTGCTTGCCAACGCCGGCATGAACCAGTTTAAGGAGTACTACCAGGGCAAGAAGACCATGAAGGAGATCGGCGCGATCTCCTGCCAGAAGTGCGTCCGCACCAACGACATCGACTGCATCGGCGAGGACGGCCGTCACCTGTCCTTCTTTGAGATGCTCGGCGACTTCTCCTTTGGCGGCGTCTCCAAGCAGCAGGCTTGCGCTTGGGCCTTTGAGCTCATCACCAAGGAGTTCAAGCTGCCGCTCGACCGCCTGTATTTCACCGTCTTTACCGAGGACGACGAGACCCATGACGTGTGGCGCTCCCTGGGCGTTGCCGAGGATCATATCTCGCGTCTGGGCGAGGACGACAACTTCTGGGCCGCTGGCCCCACCGGCCCCTGCGGTCCGTGCTCCGAGATCTACTTTGACATGGGCGAGGAGGTCGGTTGCGGCAGCCCCGACTGCAAGCCCGGCTGCGACTGTGACCGCTTCCTTGAGTTCTGGAACCTCGTGTTTACCCAGTATGACCGCCAGGAGGACGGCTCCATGCCGGAGCTGCCGCACCGCAACCTCGATACGGGTATGGGTCTGGAGCGCATGGCCGCTATCATGCAGCACAAGACCGCTAACTACGACGGCGATCTGATGCAGCACCTCATCAAGCTCGGTGAGAAGATCAGCGGCAAGACCTATGACGCCGACGATTACTCCGGTGCCAGCCGCTCCCTGCGCATCATCGCCGACCACTCCCGTGCCGTCGACTTTATGATCTCCGACGGCATCCTGCCCGGCAACGAGGGTCGCGAGTACGTCCTTCGCCGCCTGCTCCGCCGTGCCGTGTTCCACGGTCGTCTGCTGGGCATCGAGGGCGCCTTCCTGACCAAGTTTATCGACGAGGTCAACGCTCAGATGGGCGAGGCTTATCCCGAGCTGCTCAAGAACGTCGCGCTCGTTAAGGGCATCGTCGCCTCCGAGGAGGAGCGTTTCTCCACGACGCTCGACAACGGCCGCGTTTACCTGGACGAGGCCCTGGCCGCGCTTGCCGAGGGCGCTGTCCTTCCGGGCGACGTTGCCTTTAAGCTGCATGACACCTTTGGTTTCCCCATCGACCTGACCGTTGAGATCGCCGGTGCTGCCGGTCACGACGTCGACATGGACGGCTTTACCGCTTGCATGGAGGACCAGAAGGCCCGCGCCCGCGCCAACGCCAAGGGCGATGCCTGGGGTAGCTTCAACGACGTGTGGGTCGAGCTTTCCGACAAGGTTGCCGCGACCGAGTTCGACGGCTATGACAACGACGTCATCGAGGGCGCCAAGGTGGTCGCCATCGTTCGCAACGGCGAGTCCGTCGAGTCTGCTTCCGCCGGTGAGGACGTCGAGGTCGTGCTCGACCGCACCCCGTTCTACGCCGAGATGGGTGGCCAGCAGGGCGATGCCGGTGAGCTTTCCGCCGAGGGCGTTGCGCTGACTGTTGCCGACACCAAGAACCACAATGGCCTGTATGCTCACGTCGCGCACGTTGCCGAGGGCACACTGACCGTCGGTGCTACCGTGACAGCCGCGCTCGACGCCGAGCGCCGTGGCTTCCTGCGCCGCAACCACACTGCCACGCACCTGCTCGACGCCGCGCTTAAGCAGGTCCTGGGCGAGCATGTCTCCCAGGCTGGCTCGTTGGTGACGCCCGAGCACCTGCGCTTTGACTTCACGCACTTCGAGGCCCTGTCCTCCGAGCAGCTCAAGGCTGTCGAGGACCTGGTCAACCAGCAGATCTTCGCTTCCAAACCGGTCGTGACCCGCGTCATGGGCATCGACGAGGCCAAGGCCGCCGGTGCTGTCGCCCTCTTTGGCGAGAAGTACGGCGACGTCGTCCGCGTCGTCTCCGTGGGCGCCGAGGATCAGCCGTTCTCCCGTGAGCTCTGCGGCGGTACGCATGCCGCCAATACTGCCGAGATTGGCCTGTTCAAGATCATTTCCGAGTCCTCTACGGGCTCCAACGTCCGCCGTATCGAGGCCGTGACCTCCAAGGGCGCTCTCGACTACATGGCCGACCGCCTGGCGCTCGTTGACGCCGCTGCCGCTGCGCTCAAGTGCCGTGTTGACGAGGTTCCCGCCCGCGTGGAGAACCTGCAGGCCGAGCTGCGCGAGACGTCCAACAAGCTCAAGAAGGCACTCACCGGTGGCTCCTCCGACGCTATCTCTGGCGCCATCGAGGGCGCTGTCGAGCTGAACGGCTACAAGCTCGTTGTCGCTGAGCTCCAGGGTCTCGAGGCCGCAGACCTGCGCAACGTCTGGGATACCGTGCACCAGAAGGTTGCCGGCCCCGTCGCTTGCGTCGTCGCCAGCGTGACCGAGAAGGGCGCCCCGGCCCTGCTCGCCGCCGGCTCTGATGACGCCGTCAAGGCCGGTTTCCATGCCGGCAACGTGATCAAGCAGATTGCGGGCCTGGTCGATGGTCGCGGTGGCGGTCGTCCCAACATGGCCCAGGCCGGTGGCAAGAATGCTGCCGGTATCGCCGATGCCCTCGCGGCCGCCAAGACCGCGCTCGGCGCCTAAGAACCTAAGTAGTCGCTGTGGTCGCGCTCGCACTGGACATAGGGGAGACCAGGATTGGCATTGCCGTCTCGAGCCGTGATGGCAAGATGGCGATGCCTGTCAAGGTGCTTCCGGCTGCCGAGGTCACTGGTATGGCAAAGACGTTTCGCTACCTGGTCGAGGACTATGAGCCCGATATCCTGGTAAGCGGACGTCCCTTGACCATGGCCGGTGAGCCTGGCCCCCAGGCCGAGCGCGTCGCCGCCGTGGCCCAAAAGATTGCCGACGAGCTCGAACTTCCGCTGGAGTTTGAGGATGAGCGTCTGTCCTCGCAGGAGGCCAAGCGAATCCTGCGAGAGCAGGGACTCAACGAAAAGCAGATGAGGGGCAAGATTGACATGATCGCCGCCAGCCTGTTCTTGCAGACATGGCTCGATCGTAAAAACGAGGAGGTTTCGCATGCCTAGCGCTTCCGATCCGCGCCAGCAGAATCGTACACGGCAGCCCGTGCCGCGCCCTGCTCAGCCTGGCCAGCGCCCGGGGCAGCCGATGCAGCGTTCGGCTCAGCCTACTCAGCGTGCTGCTCAACAGCCCGCAGCTCGTCCCGCGCAGCCTGCTGGCGGCGCTCGTTTTAAGCAGCAGACTCCTGCCCAGCGCACGCAGGGACAGGCCCCGCAATCACGCTCTCGCGCACATCATGCTCATGGCTCGCACGGCGTTGCTCCGGCCACGCGCTCGAGCTATAACGCGCATGCCCGCCGTGGCGTCCAAAAGAAAAGCTCTCCGGTGCCCATGATTATCGGTGGCGTCATCGCCGTGCTTGCGCTTGTCGCGATCGTTTTCTTTGTCGTGCCAGCCGTCAAGGACTTCTTTGTCGGCGAGGATGCGAAAGTCGCTGCTGGCCAGCAAGTTACTATCACGATTCCCGATGGCGCCTCTGGTGATACCATCGCTTCGATTCTCTCCGAGAACCATATCGTCGAAGACCCCAAGGATTATTACGCGGCGGTCAAAAAGCTCAATGCCGATATGTCGCTTAAGCCTGGCGCCTACTCGTTTACCACGCTCATGGACGCGACCAAGGTTGTTCAGCAGCTCATGGAAGGCCCCAATGCGGGCTCCGATGCACTGACTATCCCTGAGGGCCTGACGGTCGACCAGGTCGCCGATCGTGTGGCCGCGGCATACGACAGCATTTCTAAGGAAGATTTCCTTAACCAGGCCAAGGCGAGCAATTATGTGAATGATTACGCTTTCCTTAAAGACGCTGCAAACGATTCACTCGAGGGCTTCCTATTCCCCAAGACCTATTCGTTGGGTAAGGACCCGTCTGCCGATGATGTGATTCGCGCCATGCTTGACCAGTTCAACGCCGAGTATAAGTCGCTTGACTTTGCCAGCTGCGAGGCCAAGATCAAGGGGCGCTATGGCGTGGAGATGTCCGATTACGACATCGTTAACCTTGCCTCGATCGTCGAGCGTGAGGGCCTCAACGCCGATCAGCGCGCGCATGTGGCATCGGTTTTCTATAACCGTCTGGCTGGCAAGCTCGATGGCCTGCGTTACCTCAATAGCGATGCGACCATGATGTATGTCACCGGCGGCGAGGTTACCGCCGACGACCTGCAGAGCGATAGCCCGTATAACACCTATAAGCACGAGGGCCTGCCGCCCACGCCCATCTGCTCTCCGTCGCTCGAGGCGCTCAAGGCTACCCTTGAGCCGACCGACTCCGATGACCTGTATTTCTACATTACACAGGACGAGGAGTATTTCTCGAAGACCTACGAAGAGCACCAACAGTCTTGGAATTGATCATGAGGATTTTTAGCCCCAAACGATATGTTGCCTCAGTCGACCGCATCGACCTCGATACCCTCTGGGCCGACGGCAAGCGCGCCATTCTACTCGACCGCGATAACACCCTGGTTCCGCGCGATACCGAGCAGGTCCCCGCTGCGGTTTCCGCTTGGCTCGAGGCCGCCCATGCCAAGGGCTTTAAGCTGTGCATGGTGTCCAATAACTGGCATCGCGACCAGGTCATGGCATCGGCACGCGAGCTGGGGCTCGAGGCCATCAGCCACGCCATGAAGCCCGCCCCGTTTGCCCTGAAGGCGGGTCTTAAGCGTCTGGGCTCCACGGCCGACGAGGCCGTGCTGATCGGTGACCAGCTTTATACGGACGTGTGGAGCGGTAACTTTGCCGGCGTTGACACTATTCTGGTCAAGCCGCAGGCAACCCAGGACCTGTGGTACACGCAGATCTTCCGTATCTTTGAGCGCCGGGCCCTGCGCGACCTTCCCTGCGAGGAATAGGTTTCGCCATGTCTCAGCACATCAAACACGGCTGCGACCATATCTTCTTTATCGGATTTTTGGGCGCGGGCAAGTCGACGCTTGCGCGCAACGTGGGCACTATGTTCAAGCGTCGATTCATCGATACCGATCGTTTGGTTGTGCGTCGATGCGGCAAGTCGGTGACCGAGATATTTGAGACCGAGGGTGAGGATCGTTTTCGCGAGCTCGAGACCTCGGCACTCCGTTCGCTTCAAAGCGAGCGCAGCCTGCTGGTATCGTGCGGGGGTGGCATCGTCGAGACGCCGGTGAACATTGAGCTGATGCACGAGATGGGTACCTGTGTGTACCTCGAAGGTGACTTTGAGGACTCGTTGCGCCAGATTCGCCGCTCCGATACCCGGCCCGATTTCCGCTCGCCCGAGCACGCTGCGCGCCTGTTTGAGCATCGCCGTCCGCTGTATCGTCAGGCCGCCGATATTACCCTTGATATTCGCAACAAGTCCTTCGAGGACGTTTCCTACCTTTGTGCCGAGATGCTTTTGGAGCGTGGACTGCTATGATTCGCCGTCAACTTATCAATTTCCAAAACCGCAGTGTCGATGTCCGCGTCGGATTGGGCGCGTTCGAGGAGCTGCCGCGCATGTTTGCCTCGGCTGTGGGCAAGCCTAAGCGCGCGATGGTGGTTTGGAACGACGCTACATCCGAGCGTTTTGGCGAGGTTGTCGAGCATGCGCTGGTCGACGCCGGTTTTGTCGTGTCGATGCTCGTCCTCGAGGTTTCACCTGCCGGTGCTACGCTGGTCGATGCCGATACCGTCTTTGGCGCCCTGTCGGCTAACGGCATTACCTGCGACGATCTCGTTGTCGCTGTCGGCGACACAGCGACCTGCTCGGTCGTTTGCTGGTGTGCCAATCAGTGGTGCGGTCGCACCGAGTGCGCCTTGTTGCCGACGACGTTCGACGCCATGCTTACGGTCGCGACGACCATGAAGCCGCTTGTCGCCTCGTCGGCGAATGCGCTTCCCGCTATCGCGTTCTGTCCCGAGCCGGGCTTGGTCGTGTGTGACCTCGACCTTGTTCGCGAGGCGGCCCCCGAGGACCTCAAGCTCGGCTATGCGGTACTTGTTGGCACCATGCTTTCGAGTAGTAAGTCCCGCTGGAATCAGTTTACCGAGACCGTTCCCGAGATTCTCGCGGGCGAGGAGGTCGCGCTCGTCAATGCCGTTCAGTGGTCTCAGACTGCCCGCAAGGACGTGCTGATGGCTACGAACCCGAGCGCCCGCCATGCGCTCGATTTTGGCAAGACGGGGGAGCGTACCCTGCGCGCCTGCTTGGGCGATGCCGCTTCGCAGGTGCCTGCCTACCAGCTGTTGTCCGAGGGTATGCGCTTTGAGGCGCGCCTAGCACACGATGCCTGCGACTTCGATATCGATTACGTCTTTGAGGTCGATGACTGCCTGGAGGACTTTGGTATCGAGGAGCTTGCCTTCGATCTGGAGCCTGCTGCATATATCGAGGAGTTCCGCAGGCAGCAGTTTGTCCGCTCGAACCGCAGCATGTTGCCGCTGCCCGCGGCACTCGGCGCCATTCGTCTAACGAGCGTTGAGGACGAGGTTCTTGAGCGCCATGCTCACGCCTACTTGGCTTCTCGCAAAGAACTTCTCTAAGATTTATTGACATCCATCGTCTTTCGTATCATGTTGAGGGGCGGGTTTCCAATCGGTTGCGAATCGCGCGCGATTTCGTCGTTCGGTTGAGACCCGTCCCGTCTTTATGGAGACAACAAGAAAGGAATCTGCATGTCTGAGTTTGCTGCCGGTCCTGTCGGTCGTATCGAGCGTGTCCGTGCCCTGATGGCTGAGCGCGGCTACGACGCTATCGTGGTTCGTGACGAGGCCAATCTTCGTTGGCTTACGGGCGTGAAGGGCGTCTTCGATTACACCTTCGAGTTCCCGCATGCGGCGTTTATTACGACTGACCAGTGCCTGTTCCATACCGACTCGCGCTACCTCAACAGCTTTGAGGAGAACACGCCCGCCGGCAGCCCCTGGGTTTACGACATGGACGAGGGCACCATCCCCGGTTGGGTCGCCGGCAAGATCGCGGCCAACAAGTGCCGCGTCTGCGCTGTCGAGGACGACATGCAGATCAACTTCTACCAGGGAATTCAGCGTGGTCTGGAGGATCGTTCCGTCGCCTGCATGCTGCCGCTGATGCATGACGACATTCGCAAGATGCGCGCCATCAAGGACGCCGAGGAGATCGAGCTCATGCGCCATGCGCAGTCGATTACCGACGCCGCCTTCCAATACATGCTCGGATTTATTAAACCCGGCATGACCGAGAAGCAGGTTCGCAACGAGCTCGAGAACTTTATGTTCGCCAACGGCGCCGACAGCTTGGCCTTCGGCTCCATCGTGGCGAGTGGCCCCAATACCGCCAACCCGCACGCCGTCCCGAGCGACCGCGTGATCGAGAAGGGCGACTTTGTCCTGATGGACTATGGCGCGGGCTACTGCGACTACCGCTCCGACATGACTCGTACCGTCGTGATGGGCGAGCCTACCCAGGAGCAGCTCTACCTGTACGCGCTCGTGCGCCGCACCCACGAGGAGTGCGTCGCCGCCATCCATCCGGGCGTCGAAGGCAACGACATTTTCAAGCTTTCCAAGAAGATCATCGGCGATGCCGGCTATGGCGATTACTACAATCATGGTCTCGGCCATGGCGTGGGCATCGACATCCACGAGCTGCCCAACTTTAACCGCAGCAAGAATATCATCGAGGTTGGCTCGGTTATCACCATGGAGCCCGGCGTCTACCTGCCCGGCGTGGGCGGCGTGCGCCTGGAGGACTACGGCGTGGTCACCGAGAACGGCTACGAGCCCTTCACCAAGACGCCGCATGACCTTCACGTCATCGATTGTTAGCCAATTTCGATAGATTTTTGGGGCGGGGCGTCCGGATTGATTCGGACGCCCCGCGTTCTCTTTTTATGCGCTCGCTGCAGGCGCCGTCTGCAAGTGTATAATTTTGGTCGTATGTAATTTGGACGCTTGTGCGTTCTGCCCATAACAAGAAAGGTCACTATGCCTACCATTTCTACCGCCGACTTCAAGAACGGCCTCGGTCTCCGCATTAAGGACAAGGTCTACACCATCGTCGAGTTCCAGCATGTCAAGCCGGGCAAGGGCGGCGCGTTTGTGCGCTACAAGACCCGCGACATCAAGAGCGGCCGCGTCGTCGAGAACACCTGCAACGCCGGCACTAAGTTCGAGAGCGTCATGCTCACCACCCGTGAGTTCCAGTACCTCTACAACGATGGCACCGACTACATCTTTATGGACAACGAGTCCTATGAGCAGGTTCCCGTTCCCGAGGACATGGTGGGCGAGAACTCCAAGTGGCTGCGCGAGAACGACATCTGCCAGCTGCTCTTCGCCGACGATGAGCTCATGGGCGTGACCCCGCCGATGTTCATCGAGACCACCATCGTCCAGACCGACCCGGGCTTTAAGGGCGACACCGTCCAGGGTTCCACCAAGCCGGCCACGATCGACACCGGCGCTGTCATCCAGGTCCCCATGTACCTCAACGAGGGCGAGGTCATCAAGGTTGACACCCGCGACGGCAAGTTCGTCTCCCGCGTCTAGCAACCAACTCTTCTAGGAGGACTCATGCCCCAGGAAATCAAGATTGACGGCATCGGCATTTCGCCCGATGTTCTGACCGCCATCGTCTCGCGCGCCGTGTCGGATGTCGAGGGCATCGCCTCCGTTGGCGTCAAGGACCTTGCCACCAACCTTGTCTCCATGATGCTCTCGTCCAAGGCCCCGGCTTCCGAGCCGGCGGTCGAGGCCGAGGTCGTCGGCGACAAGCTCGCACTCACCGTGCGTGTCGTGGTGTTCTTTGGCTATCCGTTCAAGAAACTCGCCGAGGCCGTTCGCGCCGCCGTGGTCGCCGCCATCGATGCCCAGGTGGGCGTTGAGGTCGAGCGCGTTGACGTTTGCATCGACGGCCTCGTTTTCCCCAAGGAGTAACCTTTGAGCCTTAAGGTTTATCGCGGGCGTACGCTTGCCCGCAGTCAGGCGCTGCAGCTGCTATTTCAGGCCGAGGCCACGGACAGCCCGCTCGAGCGCGTCCTCGAGGGTGATTTCCTGATCTCGAAGGGCCCCCTCGACCCCTATGCGCTGGAGCTGTGCCGCGGTGCCTACGAGCATATCGATCGCATCGACTGTGCCCTGCGCGCCGTCGCCAAGAACTGGGATCTTATGCGCATGCCCGGCGCCGACCGCAATCTGCTGCGTATCGCCGTCTACGAGATGCGCTTCCTTACCGACGAAGAGGTCTCGGACGCTATCGTGATCAACGAGGCCGTCGAACTTGCCAAGGCCTATGGCACCGACCAGTCCGCGTCGTTCGTCAACGGCGTGCTGGGCAAGATCGCGCGCAGCGAGGAGTTGCCGGGCGAGGACCTGTACCAGGAACTGCTGGCCGAGGATCGCGCTCGCGAGGAGGCCCAGGCTGCTGAGGCTGCCGCCAAGGTTGCGGTTGCCCAGGCCGAGGCTGGCGTGCTGGCCGAGGATGCGGACGCCGCCGAGGCTGACATCGACTCCGTCGAGGAGTAGCCATGCCAGAGGGTTCTGTCCGCAACTTTGACGAGATCTCGGACCGTCTGGACCAGATCATCGCTACCGTTCGCTCCAAGGATACGTCCTTGGAGCGTTCGCTCGATCTGTTTGACGAGGCGATTGAGCTGGGCTCCCGCGCGGTCGATATGGTCGACAAGTTTGAGCTGACGCCGCGTGAGGCCGACAAGCTCGAGCAGGAATACGATGAGGATGCGGCAAACGAATCCCAGGATAGCTAGGCCGCATCTCCGGATACGAATGGTTGATGGCATTCATGAAACGCGTGCGTCTTGATGACGAACTGATTTCACAGGGCATCTGCGCCGATCGCGCGGATGCCCTTCGCACTCTTATGGCCGGCTTGGTCTCGAGCGGCGGCGAGCGCTTGACTTCGCCGGGGCTTAAGGTGACCCCGGGTCTGCCGCTGCACGTGAAGGGGCGCATTCCCTATGTTGGCCGCGGCGGTCTTAAGCTCGAAGGCGCGCTTGATGCGTTTGGCATCAATCCGACGGGCCTTAGCTGTCTGGATGTGGGCTGCTCTACCGGCGGCTTTACCGATTGCCTGCTCAAGCGCGGAGCTGCGACCGTTATCTCGGTGGACGTGGGTCGCGCACAGTTCGATTGGTCGTTGCGTCAGGACGATCGCGTGACGCTGCATGAGCGCACCAACGTGACGCAGCTGCCTGAGCTTGGCTATGCCGGCGCCATCGACCTGGCTGTTTGTGATGTCTCGTTTACCAGCATCGCGAACATTATCGATGCGGTGCTGGCGTGCCTGGCGCCTACGGGTGCATTCTGCACGCTCGTAAAGCCGCAGTTTGAGGCTCCGGCGGCGCTGGTGGGTGAGGGCGGCATTGTGACCGATCCCGCCGTGCGCCGCGATACACTCGTGGCGGCGGTTGAACTCTTTGCAGCCAAGGGCCTTTTTCCGGTCGATGTGTGCGTGTCGCCCATTCATGGTGCCAAGGGAAACGTTGAGTTTTTCTTGTACGGCACGAGGTATGCCCCCGGCGACCGCTCGCAAGACGAGCTGCAATCCCAGGTATCGGTTATGAGCGAGAAAGCTGCAACGCTATGAAGGTCTTTCTGGTTCCCAATTACTACAAGCAAGAAGCGGTCGAGAGCGGCCTGATGCTCGAGCTTTGGCTGACGCGCCAGGGCTATGAGGTCGCATGGGCTGCCGACCAGCGATCGAAGATTCAAAGCACGCCTGATATTGACGGCTCCGATCTGGTCATTACGCTCGGCGGCGACGGTACGTTGCTGCGCGCTGCCCGCATCCTCAACCATCGCGAGATTCCTATCCTCGGTCTTTCCTATGGTCACCTGGGCTTTTTGACGGCCGCGAGCCCCGAGGAGCGCGACATTTTGCAGGTTGTGAGCGATGCCCTGTCCGGTGAGCTGCACGTGAGCCGTCGCGCTACCATCGCCGCGGATATCGTGTCCGTGCGCGAAGACGGTACGAAGGATGTCGTGCGCACCTTCGCCCTCAACGATATGGCGCTTACCCGCGGTCCGCTGTCCGATATGGTCGAGTTCGACATCACGGTGTCGGGCCACCATATCGATCGACTGCGTGGCGACGGCGTGGTTGTATCGACGGCGACTGGCTCCACCGGCTACGCGCTATCCGCCGGCGGTCCCATCGTCAGCCCCGATTACACGGGCATGGTCTGTGTGCCGATTGCTCCGCATACCATTCAGGCTCGCGCCTTTTTGACCTCGCCGAGCGATGTCGTCGAGATCTTTATGTCTGATGACCGTCCGAGTGTTCCGGCGATCGCTATCGATGGACAGTTTATTACCTGCGATGGCACCGTTGAGAGCGTGGCGGTGCGTCGCGGTCCCGGAGACGTGCTGCTGCTCGATTACGGTCCCGAGAGCTTCTATAACTCGGTGAGCCGCGTGTTCTATGGAGTGCGCCATGATCGATGAGCTGCAGGTTTCCAACATCGCGCTCATTCGCGAGGCGACGCTGGTGCCGAGTGCGGGCCTAACGGTTTTGACTGGCGAGACCGGTGCCGGCAAGACCGCGCTGCTCTCGGCGCTCAAGCTCATTTTGGGCGAGCGTGCAGATTCGTCGACCGTGCGCGAGGGAGAGGCGCTGGCGAGCGTCGAGGCGCGCTTGTTCGACGACCCGCACGACACGGAGGGCTTTACCGTGCAGCGCAGCCTTTCTGCCGAGGGTCGCAGCCGCGTCAAGATTGACGGCCGCATCGCTAGCGTGCGCGAGCTTTCCGAGCGCGTCGGCGTGATGATGGATCTGTGCGGCCAGCATGAACACCAGCGTCTGCTCGATCCGGCGCATCATGTTGCCATGGTTGATGCCTGGGCTGGTCGCTCTGCGCTCGAGGCGCTCGACCGTTACCGTGCCTGCTTCAAGGCGTCGCGTGCGGCTGCCAAGGAGGTCCGTCGCGTGGAGGAAGCCTCACGCGCGCAGGGGAGCCGTGTCGAGGAGGCTCGCTTTGCCCTCGAGCGCATCGGCGAGGTCGACCCCAAGCCGGGCGAGTATGAGGAACTCGAGGAACTGCTGCCGCGCTCCGAACATGCCGAGGTACTGGTTGCCACAGCTAACGATGCCCATGCATCGCTTGCCGCCGAAGGTGGAGCGCTCGATGCCGTGAACAGCGCCGTGGCAGAGCTTTCCCGTATGGCTACCGTCGATCGCAAACTGGGCGACATTGCCGATGCGCTTTCGGATGCCTGCATCTCCCTTGAGGATAGCGCGAACGAGCTTCGTGCCTATCGCGATGGCGTCGCCTTCAACCCGCGCGAGCTCGCTCGCATGCGTGAGCGGTATTCCGACCTCAAGGGCCTGTTGCGTCAGTGGGGTCCCACGATGGACGATGTTTTTGCCATGCGCGATCGCTCGCAAGAGCTGCTGTCCCTGGTCGATGATGGCGATGAACAGATCAAAAAGGCGCGTGAGGCACTCGGGAGCGCCGAGCGCGAGCTGTTCGCTGCCGCCAAGGCACTCAAGCGCGCTCGCAATACGGCGGCCCCGCGCTTCTGCCACGAGGTCGGTCGTCAGATGGCACGCTTGGAGATGGGCGGTGCCGAGCTCGTTTGGGAGTCGCATGATCTTCCGCGCGCTGAGTGGACGCCGGCGGGTCCTTCGAGTTACGAGCTTTTGTATCGCAGCGGTGCCGGCTTGACGCCGCGTCCCCTGCGCCGAATTGCGTCGGGCGGCGAGCTCAGCCGCGTTATGCTCGCGAGCAAGGTGGTCTTGGGTAATGCTGACGGCGTCGATACACTGGTATTTGACGAGGTCGATGCCGGTGTCGGCGGCTCCACGGCTCGTGCTCTTGCTGGTGTGCTGGTCGATCTTGCCGCTACGCATCAAGTGATTGTCGTAACCCACTTGGCGCAAGTCGCCGTCATGGCCGACAAGCATTATGTTGTCAGCAAGGAGCCGGGCGATGTTCCCCAGACGCATTTGGACGAGGTAACCGGCGAAGCGCGTACCGCCGAGATCGCCCGCATGCTCAGCGGCGATCAGTCCGAGGCAAGCTTGGCCCACGCAAAGCAGATGCTCGAAGAAGTTCGAGGCTAGGTCGTATCAGCGGTGTTGGTGGGACAAAATAGACTGAAATTTTTGTCCCACTACGCGTTTTACTCAACGACCTTGTCCGGCTGGATGAGCTCCTCGTAGTAGCTGATATGTTCGCGAGCGTCTTCAATCTCGGGCAGCAGGAAGTTGTAGATAACTTCGATGATCATCGTGGCGCTGATCTTGGAGAACGCAAAGTCACCCGTCGTCAGCAGCGCCTCGTGGTTGACGGTATTAAAAGTGTAGTCTGCCAGGCGCGCGAGTGGAGACTTGCTGTCGCTGCTGATGACGACTACGGTGGCACCGCAGTCGCGAGCCGCTTTTGCCATGCGATTCAGTCGGCGCGACTTGCCGGAGTTTGAGATGAGCACGATGACGTCACCCGGGCGCAACGTGAGCGCAAAGCCGATTGATGTCTCGCTAATGGTGCTCGCCATGCAGCGCAGGCCCAGCTGCGAAAACTTAAACGTCGCATCGAGCGCGACCGCGTTCGTATTGCCCACAGCCGCAAACTCAATAACCCCTGCATGCTTAAGGGCATGCACAACAGCCGCCAACGTATCGTGGTCGATCCCGTCGATGGTCGCATTAAGCTCGCTCACCTTGGCAGCCAGGATGTTCTTAAGGCTCTGCTCCATATTGTCGAGCGAGACTTCGTCAGTCAGGCCCTCGTTGCGCTGGCTTTCCAAATCCCTCGCCAACGAAAACTGAAAGCTGCGGAAGCTGCCAAAGCCAAGCTTGCGGCAGAAGCGCGAAACGGTCGCCTCGGACGTGGCGGCGGCGCGCGAGAGCTGAGCCGCCGTGAGGCGTGGCGCCTCGGACTGGTGCTCCAATATATAGTCGACAATACGCTGCTCGGACTCGCTGTATCCCTGATGGGTACTAATGAGGGAAAGTGCGCTCTTTCTACTATCGGTCATGGATGGCTCCTGGTTGGCATTGAAAATCGGACTCGTTTTTCAATGCCATAGTATACGGGCATTTTCAATTACAAGATACACCTTGCCGTTTCAAGTGTTGATGGTAAACTTTCACTTACCGTTTACGGTTATGAAAGAACCTTTCACCGGAGAATTGCGCCTTATCTCTTCTCACGCGGACGGTAGGTTGGTATCTTTCAAGTGTGGAAAAACGCGCATTGAAGCGCGTTTAGGGGAGCGCCTGCGGGCGCAGTACTCAAGAAGGAGGGACACATGGCTAAGTTTGACATCATCGCCGCGACCGGTTGCCCGACCGGCATTGCGCACACCTTCATGGCGAAGGAGGCGCTGGAGAAGGCAGCTGCCGAGCGAGGTCTGACCATTAAGGTCGAGACTCATGGCCAGGTCGGTGTCGAGAACGAGCTCACCAAGAGCGAGATCGCCGGTGCCAAGGCCGTCGTCGTCGCAGCCGATAAGGATGTCCAGGCTGAGCGTTTCGCCGGTAAGCCCATGGTTTCCGTCGGTGTTTCCAAGGCCCTGTCCGTCGAGGCCGCCGGAAAGCTGATCGACCGCGCGCTCGCCGCCAAGGGCGACGACACGGTTGCCGCTGCCGCCGATGTCGAGGATGAGGTCGAGGAGAAGGAGTCCATCGGTCACGTCATCTACAAGCACCTCATGAACGGCGTCAGCCACATGCTGGTCTTCGTCGTTGCCGGTGGTGTTCTGACCGCCATTTCGTTCCTGTGGGGCATCACGTCCTTTGATTCGACGGCTGCCGACTACAACAGCTTTGCCGCGATGCTCAAGATTATCGGCGGTATCGCCATGAACCTCATGGTTCCGGTGCTCTCCGCCTACATCGCCGAGTCTATCGGCAAGCGCCCGGCGCTCGTCCCCGGTTTCGTCGCCGGTATGATTGCCATCCAGGGTCTGCCCGTTAACGCCGATACTGGCATGATCGACGCTGGAGGCTCGGGTGTGGGCTTTGGCTTCCTGGGCGGCATCGTCGGCGGCTTCCTCGCTGGCTATGTCATCCTGCTGCTCGAGAAGGTTTTCTCTAAAATTCCCGCGAGCCTTAATGGCCTGAAGGCAATCTTCCTGTATCCGCTGTGCTCTACCGCCATCGTCGGACTAGTCATGCTCGGTATTTCCGGCCCCATGGCTGCCATTAACCAGGGCATGATGGATTTCCTGCAGAGCCTCGGTAACTCCGGTCCGGTGATCCTTGGCCTGGCCATCGGCTGCATGTGCGCATTTGACATGGGCGGCCCGGTCAACAAGGCTGCTTACGCTACTGGCACCTTCCTGCTCGGTACCGCTCTCGAAGCTGGCGTCGGCACCGAGACCTACAACTTCGGCACCAACTTCATGGCTGCCGTCTCCGCCGCTTGCATCGTTCCGCCGCTGATCACCACCTTCGCCGTCGTTGTCGGCAAGAAGTACTTCAGCCAGGAGGATCATGACGCCGGTATCGTCAACCTTATCCTTGGTTGCACCCACATCACCGAGGGCGCCATTCCGTTCATGACCAAGAACATCTGGCCCGTCATGCCCATCATGATGGTCGGTTCTTCCATCGCTTCCATCTTGACCATCTTCTTCAACGTTCACGATCCGGCGCCTCACGGCGGCTTCCTGGTCCTGCCCGTTGTCGAGAACGGCCCGCAGTGGGTCCTCGCGATCCTCATCGGCGCCGTGGTCGGTGGCATCCTGTTCGTGGCCTTCAAGAAGTACGACTTCGAGAAGAATCAGAAGGCTGCTCCTGTAGCCAAGCCGGTTGAGGCTTCCAAGGCCGCTGCCGTTGAGGCCCCTAAGGCCGAGGCTGCCGACTTCGTGAAGGTTGAGAATGTCTTTGTCGCCGAGGACTTCGCTTCTCGTGACGAGGCTCTGAGCTTCGTTTCCAACCAGGCTGTCAAGGCTGGTATCGCCAGCGACGCCGACGCCGTGATGAACGCCTTCCTGGCCCGCGAGGCCGAGGGCACCACGGGAATGATGGAGGGCTTCGCCATTCCGCATGCCAAGTCCGACGCCATTACCGAGGCTGCCGTCATCGTCGTTAAGGACGAGTCCGGCGTGACCGGTTGGGATACCATGGACGGCGCTCCCGTCAACGTGGCCATCGCTCTGCTCATCCCTGGTGCACAGGCTGGCACCACGCACCTCAAGATCCTGTCCAAGGTCGCCGAGGCGCTCATGGACGAGGACTTCCGTGCCACCGTCAAGGGTTCCACCGACGCCGCCGAGATCGCCAAGACGATCAACGCCCGCCTGGTCTAATTCCACAGTACGCGAATAACATCGCCCCCTGTAACAAAGGCGAGGACTCCCTACGGGTCCTCGCCTTTTTTCATGCCACCTGGCACTTAGGGACGTTCCTTTCCTGCCGGCACCCCGGGACACTCCTTAGTCCCCAACAGGGCATTAATAGCCCTCGTCGACTGAATCACCCACGCGAACAATAATTCAGCCAGAATTCCGTTCGCAGGATATTACTTTGGACCGACCGAGTTTCCGCAGCTCTGTCTCTTATACACATCTGACGCTGCC
>UQQL01000031.1 GCA_900543275.1 uncultured Collinsella sp. | reverse complement strand
GTACTTGTCGGCCGAGTTGCTCGGCAATGATGCCGAGCGTGTTGCCGAGCTTGCCGCTTGTCCCGGTGTCTTGGGGCCTGTCGATGCCGACCGTCCCGAGCTCATGGTGTGCGAGCACTGCTTGCTGACTGCCGAGGGCGCCTGCGCCACGGATGCAACGGGGCAGATCCGTTGCCGTGACTGCTCGCGCCGTCAGCAAACACGATATTTGGTCGAGCGCGACGGCATGCGCCTGCCGGTCGCCGTTGATGCGTGCGGCAGGACGAGGATTTTCCTGTCGTAGGTGTTCGGCCGCGCCGTTTTGGTTATCATAAGAGAGTTTATGAACTTCCAGCACCGCCGTATCCGGTGAGGGTGCTATGGCAAAAGGAGGATACCCAATGCTGTCTGTTGACGAGCAAATGCGTATCATCACCTCGGGCGCCGCGAAGATCGTCCCCGAGGCCGACCTTCGCAAGAAGCTTGAGAAGGGCGAGCCCCTCAACATCAAGCTCGGCGTCGACCCCACCAGCCCCGACCTGCACCTGGGCCACGCCGTGCCCCTGCGCAAGATGCGCCAGTTCCAGGACCTGGGCCATAACGTCACCCTTATCATTGGCAACGGTACCGCGCTGATCGGCGACCCCTCGGGCAAGAATTCCACCCGTCCGCAGCTTTCGCAGGAGCAGATCGAGGCCAACGCCGAGACCTACGTGAGCCAGGCCATGAAGATCCTGGACCCCGAGAAGACCACCATCGTGCACAACGGCGACTGGATCCTTTCGATGGACCTGGCCGGTCTTTTGCAGGTGTGCTCCAAGTTCACCGTCGCCCGCATCCTCGAGCGCGACGACTTTACCAAGCGCTACCGGTCCCAGACGCCGATTGCCCTGCACGAGTTTCTGTACCCCGTGATGCAGGCCTTCGACTCCGTGCAGATCAAGGCCGACGTCGAGATGGGCGGCACCGACCAGCTCTTTAACCTGCTCGCCGGCCGTGAGCTCATGGAGAAGATGGGCATGGAACCGCAGATCGCGCTCACCATGCCGCTGCTCGAGGGTACCGACGGCGTGCGCAAGATGTCCAAGTCCTACGGCAACTACATCGGCCTGACCGACGCTCCCAAGGATATGTTCGGCAAGACCATGTCCATCCCCGACGAGATGATTGGCAAGTACTATCGTCTGGCCAGCTCGCTCGCCCCGGCCGAGGTCGACAAGATCGACGCCGCCCTGGCCGACGGTTCCGCCGACCCCTACGAGCTCAAGCGCGCTCTGGGCCGCGACCTGTGCGATACCTACCACGGCGCCGGCGCCGGCGACGAGGCCCAGGCCGAGTTCGACCGTGTGTTCAAGGAGGGCCAGCTTGCCGACTTCCCCGAGAAGCACGTTGAGCTGACCGTCAACGACGAGGGCCAGATTTACCTCGCCGGCCTGCTCAAGGACCTGGGCCTTTCGGCCAGCGCCGGTCAGGCCCGCCGCGACATCGACGGCGGCGGCGTCAAGATCAACGGCAAGGCTGTGGCTCCCAAGAGCTACAACATCGACCCGAGTGCCCTCAAGCTGGGCGACACCCTTTCCGTAGGCAAGCGCAAGGGCTTTAAGTTGGTCTAACGAGCGAGTTGACCTCACAAGTGCAATAAGGCCGCAGCCGGGAATCCCGACTGCGGCCTTTTTGGTTGCGACGATCCCTTGGGGACGGAGGGATCATTTGGCGGTGCCGTTAAGCGGAAGGGGTGTTAGCGGGACTTTCTTTTTGGCATACAATGGCTATTGGCTTGCTGCGGTGAAGGTCTGTCCGCTCCGCAGCTTTTTTCTACGGTTAAAGGAGTATGTATGTCCGTTGAGGTCATGAGGTCTGTGATCGATGCTGCCGAGGGGCGCGTGCCCGTCGACACGCTGTTTACCAATGCGCAGATCGTCGACGTGTATGGCCAGCGTGTGGCGCCCGGTAGCGTTGCCGTCAAGGACGGTGTGATCGTCGGCGTGCTCTACGATGGTCGCGACGATGCTGCTGGCACCTACGAGGCAACTGAGGTCATCGACTGCCAGGGTCGCTATCTCGCTCCCGGTTTTATTGACGGGCATTTGCATATCGAGTCCTCGAACATCCGTCCCGCCGAGTATGCTCGCATGGCCGCGACGCGCGGTACTACCACCGCCATTGCCGACAGCCACGAGATTGCCAATGTTGCCGGTCTCGACGGCTTGCGCTTTATGATCGAGGACGGCCGCCGCGCACCCATCTCCATCAAGTACATGATGCCTTCGTGCGTGCCCGCGCTGCCCGACGAGCAGGCCGGTGCCGTTATTTCGGCTGCCGATATGCAGGCGTTTTTTGCCGAGCATCCGGGCGATGTCTTTGGCCTGGGCGAAATGATGAACCTTCCGGGCGTTTTTATGGCCGATCCCGAGACCTGTGCTCGCATCGATGCCGCTAACCAGACGCCGTCCAAGCAAGTCGACGGTCATGCGCCGCTCGTTGCCGGCAAGGACCTCAATGCCTATGCCGCGGCGGGTATTATCGCCGACCACGAGTCGACGATTCCCGAGGAGGCGCTCGATAAACTGTCCCGCGGCATGTATGTGATGCTGCGCGAAGGTACGTGTAGCCACGACTTGGCCAACCTGTCGCCGATGCTGCTAGAGAATCCCGCGCGCGCCCGCCGCTGCTGCTTCGCGACCGACGACCGCGCCCCTTCCGATGCGCTTGCGACCGGCATGATCGACAATGCCTGCCGCGCGGCTATCGAGGCCGGCATCGACCCCGTGGTCGCTATCTCTATGGCGTCCCTCTCCACGGCCGAGGCGTTTGGCCTGGACCACGGTTGCCGCGACCCACACGAGCTGCGTGGTGCGATTGCCCCGGGCAAGCGTGCCGACCTGCTGGTGCTCAACGACCTGACGTTTGCCACGGCTCCGCATCGCGTGTATGCCGCCGGCGCGCTCGTGGCACAGGACGGCACTTTTGTGGGCGAGATTGCACCCGAGATGGCCGAGGTCGCGGCCCTTGCCGATGAGCTACGCGCCTCCGTTAAGCTGCCGAAGCTTTCGCTCGACGTATTCGACTATGCCTTTAAGCCGGGCGAGGCCGTGATTGACGTGGTGCCGGGCAAGGCCATCACGGGCATGGTTCGCCCCAAGAACACCGAGGGCCTGCGCCGCATTATGCTGATTGAGCGCCATGGCCGCGGCGTGTCGCTGCAGGCCGAGGGCGCCGACGGCGACGGCCCCGCTGGCCTGGGCCTGGTCGGCAAGCATATCGGTCGCGGCTGGGTGCGCGGCTTTACCATCACCGGTGGCGCCATTGCCTCCACGATCGGCCACGACTCGCACAACGTGTGCGTGGTGGGCGACAATGCGGCGGATATGATGGCTGCCGTTGAGGCCGTGGGCCAGGGCGGCCACGTGCTGGTGCGCAACGGCGAGGTCGTGGCGCGCATTCCGCTGGCGCTCGGCGGCCTGATGAGCGAGGGCGCTGCCGAAGACGTTGCGGCGCAGCACGACGACTTTATGGTCAAGGCGCGCGCCATGGGCATCGAGCCGCCGCTCGACCCCATCATGGGCATCATCTTCCTGCCCCTGCCGGTGATCCCGACGCTCCGCATCCGTCCCGAGGGCATGTTCGACGTCACAACCTTCACCTACGCCGACTAGTCATCAGGGACGTTCTTAAACGACTAGCCGTTGGGGACACTCTTTGGCGGGCTGCCTGACGTCGCGACCGTGGGGCCTCTGGCGCGCGTGAGCTATTTGCTAGGTCCATGTAACGTTTATAACTACGGGGTCTTATTCGAGCTCCCTTTGGGTACGGTGTTTTCAGATATACATCTGTTTTCACTACTAAGCCCGAAGGGAGCTTTTCTATGTTTAAACTGATTGCATCCGATATGGACGGCACACTGCTTGACGAAAACGGCCAGGTGCCTCCCGAGACCTACGAACTGATTCTGGCGCTACACGAGCATGGCGTGCATTTCGCCGCATCGTCAGGTCGTCGCTACGATCGCCTGTGCGAGTTCTTTGCGCCCGTTCGCGACAAGATGGACTTTGTCGCCGCTAACGGCGCCCAAGTCTACGCCGACGGTAAGATGGTAGACCGTGAGGTGTATTCCCACCTGGCGATTCGAAGGCTCGCCCAAGCCGTCAGGACGTTTCCCAATCTGCATCTTGCGCTCTTTGACCGAACCAAGTCCTTCCTGCTCGATGACGAGTGCAAGTTCGTGCGTGAGGTCGATAAGGACCTTCCCAATGCCGAGCGTATTTGGGAGCTGCCCGATCCCAGCGTAAATATCATCAAAGCGAGTATCTTTTGCGACGACAGTGCGGTTATGGACAGTGCGTACGTGCTACAGCGCGAACTTGGTCAGCTCTTTACTTTTGCGCCTTCGGGCAACGCGTGGATCGATGCCATGCAGCCTGGTGTATCGAAGGCCTCGGGTATCGCGCAGCTCGCGGAGCATTACGGCATTGATCGCGACGAGGTCATAGCGTTTGGCGACTCGATGAACGACTACGAGATCATTCGCTTTGTCGGCACGGGCTGCGCGATGGAAAACGCGCGCCCCGCGCTTAAGGCGGTGGCCGATCGCGTGGTGGGTTGTAACCGCGACCACGCCGTCCAGCAGGAGCTCCGCCACGTTCTGGAGAGCCTCGCCTAATCCGGCAGTTGGGGACGTTCCTTTTCTGCCGGCAGCTGGGGACAGTCCTTGCAGCTTTTTCGCGAAGAGTGTCCCCAACGACTACTGTGACTGGGGCAGCTAATTTGGGACGGGGCTATTTTAGCTACCCTGCCGGGTTGCTGCTGCTAGGCGAGGGCAGCCATGATGGTGCGGGCGACGCCGTCGTGGTCGTTGTCGAACTCGGTGATGGCGTCGGCGGCGTCGCGGTCCTCGGGCTCGGCGTTGATCATGGCCATGCCGTGGCCCGCTGCCTGCAGCATGGGGATGTCGTTGATGTTGTCGCCGAACGCCCAGGCGTCGACGAGACGCTCGCCCAGGTGCTCGCATAGCCACGTGAGGGCCGTTCCCTTGGTGGCGCCCTCGCCCATGACCTCGATATTCATGGCGTACGAACGTGTGACCTCAATGCCTCCGAGCGTGTCGAGCTCCGCCGCGATGGCGTCGCGATCGGCCGGGTCGTGCCAGTACATGGCGATGCGTTCGAGCGTCTCGACCTCGTCGATCTTGCTGTCGATATCCATGTCGATCGGTGTTCGTGTGCGCTTGAGCGAAGCTGCGATGTGGGGGTCGCCGCCGCAGAACTCATCCAGGCGCGTGTAGAGCGAGCGGGGGAGGAAGCACTGCCCGTCCGCGAAGATATCGAAGGTCACATCGTGGCCGGCGGCGATGCGGCGGATGCGATGGGCAATGCCGCAATCGAGCGGTCGGCTCAAAATGCGCGTAGCACGTGAGGTGTCGGTGGGCGTACCGTCGTCGAGCTGCCAGACGCTGGCACCATTGGCGCAGACCGCGTAGTGCACGGCAGGATGGGCGAGGATGGGCTCAAAGACACCCGACAGCGGGCGCCCCGTGCAGGGCACAAACTCAATACCGCGTCGCGCAAGCTCGTCGAGCATCGCCCAGGTGGCGTCGCTCATCTGCTTATCACTCGTCAGCAGCGTTCCATCCATATCGGAAAACACAATCATTCGCTGCGATCCTTTCTACTGTCATAAAAAGCGTGGCCGAGGGCGGTGATGCCCTGGCCACGCTCGGGTTCTATAACGGTCCGCGTCCTAGCGATCGGCGAGCGGCTTGTATTCCAGCGGCTCGATAACCGGGCGATACGCGGGACGGATGATGCGGTGCGCGCAGAAGAGCTCTTCCATGCGGTGCGCCGACCAGCCGGCCATACGGGCGACGGCGAACAGCGGTGTAAAGAGCGTCTCGGGCACGCCGAGCATTTTGTAAATAAAGCCCGTGTACAGGTCGATGTTGGCGCAGATGGGCTTGGTCATGCCGTGGTCGCGCATCACCTGCGGGGCCAGGCGCTCGATGCGCTCGATGAGCGCGAACTCCTCGCCCAAGTCCTTCTTGGCGGCAAGCGAGCGCGCGTAACGGCGGCAGACCTCGGCGCGCGGGTCGCTCAGCGTATAGACGGCGTGGCCCATGCCGTAGATGAGGCCGGTGCCGTCGAAGGCCTGCTTGTCGAGGATCTTGCCCAGGTAGGCCGCGACCTCGTCCTCGTCCTCCCAATTGGAGACATGCGCACGGATGTCCTCGTGCATGGACACGACCTTGGCGTTGGCGCCGCCGTGGCGCGGGCCCTTGAGCGAGCCGATGGCCGCGGCGTAGGCGGAATACGGGTCGGTGGCCGAGGAGGACAGCACGCGGCAGGCAAACGTGGAGTTGTTGCCGCCGCCGTGCTCTGCATGCAGCATGAGCATCACGTCGAGCAGCATGGCCTCATCGCGGGTGAACGCCATACCGCCGCGGAGCACCTGTAGGATGGTCTCGGCGGTGGAGAGGCCGGGCGTGGGGTGCGGCACGTGAACCTCGGAGCCGCGAAGCTTGGCGATCGAGGCCATGTGTGCGAAGGCGGCGATGCGCGGGAGACGTGCGAGCATGGAAATAGCCACGTCGATCTCATGCTCGGGCGTGATCACGTCTGGTTCGGCATCGAAGGCGTAGAGCAGCAGCACGGCGCGCTGGAGCACGTTCATGATGCTCGACGACACCGTGGTCATAGGGAACTCTTTGACGTACTCGTCGCTCAGATGTCTAAAGGCGCCCAGGCGCTCGCAAAAGCCGTCGAGCTCTTCCTTGTTGGGCAGCGAACCCGTGATAAGCAGATAGGCGACTTCCTCGTAGCCGTAGCGATTCTCGGCCTGGGCATTGTTGACCAGATCCTCGATGCTGTAGCCGCGCAGCGTGAGCTTGCCCTGATCGGGCACGACCTTTCCGTCGACCTTGTTGTAGCCGTGCACATCCGAGATGCGAGTGAGGCCCGCGACCACGCCCGAGCCGTCGGCATTGCGCAGGCCGCGCTTGACATCGTGCTCAACAAACAGGCCCTCGTCATAAGGGTCGGTCGGCAGGCCGTGGTAGAGGCTTTCGCTCTCAGGCGAAATCTGGCGGCTTGCTTCGTAATCCAGAACCAGGCGGCTCAAGTGGTCATCAAAGCGGTAATAGATTTTCTTGGCGTCGTAGGCCATGCGCGCTCCTCTCCGGGCCGCATCGGGGTGACTTGCATGGGCATGCGCGCGTCAGGCTATCCCCAGCGGCTTGCTCGCTACAGGCGGTACATAAAGTTAAAGACGTCCTCGCGCTGGATGGACACGTTGACGCCCGAAAGCTCGCCGGCCTCGGCCAGGGCCTCCTGCAGCTCAGCGAAGTCGAGCTTGGACTCGGCGGTATCGGCCAGCATGGTCATGGTGAAGATGTCCTCGATAATGGACTGCGTGATGTCGCGGATGTCGACGTTGGCCTCGCCCAGGACACGGGTGACGCCGGCGACGATGCCGGGGCGGTTCTTGCCAAGGACGGTGATGACGATACGGGAGGACGAGATCTCGGCCATGGGAAACCCTTTCGCGTGATTGCGGCGCGCGCGGGGCGCTCCGCTACGGTACAGTGTTCATCATTGTACCTGTCTGGCGCAAAAAAGGCGCGCTCGCTGCGGCGTTACATGCCTGCAACATGAGCGTAAGGGGGAAGGCCGTACGGGGAAGAGCCGTCTGGCGCGTGTCCGGCTCGTGTTGGGTTGATTTCCGATCTCAGCCGAACACATTGAGCGGACAGGCCGTTCCCGCAGTCAGCCGAACGCCTCCGACGGCTGATTCCGAACTGGAAGCGGAGGGCATCCCCGCCCTTCGGTAGGGGATACCGCTCCGCGGCGCATGCCGCGGGCGGCGCCCCTATCGGACCACCGTGACCTCAGTTGGGATGGGCCCAGCACTGCCGCGTACTCGGTGAGCTAGAGCCAACTGTTCGTCTTCACGTCGCGTATGGCGATATTTCGGTCGTCCGGCTCGGTGATGCCGTAGCCGAACGCCTGGAGCGTCTCGATGGACTCCTGGATCCTCTGTTGGAACATGGGACCCGGATCGACCCTCGGCCCGAGGTGCCCGCGCCAAAGGCACGGCGTGGCGCGCAGCATGTTATGGATTTTGGAGATGGGCTCGATGTCGGCGTAGACGTTGAGCGTCGCCATGGCGTCCTTGTGGCCGAGGATCGATTGGAGCGCCTTGATATCGCCGCCTTGGCGGATCCACTGCGTTGCGAACGTGTGGCGAAGGCCGTGGAACGTGATCAGCTCGTCGTTGGTGCCCATGAGGCCGTTGGTCTCCGAGAACGTCTTGAACGCCCTGCGGATATAGCTTGTCGTCGCGAAGGTCGCGCCCGGCTCCGACAGGATGTAGCAGTCCCCGATCTCGACCGCCCCGGTAAGGCCGCGCAAGCGCAGCTTTCCGCAGTCGATCTCGTGGGTCTCCTTCAGGAAGGGGAGTAGGCCGACCGGGTCGATGGGGATACCCCTGGCGTCATGGGTCTTGGTGTCCTTGATGAACGAACCCATTCCCTTCGCGTACGCCACCGAGTGTCTGATCGAGATCAGGCCCGTCTCGAAATCCACATCGCACCACCGAAGGCCGCAGACCTCGCCGATTCGCATCCCCGTGTGCAGGGCGAGTACGACCGCCCTCTAATCCTCGGCGGACCAATCGAGTCCGAACTCCTTTCGGGCATCCTCTTCGCTCATGACTTCGAGAAGGTCTCCGGGTTGGCAACGAAGGGCGAGGCATAGCTGCTCGAGTGTGTTGAAGCGAATGCCGCGAATATGCCCTTTTTTAATACGGGACAGGTTCACGGGCGTGGTTCCAATCCTTTCGGCAAGTTCGTTCGAGGAAATCTTTCGCTCGGCCATGATCTTGTCGAGGCGAACAATTACGGGCATGGCGTTTCCTTACGCAATCTCGTCGGAGTCGAGGTACCGCTCTCGGGCGTACAAGAAGAGCTGGGAAAGCATGAACAGGACGATGCCGAGAACCAGAGAGGTCCAATCGAATGATGAAGCGATCTCTTGGGCGCCGACGGCCCCCTCGCCGCCAAACATCGAAACGGAGGTTTTGAGTGAGCCGGCGTAGAGGCTGGTGGCAGCTTGAACAACGAAGAGAATGCCGAGCACCTTCAAGCATGTCGCAGACCCTTTCTTGAAGGGGTCTCCGCTCTTGATCGTCCACACGAGAACGGCGCTGAGGATGGTCGTAGCGATACCGATGACGGCAGGGACCAATGTCGAGATCGCAAGGGCTGGATACGCGGGGGAGTCTGCAATTACAGGGTTGTCGAGCACTTCGATTGCTGGCTTTAAGGAGAACGCCACTTGTGCGATGGCGGTGGCGCAAAGGGTCGCAGAGGCTATCGCACATGCGATGCGGAAGGAATGAAGCCGGGGAGTGCGATTGTCGGAACTCATAATAACCTTCGAAGAATTTAAAAAACTCAGGTTACTTTTTAACAGTATATGTTAAATTGACTTTGCCGGCAAGTAATAAGGGCCGAGCATTTTGTTCGGCCCCTCTGTTCCGACTGGATGAGGTTAAGGTTGGCGATGAATATGCTCAAAATCTCGAAGGCGATCTTTAGGTCGCTTCTCTCCTCCAGGTCGCCCTGTGTTGTCGTTGTTGCGTTGATGGTTCTTTGTGCTCTGCCCGTCTTCAGGAGCGCGGCTGGCATCGACGGACGGGTCGAATACCTCGAGTCGGGAATAACCCGTGTTGAGCAGGAATTGTCAGCATCCTATGCGGATGCGCTTGTGAATGCGGGGGAGGACGGTGTCTATACCTCTTCATCAAGCATGCCCGCGCTTCTGTACCCTCTTGCCGCGGGACGTCTTATCTTGGCACCGCTCTCTCCCCTACTTCCGTTTCTGCAGATATCGGATGGAGAGTACACCTATTATGACGGATCGAAGGAGTACTTGCTATGGGTCGCAACGGCCGTTGCCGTCTCGTTCCTTGCCGCGCGTCTTAACAAACGTGAAAAGCTCATCATCCAGGCACCGATGGGCGAGCTGGGTAGACTTGTTGCATCGAGCGTATGGGCGAGTGTTTTTGCAATGCTTGCCGTCCTCGCCATCAATCTTCCAGGGATAATCGCCGCGCTTGTGAAGAATGGCCCGGGCTCGCCGTTCTATCCGATAGGCTACATTCAATATGCGACTCCGGTTATCAAACCGGCTTGGCTGGTGTTCGCGCAGACGGCCATCTTGCAATTCTTGGTGGCAGCGTTCATCTCGCTTGTCGTTCACCTTGCCGTGAAGATTGCCAATAACCCTACGCTTGGAATCGTGTTCGTATGTGCCCTGATGGGGGTGACGATGGTTCCCGGGTATTACGGAAGATCCATCGCTTTACGTGAGTTCGCCCTGTTGAATCCCCTTACGTATGCGAACACTGAGTTGACCGTCGGCGCCTATAGCCCGTACCCGACAACGCAGATAGTGAATCTGCCTGGACTTTGCTTCGAGCGTGGCGCGATTGCCCTCGTATGCGCAATCGGGATCGAGGTGCTGGCAATTAGCCTGCTTTGCGTTGCTGGAAAGAGCGGCTGCGCGTGCCCGATATCCCCGATTTGTCTTGAGAGAGGTTCCTTCACTGCATCGAGAACGGCAACTCGTTCGAGCGCTTGTGCCTCCGCCGTTGCATACGTAAGAACGATGGGGAAACTGCTCCTGCGTTCTCCTACCCTCGCCGTATGCGCGATTGCAATGTCGACGACGATGCTGGCCCCGGCTCTGGTCGAGATGTTTCCTGACGCTGATAACGTTTCCGCTGTTCGGTATAGGGATGGGGAGCTCCGTTCAATAGATCGGTATTTAGAGCAGAACGCTGCGAATATGGACGTCGAGGGCAAAGCGGCCCTGGAAGAAATGCGGGATGCTCTTTCGGGTTTCGTGTACGCGCCTATGCCTGCGGAGGGGTTTCGAAGCCTTGCGACGTACGAGCGCGCTCGAGGTGAGCTGGGCGCGGCAGATGCGACTCTCCTGCAATCGATCGGAATCGAGCCGGAGACTCCTTCTCGTGCGGAGGCGCGCGCCCTTCTGCTTGAGTCGATCGCGAGCTTGCCGGACCCCAAGGTTTACGAGTTAAGTACGAAGATGCCCCCATTAATCCTCCTTTCGTATCTCCAGGCAGCGCTTCCCTCCTTATTTTTGCTGTTGCCCGTGGTTGTCACATCGCTCGCGTGCACCCACCTGCAGTGTCGTTCCCTTCTGGTTCTCCAGATCCCCGCAACAGCGCATGTGCGTTTTCTGACGGCTGTTGCGCTGGCTCTCCTGCTTGGCTTGGTGCTGCTTTTGGTGTCGATGGTTCCCGCTGTCGTTGTGTCCGTGATTAAGAACGGTGCGGGTGGATCGGAGTATCCCGTCGCTCTCATTCGGGCGGGAGCTTCGACAACGTCCATGGTGGGGGAGGCGGTGTTGTGCAGTATTCCGTTGCTGGTCATGGCATACGGCGTGATTTCCGTCGTCGCTGCGTTGACAGCAGCGATTAGCCGCAACCCCGTTGTCACCGGAATGGTTTGCGCGGTTCTCTTGGTGTTAGGTTCGTTGAGCGCTCATGTTGAAAGCGTGGGCATGGGCGTCGCGCTGCTGGCTCCATTCGCCTCGTTTGATCCCGCTTCCCAGGTGGGGACGATTGGGTTCCTTGGGCGAGGGACGAACGCGATGCCTTTTGGAGAGGTCGTCGGCGCATCGGGCGCTCTGCTGGTGGTCTTGGGCGCCGTATCTCCGTTGATGGTGCGCCTGAGTGTTCCAAAGATCGAAAGGGGATGATCTCGATGATTGACCTTCAAACGCTGACGATCTCTTATGGAAAGAAGGTGCTCGTAGATTCGGTGAACGCTGAGTTTGCCCCGGGTACGGTCTACGGTCTCGTCGCTCCGAACGGGCATGGAAAGACGACGTTGCTGCGTGCGATGGCAGGTTTACCGGGTCCTCGCGTGGACGGGAGCGTCGTTCTGGATGAGGTGCAGGGTACGGGTGCGAGAGAGGTCCGTTCTATGATCTTCTATGCACCTGGTGAGGGGACGCTGCTGTATCCCGGATTGCGTGCGGAAGATCACCTCAAGATGGTTTGCGATATGTGGCCGCATGCTCGCGATATCGAAGAGATAGTGGAACAAACGCAGATAGGCGAGTTCGCGAAGATGAGGATCCGCACTCTGAGCCAGGGCATGAAGCAGCAGCTTACCCTGGCGATTGCGTATGCGACGGGCGCGCGGTACCTTCTATTAGATGAGCCCATGAACGCGCTCGACCCCAGCAGGGTGGACTTGCATTCCGAGATTCTCAGGAAGCTGGCCGATTCTGGTACGTGCATCATCATGTCATCCCACATCTTGGATTCGGTCGATAGGCTGTGCGATGAGATTCTGTTTTTGAAGGATGGGAGGCTCATTAGAAGCATTCCGCAAGATGATGCTGCGCCGAAGTCTCCTGGATCCCATTTCGCAAAGCCTGCCGGACGCGCCGAGGGTGCGCTAAGCACGTATCGGCGACTCTACGAAAAGGGCGGGTAGAAATGCAAGTTAAAAATCTATGTGGCCAATGTGATACTGTTGAACCCGCATATCGATACCGCTCAGCCATTCGCCTCGCCCCCGTCGCACGTATCTTCATCCGGTCTGTTACTTTTAATCTAACAATTCTTTGAGGAACGTAGGTGCTTCTAAATGTACTGTCGACTTCTTCTCAAACTAATCCTAAGAGACAAGGCCGTATGGATTTGTACGCTCGTTCTCGCTGCAGCCTTTTCCGTCCCCATTGCGTTCAATTCACCCATCTACGGGCCCTTCTTTATGAAACAGGGCATGCAGAGCTTTGTCGACGCATTCAATACGCGCGCGCCCCAGGCCAGCGGCACAGACCTATCTCCAGAGCAGCAAAATGACGCGGAGCTTGCAAGATACGCGAACGCCGCCCTTGCCGCTCAAACCGACGCCGCCTTTCTCGATTCTGCCGAGAGCTACTACGCGCTCATGGGCGAAGGCTTCCAATCCGGGTCCATCGTGGGAGACCAAGAGACCAATGACGCAGCGCTCGCATATTGCCGTGCCCTGAGCAGCTCCGGCATCACGGATATCCCGGCCTCCGCAAACGACCTGCCATTCCTTTCCTTCCTGCCTTACGCCATTGCCGCGGCGCCGTCTTTCCTTCCCTTCATCCCCTTCCTTCTCTCGTCGATACTCCTGCTCGGCGCCACAAGGCCCGGTACCCTGGCGGCAAAGGCGCCCGTGCCCAAATTCCGGCGCCTTATCCAGATCGTGTTTTCGATAATCGCCGCGGGGACCGCGATGCTCCTCGCCGGCCTCGCACCCGGGGGCATTTACGCCTTGGCCCTAAACGGCTTCGGGCAAATTGGGTACCAGATCTCCTTCTTCCATGACGGCGCGCTTACCACCACGACCGCGGGAAACGTCTTCACAGCCCTGCTTATCGCGCTTCTTGCGGGCGGAACCTTGATATCCGTTTGCTCCGCCGTCCTATCGACCGCAACGAGGCGCGTCCTCGCGGGCCCCCTTACCTCCGCGCTGCTTGTCGCGGCCCCGGCATTCCCGTTACTGTCCGATTCGGCACTGGAGCATAACGCCGCGCTCAATCTCCTGCCGCTGGCCGTATTCTCGCCTATCGAGGCAACGGGTTACGTAGGATGCTTCCCGACAGAATTCATTGGCTCCGGTTCAGGCAGCGCATCGATGCTTGCCGTGGCCCTGATATACGTTGCGGTCTTTTTTGCGGTCGGCACCGTTGCGACACGTTCGCCCAAACAGCCTGGACCCGCGAAAAAGCACCATGGGCTCGAGCTTCTGGACGTGAGCGTGGGATACGGAAGCACGACGATACTTTCAATCGGGTCGCTTTTCTTGAGCCCGGGAACGGCGGCGGGCCTCGTTGCTCCCAACGGCTCGGGGAAAACCACCCTTCTTGAAGCGCTGTCGGGCCAATTTCCCACCCGCATCCGCTCGGGAAGCCTGGCGGCAGACGGAATCTGCCAACGTCGATCAGCCGAATTTGCAGAACTCGTCTACCTGAGCTCTTCGGGCAGCGCGGATCTCTATCCCACGCTATCGGCCATCGAGCACCTTGCTTTCGTTAGGGAGGCGTGGAAATCGGCCGCCGACATCGACTCGCTCTGCGACTCCCTCGGAATCTCCCCATATCTCGACAAGCCGACCCGTAAACTCTCGACAGGAATGAAGCAGCAGGTAAAGCTTGCCATGGCGATAGCGACCGATTGCCCGTACCTCATCCTCGATGAACCGCTGAACGGCCTCGATCCGGGAAAACGGAAAACCTCCTGCGACGCGATGCGCAGCGAAGTGGCGCGGGGACGCAGCGTGCTCATTTCAAGCCATCTACTCGACGACCTGGCAGACCTTACCAACTCGTTCTACTTCATCGAAGCCGGCACGCTCGTGGAAAAGATCAAGTCGTCCTCGCAGACGCTCAAGCAGGAATACCTCGATACATACGAAGGATGAATGTGGGGGAGTGTTCGGATGATAGTTGATATTCAAGGGCCAGCTCGTGTCGTGCCGAAAAGACCGTGAACCTTTTGTGGGACATGCGGCGCCGTGGTACCATAGCCGAGTTTGTTGTCTTGGTCGGAAACCAAGACGCCTTATGCGCTGATCGGTAACCAGCGCCTGACCAATAAGGAGTCCTACCATGAAGCAGGGTATCCATCCCCAGTATGTCGAGTGCACGGTGACGTGCTCCTGCGGCAACACCTTCAAGACGCACGCTACCGTGTCCGAGATGAAGGTTGAGCTTTGCAACGAGTGCCACCCGTTCTACACCGGCCAGCAGAAGTTCGTCGACACCGGTGGACGCGTCCAGCGCTTCGCCGACAAGTTCGGTGGCGCCGCTGCCGCCCAGCTCAAGAAGGCCGAGGAGGCCAAGGCTGCCAAGGCTGCCAAGGCTGCTGAGGCCGAGGCCGCTCGCAAGGCCGCCGCTGAGGCTAAGGCTGCCGAGAAGGCCAAGCGTGCCGCTAAGTTTGCCGAGGAGGCTGCCAAGCAGGCCGCCGAGGCTCCCGCAGAGGCTCCCGTCGAGGAGGCCGCTGCCGAGGCCGAGACCACCGAGGCTGCTGAGTAAATAGCTCGCCGCGGAATCACTCGCATTCATGGCATGAGGGCCGTGCATCCATTTGGGTGCGCGGCCCTTTTCTTTTTATTGGTGCAAGCTAACCTGTCCCCGTGGCACCAAATGGCAGAGAGACGGCGTTTGCTCAGATAAAACTTGCCAAAATAAACCTGTCCCATTGTGGCAGGTTGGTCATAGTTATTACGTGGCGGTCGAGGTCGACCGTATAGGCCGCGTCCTGTTTGGCTAAAGTACATTTATCTGTGTTTAACTCGCCCGAGGCTGCATGGCGTGGGCGATGGCCAAAAAGGAAAACCACATGGGATTCATGTCAAAGCTGCTGTCCTTTGGATCCGATAAGGACCTTAAGCGCTACTACAAGATCGTCGATCAGATCAACGGTCTTGAGCCCCAGTTTGAGAAGATGACCGAGGAAGAGCTCCGCGCCCAGACCGATAAGTTCCGTGAGCGTTACGCCAACGGCGAGTCGCTCGACGACATGCTCCCCGAGGCTTTTGCCACCGTGCGTGAGGCTTCCAAGCGCATCACGGGCATGCGTCACTTTGACGTGCAGCTCATTGGCGCCATGGCACTGCACGAGGGGCATATCGCCGAGATGAAGACCGGCGAAGGCAAGACCCTGGTCTCCACGCTGGCCGGCTACCTCAACGCTATTGCCGGCAAGGGTGTACACGTCGTTACCGTCAACGATTACCTGGCCAAGCGCGACTCCGAGTGGATGGGCCGCATCTACAAGTACCTGGGAATGACCGTCGGTCTGCTCCAGAACAACATGCCGCTCGAGCTCAAGCGTCCGGCCTACCAGGCCGACGTCACCTACGGCACCAACTCCGAGTTCGGTTTCGATTACCTGCGCGACAACATGGTCACTCGCCCCGAGCAGCGCGTGCAGCGCGGCCACCATTACGCCATCGTCGACGAGGTCGACTCCATCCTGATCGACGAGGCACGTACCCCGCTCATCATCTCGGGTGCCGGCACCAAGTCCGCCAGCACCTACAAGGACTTCGCGCGTGCCGTGCGCGGCCTTGAGCGCGGCGAGGACGTCTCGCACGACATGCTCACCGCCACCGAGGACGTAGAGCCCACGGGCGACTACGTCATGGACGAGGCCAAGCACACCATTGCCGCCACCGAGCGCGGCCTTAAGAAGATCGAGCGCCGCCTGGGTATCGAGGACATCTATGCCGACCTTTCGGGCCAGCTGGTCAACCACCTGCAGCAGGCGCTGAAGGCCCAGTACATGTTCCATCGCGACAAGCAGTACGTGGTCACTAACGGCGAGGTCAAGATCGTCGACGAGTTCACTGGCCGCATCATGGAAGGCCGCCGCTATTCCGAGGGCCTGCACCAGGCCATCGAGGCCAAAGAGGGCGTGCTCGTGCGCGAGGAGAACCAGACGCTGGCCACCATCACCTTGCAGAACTACTTCCGTCTGTATGACAAGCTCTCCGGCATGACCGGTACGGCACTCACCGAGGATGCCGAGTTCCGCGAGATCTACAAGCTGCCCGTTGAGGTCATCCCCTCCAACAAGCCCGTTCAGCGTGTTGACCATGAGGACCTGGTGTACCGCACCATCCAGGCCAAGTACAACGCCGTTGCCGATGACGTCGAGCGACGTCACGCCAAGGGCCAGCCGGTCCTGGTGGGCACCGTCTCCATCGAGAGCTCCGAGAAGCTGTCGGCCGCCCTTACCAAGCGCGGCATCGCGCACGAGGTCCTCAACGCTAAGCATCACGAGCGCGAGGCTCATATCGTTGCCCAGGCCGGACGCTACGGCGCCGTGACCATCGCTACTAACATGGCCGGTCGTGGTACCGACATCCTACTGGGCGGCAACCCCGACGAGCTGGTGCGCGAGCGCCTTGAGTACGAGGGCCTGACCATGGAGGACGTGACGCCCGAGCAGCTCGAGCAGTTTAACGCCGAGGCCAAGGAGACCTGCAAGGCCGAGCGCGAGCGCGTGCTTGCCGCCGGCGGCCTGACCGTCATCGGCACCGAGCGCCATGAATCCCGTCGTATCGACAATCAGCTGCGCGGCCGCTCCGGCCGTCAGGGCGATCCGGGCGAGACCCAGTTCTACCTGTCGCTCGAGGACGATCTGATGCGCCTGTTTGGCGGCGACAAGATGGACCGCGTCTCCAAGATGATGGTCACGGCCGATATGGGCGACGACATGCCCATCCAGCACAAGATCATTTCCAAGGCCGTCGAGAGCGCCCAGCACAAGGTCGAGAGCATCAACTTCTCCATGCGTAAGAGCGTCCTTGAGTACGACGACGTCATGAACAAGCAGCGCCAGGTCATCTACGCCGAGCGCAACAAGATTCTGGACGGCAAGGACCTGACCGATCACATCACCGAGGTCATGCACGACACCGTGTACCGCTGTGTTCAGGAGTTCTGCACCAAGGACAGCCACGAGGGCGAGCGCGATCTTGAGGGTCTGCGTAAGTGGGTCGTCGAGCTGACCGGGCATATCGATACCCCTCAGTTCCCCGACGAGGACTTTGAGGCCCTGGCCGCCGATGTCCTGGCCTATGTTGAGAAGTGCTACAACATGAAGGCCGAGCGACTGGGCGAGAACCTGATGCGCGAGCTCAATACCCAGGTCATGCTGCGCGTCATCGATACGCGTTGGATGAACTACCTGCAGGAAATGGACTACCTCAAGACCGGTATCGGCCTGCGCGGCTTTGGCCAGCGCGACCCGCTGGTTGAGTATAAGACCGAGGCCTACGGCGCGTTCCAGATGCTCGTCGATACCATGTACGAGGATTACCTGCGCACGGTTCTGCGCATCGAGATCAAGGCTGCCCCGCGTGCCGTGGAGCACAAGGAGGAGCCCGCGCTCGAGGGTGCGCACTTCTCCGGTCCTGCCGAGGTCGATGGTGACAACGGCGACTCGGTGCTGCGCAAACAGGCGCAGGTGCAGGCCCGCACGGCTGTCCAGGGTGGTCCGGCTGCCGTCAACAACGGTGGCAAGGTGACCACCTATCGCAAGTCCGAGAGCGACGATCCGTACGTCAACGTGGGCCGCAACGACCCGTGCCCCTGCGGTAGCGGCAAGAAGTTTAAGTACTGCCACGGCAGGAATCGTTAATGGCTGAGGCTTTAGAGGTAACGCCCGCCGAGCTGGACGCGTTTGCGGACCGGCTCGGCGAGGTCGAGTCGTATCTCCACTTGGACGAAAAGCGCACGCGCGTGACCGAGCTCGAGGCCAAAAGCGTGGCCCCCGGCTTTTGGGATGACGCCGACGCCGCCCGTGCCACCATGGAGGAAATCGCGCGCACCAAGGAAGATATCGCTGCCGTGGACAACGCGCGCGGCGAGCTTTCCGATGCCCGCGCCGCGCTGGAGCTTGCCGAGGAGATGGGGGATGACCCCGATGCCGCCGCCCTTCGCGAGGAGGCTACAGCCACGGCTGAGCGCCTGGCCCGTGCCATCGATGAGCTTGAGCTTTCGAGCTGGTTTACCGGTGAGTTCGATCACGGCGATGCCATTGTGACCATCAAGCCCGGACAGGGTGGTCTGGAGGCCCAGGACTGGACCTTCATGCTCTTTAAGATGTACATGAAGTACTGCCAGCGTCGCGGCTGGAAGGTCACGATTAACGACTGCCCCGCTGCTGAGGTCATCGGCATCGACCGCGCGACCTTTACCGTCGAGGGCAAGGACGCATTTGGCATGCTGCGCGCCGAGGCCGGCGTCCACCGCTTGGTTCGCATTAGCCCCACCGACGACAAGAAGCGCCGCCAGACCACGTTTGCCGGCGTCGAGGTCATCCCCGTGCTACCCGATGATATCGACATCGAAATCAGTCCCGATGACATCCGCGTGGACGTGTACCACGCGAGCGGCCCGGGCGGCCAGGGCGTTAACACCACCGACTCCGCCGTGCGCGTGACGCATTTTCCCAGCGGCATTGTGGTCACCTGCCAAAACGAGCGCAGCCAGATCCAGAACAAGGCCGCGTGCATGCAGATCCTCAAGGCTCGCCTGTACGAGATTGAGCTCGAGAAGCGTGCTGAGGCGCTCGATGAGATCCGCGGACCCAAGACCACGATTGGTTTTGGCAACCAGATTCGCAGCTACGTACTCTACCCGTATCAGATGGTCAAGGACCTACGCACGGGCGTGGAGACCAGCAATGTCGAGGCCGTTCTTGACGATGGTGACCTGGACCCATTTGTTATTGGCTACCATCGCTGGGCCACCGGCAACGCTGACGCAGAAGGCTCGGAGATCTAAAACATCGGGCGGCTTCAAGCCGATGTTAAGTCCAACGGTTGGACGGGTTTGTATCCGGAATAAACCCTGCGCAGGGGTGGTTTTTGTCCGGCGAATCGGTAGAATCGAATACAGCAAGAAGTTCGAAGCGCATCCGTTTGGGTGCGCTTTTTTGAGGGAGGCAGCATGGCATATCGTCTGGACATTAAGCGCATTCTTTCGATGAACTTCTTTCACGACCTGCCCCAGATTATGTTGGGGTGCGCTCTGGCCGCTATTGCGACCGACCTGTTTTTGATTCCCAACGGCCTTGCTGCCGGTGGCGTTACGGGCCTTGCCACCATTATCCAGGCGGTCGGCGCATCGCGCGGTCTATCGCTTCCCGTTGGTATTCAGACGATCGTGATGAACGCCTTGCTGCTGCTGGTCGTTATGCGCGAGGGCGGCATGTTCTACGTGGTGCAGACGGCGACGGGCTTTGTGCTGCTGGGCTTCTTTACCGATCTGTTCGCCCCGTTTGTAGCACCTCTGGCGGATGCGGACCTGATGCTCCCTGCCATGTGGGGCGGCATTATTACAGGCATCGGTTACGGCATGGTGCTGCGCGCCGGCGCCAACACCGGCGGCTCGGACACGATTGGCCAAATCATCTCGCGTAATACCTCGCTGCCCGTGGGCTCGACCGTCATGGCGATCGATGTTGCCGTATGTGCGCTGTCGGCTCCGGTCTTTTCAATCGAAAATGCACTATATGCAGGCCTTTCGATGGTCATTAGCGGCTACGTGATCGATGCCGTGGTCGATGGTGGCAACAAACGCCGTATGGTACTCATCATCTCGGACAAGTTTCCTGATATCGCTGCCGATATCATGTATGGCCTGGGTCGTGGTTGTACCAAGTTTAAGGCGACTGGCATGTATTCGGGTGCCGAGAAGCCGGTGATCATGGTCATCGTGAGCCGTCGAGAGCTCAATACCCTCAAGACGATCGTGCGCGAGCGCGATCCTCACGCCATTGTGACGGTCGCCGACGTTACGGAAGCTTTCGGCGAGGGATTCAAGGACATTAGCGCGTAGGGCCGACCGCGTCCCATCCAAAAGACGTTCACATTGATAAACCGTTTCATCAGCGGTTCTGCCTGCTAAATTGTTCAAATAATGATAAAAACTCTGGTAAAGCCATCAGTTTCCAGCATAATGAATGACGTACGTGCATTGCGGCTGTGTTGGGATTACCTTCGGTGCCGTGCGCATTTTGTCTAATGAGGATGAAAGGAAGGCACAATGAGCGACGAAGAGCTCAAAAAGGTTGCCAACGAGGTAAGGAAGGGCATCGTCACCGGCGTGCACGCTGCCAAGTCCGGCCATCCGGGCGGTTCGCTCGGCGCTGCCGACATCATGACCTATCTGTACTTTGAGGAAATGAACGTCGACCCGTCCGATCCTCGCAAGGCCGATCGCGACCGTTTTGTGCTCTCCAAGGGCCATTGCGCTCCGGGCCTGTACGCCGTGCTCGCCGAGCGCGGGTTCTTCCCCAAGGAGGACCTCGAGACGCTGCGCCATATCGGCAGCCACCTGCAGGGTCACCCCAACATGAACGACACCCCGGGCGTCGACATGTCCACCGGCTCGCTCGGCCAGGGCATTTCCGCCGCCGTGGGCATGGCCGTTGCCGCCAAGCACTGGGGCGATACTTATCGCACGTACGCCCTGCTGGGTGATGGCGAGAGCGAGGAGGGCCAGGTCTGGGAGGCCGCCATGTTTGCCGGCAACCAGCAGCTCGATAACCTCTGCGTGATCGTCGACCACAACGGCCTTCAGATTGACGGTCCCGTCGAGGAGGTCAACGACCCCATGCCGCTCGCCGACAAGTTCCGCGCGTTCAAGTTCCACGTGGTTGAGCTCGCCGACGGCAACGACTTCGACCAGATCCGCGCCGCCTTTGCCGAGGCTCGCGCCACCAAGGGGCAGCCGACCGCCATTATCGCCGAGACCACAAAGGGCAAGGGCGTGTCCTTTATGGAGAACCAGGTTGGCTGGCACGGCAAGGCCCCCAACGATGAACAGTTTGAGCAGGCCATGGCAGAGCTCACGGCCGCCGGAGAGGAGCTCTAGGATGGCAGACGTCAAGAAAATCGCCACGCGTGTAAGCTACGGCGAGGCCCTCGTCGAGCTCGCCAACGAGCACGATGACTTTGTGGTCCTCGACGCCGACCTGGCCGCCGCCACGCAGACCGGTAAGTTTAAGGCCGCTTGCCCCGACCGCTTCTTCGATGTGGGCATTGCCGAGAGCAACCTGATGGGCGTCGCCGCCGGTATCGCGACCACTGGTCGTGTTGCCTTCGCGAGTACCTGTCTCTTATACACATCTGACGCTGCCGACGACGGAGAGAGT
>UQQL01000030.1 GCA_900543275.1 uncultured Collinsella sp. | reverse complement strand
CCTATGTGCGGCGTAGGCCGCTTATTAGCCCGTCCAAGAATTGGGGCGCAGTTCACACTACGTGCGGCGGGGGTCCTTTCGTCCTGCGGAGTGTCCGCGAAGGTTAGCCCTCAGATCCTGCAACGACTACGTCCTCGGATTGTGTGGGCGGATGAAGGACGTGGTTGTGGGGGCTTTTGTCCCCTTCGCTGTTTCGCGGCTTTGCCGCGAAACCTCGCGCCACTTTGGAGATAGATGGGGGACTTGGCTGTTGCCGCCTTTTCGGAGCTCTTCTTTATTCCTTATGCTGGATGAAAAGCCCCTTGTTTTTGCAGGGGTGCATACTCAACTTATAAGTGCATAGAATCTCGTATAGTGCGAGTAAGATATTGCGCTGTCCGTTTTGTGTTTAGCAGAGATGTAGTTTGCATAATCCGACATAATCCTCGCTGCATTTAAATAAAGTTGCACGTAAATGGCGTAGATATGTCTGAGCTGGGGTTCTGTACGCTGAGCGGATAAAAACGACCGTTCACCGTTCCGCTATTTTCAAAATGAATAAAATGAGCGATAAAGAGAATATAAACCTTAATAAACTCGCGTATCGCACGGACGCGGGTTATTAATGGGTTGTAGGCCTTTTACAGAAAGGATTCCAGCAATGTCTAAGCCTCTTGGCAAGCCCGATCGTATTGTCGTCGCCCTCGGCGGCAACGCCCTCGGCAACAACCCCGTCGAGCAGATCGAGGCCGTGAGCAACACCGCCCACGCTCTCCTCGGCCTCATCGAGCAGGGCAACGAGATCATCATCACCCACGGCAACGGCCCGCAGGTCGGCATGATCCAGAACGCCTTCGCCGCTGCCCACGATGCCATCGGTACCCCCGAGATGCCGCTGCCCGAGTGCGGCGCCATGTCCCAGGGCTACATCGGCTACCACCTGCAGCAGGGCATCGGCCGCGAGATGCACAAGCGCTATAAGCGTTGGCACGCCGCCACCGTCGTCACCCAGATCGAGTGCGATCCCGACGATCCCGCGTTCAAGAACCCGACTAAGCCGATCGGCCCCTTCTACACCGAGGAGCAGGCCAAGGAGTTCATGGCCGAGGACCCCTCCAAGGTCTTCGTCGAGGATTCCGGCCGCGGCTGGCGTCGCGTCGTCGCCTCCCCCGATCCCAAGAAGATCGTCGAGGCCGACTCCATCCTCAACCTGCTCGACAACGAGTTCATCGTCATCGCCTGCGGTGGCGGCGGCATCCCCGTCGTCCGCGACTACGAGAACAAGGGCTGCTACAAGGGCGTTCCCGCCGTCATCGACAAGGACCTGGGCGGCGAGCTGCTGGCCGAGGACTGCGACGCCGACGTCCTGTTCCTGCTGACCGCCGTCGAGCACGTCGCCATCAACTTTGGCAAGCCCAACCAGGAGGAGCTCGAGGACCTCACCGCCGACGAGGCCGAGCGCCTGGCCGACGAGGGCCAGTTCGGCAAGGGCTCCATGGAGCCCAAGGTCCGCGCCGCCATCAAGTTCGCCCGCTCCCGCAAGGGCCGCACCTGCATCATCGGCGCCCTGGACAAGGCCGCCGAGACCATGGCCGGCCTCTCCGGCACCCGCATCCACGAGTAGCCCCTACTCCGTTGCCTCTCCCGTGGGCGCCAGGCAAGACGCCCACAAACTAGCCTCTCTTCACGAGCCCCGCAGTCCGCTCCGGCTGCGGGGCTTTTGCTGTTTGAGATGTGTGCAGGGGGTAAACAAGAGCAAATTTGGTTAGATGCTCAGGTCATGGGATGCCTGAAACCAGACGATGACTCCGAGAATCCTGATTCGGCGTTTGTCCAGCACAATATCCGGTTCCGACGTGCGATATGAGTAGGATGACAGCATCACGGTGTTCGTGCCGGTGCTATATCGCCGTATGACCATTCTGGAATTATCGGCCAAGGCGAGGACGGAGCATCCGTTCCAGGGTTTCAGGTTTGGATCCACGAGGAGAAGGGATCCTATCGGATAGCATTTGGACATGGCAGATGTGTCCATTTGAACAAAGAAGCACCCGCGATGGTTTTTGAATACGGATGAGGGGAGCGCCGTTGTTCCGGTCTGCTTGAGTCCCGTTCTGCCTCCATTCATCTGAATTTTAAATACATCACAAAGGGAGTCAGTAGTAGTTTCCTTGGATTCCCCCTTCCGCCCCTCGTGGTCGAGCTTTGCGGCAAGCCCTGCGGTTTCCGATGCGAGGTCGTCAAACTGCAGATTGAATTTCGAAACGATCTTGAGCAGTGTCGACCGGCGGATGGCATAGCGGTCCTTTTCCCAACGGCATACCGTTTCTTTGGAGACGCCGACAAGTGCCGCGAACTCCTCCTGCGTGAGCTGGTCGCGCTTGCGAAGCGCCTTTATGTTTTGACCCGTTCCCATGTTATGAAGCGCGGACGAGGGGAAGGCAGAGGCAGTTGGGGCCGCCAAAGCCGTTTGTCAGCTCAAAGATAGAGATGGGAACAAGTTCAATACCGGCCTGCTCCAGTGCCTTGTTAGTCTCGGTGTTCTCTTCGTATACGCAGACCTTGCCGGGCTCCAGGCAAAGGGTGCTTATGGCATTGTTGGTTCTTTCGACCTCTGCCGCTCCGGGATTTGAGCCGCCGCAAGGGATAAATTGCGGTGAACTTAAACCCAGGGCTAATCCCAGCGCTTCTTTTAGTCCGCCTTCGACATGACGCGCCCGGGTTGTCCTTTCCGATCTGCCTCGTGTAATGCAGTAGACTCGTGCTTGGTCCAGGAGCTCCCGGTCAATGAGGAATGTCTCATAGTTAACACGAGCAAAGTATGTGTCGAGATGAATGCAGAGATCATCGTAGGGAACCTCAATGGCCCATACGGACTCAATAGTCGAGTTCTCGTCCCAGAGCAAGTTATTCGCTAGGGTGTCTATAGCTGCTGGCTCGGTTCGTTGAGAGATGCCAACGGCTACATTTTCGCTGTTGAGGTTGTGAAGGTCGCCGCCTTCAATGTGGTAAGTCGATTCATGCTTGAAGAACTGAGGAGTCTCGCGGAAATCCGGATGATAGTTAAAAATCGTTTTATAGGCGATAACCTCACGGTTGCGCTCTGGCCAGTACATATGGTTGAGCGTGACACCTTCGCCGATGACGCTTGCTGGATCGCGCGTGAACCACATGGTGTTAAGGGGGGCTATGAGAAGGTCGTCGGGTGAGTATGCGTCTCCCGTCAGCTTTGAGAGGCTGAACACCTCCTTGTTCGTGTCGAAGACCTGGGAGTAGCGAACGCCGTTGACGGCTGCCTGGACCAGGTCGCGGGAACCTTCGATATGCTCAAGATACTCGCGAATGGCAGACTCGAGCTCAATGCCCCGCGCGCCGCATTCTGAAATGTAGCTATCGATAAAAGAGCGACGCGCTTGCTCTGTCGCATCAAGGGCTTCGGTAAGAAGGTTTTCAAGATAGAGAATCTCTACCCCTTCGTGCTCGAGCATCGCCGAGTAAGCATGATGCTCCCTAAGGGCTTTATCAAGATCGAATGAGCTGCTAGACGGACGCAACGTAAAGACCCGATTGAACTGCCCGTCGGGGTAGTTGCGCGTTTCGGGGCCGGGGCAGTGCAGGAGGGCCTTTTTTAGCTTTCCTATTTCGTTTTGAACATGTAGTGCGGACATAAGACCTCGCTTTGGCGATGAGTATTGATTGCTTCCATAGTGGCACATTACGAGTTCGATTCAATTTACATCATATCTGTCACAGGTGAATGGCACGAACCGGCTTAGTAATTGATGTTAAACATCAATCTAGAAAGCAAATTGACAAATTACGTCAATCTAAAGTCCGTTTACGGGTCGATGCGCTTCGTTGGCGGGCGAAGAGACGGAAGGGTGTTTTGCGCGATGACACAATGGCTTTGCCGGCAACGAAAAACCCCTGAATTAAGGAGGAGAGATGGCAGAGACAGAAAAGAAGCGCACTCTTCGAGTCCCGCACGTGTACACCATCATTCTCGTCTTGATGGCCGTATTTGCCGTTCTGACCTGGGTCGTGCCTTCGGGTTCGTTTGAGCGCCAGGAGGTTAACGGTCGCGAGGTAACGGTCTCGGGCACCTATGAGCCTGTCGATAAGGTCTATACGGACGAGGACGGCAACGAGGTCGATCTTCGTCAAGGCATCTTCGAAGTACTTGAGGCCCCTGCGATCGGCATCCAGCAAGCGGTCGAGGTCGTTGCATTCATTATGATCGTGGGAGGTTCCTTCCAGGTCATCACGGCGACCGGAGCCATCACGAGCGGCGTCGCCCGAGTGGTGAAGAAGTTCAAGAGCAAGGACGTCCTCATCATTCCGATCCTAATGGTGCTTTTTGCCTTGGGCGGCAGCACCTTTGGTATGGCAGAGGAGACGCTTCCGTTCTTTGCGATTCTTATGCCGATCATGATGGCCATGGGCTTCGACTCAATTACAGCGTTCATGACGGTGTTTGTGGGTGCCCGTATCGGATACATCGCATCTACCGTAAACCCGTTCAACGTCCTGATTTCCCAGGGCATCCTCGGTATCCAGGGCAACCCCCAGCTTTGGTTGCGTACTATCGCCCTTGTCGTGCTCACGGCAGTTGCCATCGCATGGGTTGTGATGTATGCCCTCAAGGTTAAGAAGAATCCCGAGGCATCCCCAGCTTTCCACGATGATATCGAGAAGCGCAAAGAGTTTGGTGCGGACGAGAATCTCCTCGATAGCGAGTTCACCGGTAGGCAGAAAGCCGTTATGGTTATTTTCGTGCTTGGACTTGCCGCCATCATTTGGGGTCTGGTGGCCCAGGGCTGGTACATGAACGAAATCTCTGCGATTTTCTTGGCCATGGCCCTTCTTTCGGGTGTTGTTTCCGGGATGAATGAGAAGGAGATCGCTGGCGAGTTCGTTAAGGGAATTGCAGATTTCGCGTTCTCTGCCATCGTTGTTGGACTTGCCCGCGGAATCCTCGTAATCGCCAATGACGGCCTCATCATCGATACGATTCTCAATACGCTCGCCACGGCTCTCACCGGAGTTCCAGCCGTTATCTTTACGAGCATCCTCTATGTCGTGGATAACCTTCTGTCGATCCTCGTTCCGAGCTCTTCGGGTATCGCTGCTCTTACGATTCCAATTTTTGGCCCGCTTGTTGAGCTGATGGGCTTAAACCCCGAGGCTGCAGTTACCGGCCTTTCCATGGGCAGTGCTGCCATGTCTCTCATTTCGCCGACAAGCGCGATGCTCGTTGCCGGTCTTGGCGTCTGTAAGATTCCGCTTGGCCAGTGGTGGAAGGTCGCTTGGAAATTCTTCCTGGTCGTAAGCGTTATCTGCATGGCATTCACTGCGGTTTCGGGTCTTATCCCCCTGCCGTAAATGCAAAACCCCACATACAAGTTGTGAGAAAGAAGGATAGAGATGAACAAAGGACTGAACGTTCATAGCGAGATTGGCGCCCTCAAGAAGGTGTGCGTCCATCGCCCCGGTATGGATCTTGTAAACATGAAGGCGGAGGATTTCGACCGCGTTTGGATTCACGACGCGTTCTATCTGGACTATGCCCAGAAAGAGCACGATCAGTTTACCGACCTTCTTCGCGGCGCTGGCGCCGAGGTCGTCTATATGGAAGAGCTGCTCGCTGAGACGTTTGACAAAGTCGAGGGCACTCGCGCAGAGTTCATGACGAAGTTCATGGGTGAGTCCGGCATCTCCAACGCGGCCCTTCGCCAGGCCGTTGTCGAGAAGCTTGATTCGATTAAGGACAACAAGGAGTTTGTCCTTGCTGCCATGGGCGGCCTCTACGTTCGCGACCTCGAGATCCCCAAGGTTGGCGGTTCTCTTGCCAGTATGGACGGCGAGGAGTTGAAGGCTGACGATATGGTGCTGTTCCCCATGCCGGCCTCGTATTTCTCCCGTGACCCTCTGGCTGTCGTGGGCAAGGGCGCTACCATGAACCGCATGTACTGGAATCAGCGCAATCGCGAGGTAATCTTCTACGAAACGGTGCTCCGCAACCATCCCGATTACGCCGGTAGCCCCATTTGGTATGACCACAACAGCGAGTGGCATATCGAGGGCGGCGATATCCTCAACATCAACGCCAAGACGCTCGCCATCGGTATTTCCGAGCGCACCCAGACTGCGGCCATCGATGAGCTCGCCAAGAATATGTTCTGGGGTTCCGATGAGGCCGAGATCGAGAACATCTATGCCATCAAGATCCCGCACGGCTACGCCTACATGCACCTCGACACCGTCTGCACGCAGGTCGATCGCGATAAGTTCACGGTCTATCCTGGCATCTACCAGACGCTTCGTGCCTACCGCCTGACCAAGGGCGATTCGGAGGGGGAGGTGCATATCGAGGAGCTCGAGGGCACCCTGCAGCATATTCTCGAGCTTGCGACGGGTATGGACCACATCACCATGATTGAGTGCGGTGGTGGCGATCCGATCGAGGCTTCCCGTGAGCAGTGGAACGATGGTTCCAACACTCTTGCGGTCGCACCGGGCAAGGTCTGCGTGTATGAGCGCAACGTTGTCACCAACGATGCTCTTTACAAGGCCGGCGTCGAGCTGCTCGTCGCCCCCTCCGAGGAGCTTTCTCGCGGTCGCGGCGGCCCGCGCTGCATGACCATGCCGTTCTGGCGTGAGGAAAACTAGTCAGCGTTAGCGTATCTGGGCGGCGCGTGTGCGTCTGCGCCGCCCATCCCTCCTTGTGTGTTCCAACAATCGAAAGGATTCAAATCATGGCTCTTAATCTTTCTGGTCGAAGCGTTCTTACCCTGCTTGACTTTACGTCCGAGGAAATCGAGTACATGCTCGACCTCTCAAAGAACTTCAAGGATATGAAGCGCGCCGGTTATCCGCACCGCTTTCTCGAGGGCAAGAACATTGTCCTGCTGTTTGAGAAGACCTCAACGCGCACGCGCTGTGCCTTCGAGGTCGGCGGTATGGACCTGGGTATGGGTGTGACCTACCTCGACCCCGGCTCGTCGCAGATGGGCAAGAAAGAGTCCATCGAGGATACCGCCCGCGTGCTCGGTCGCATGTATGACGGTATTGAGTATCGCGGCTCCGACCAGTCGATCGTCGAGGAGCTTGCCGCCAAGGCTGGCGTTCCCGTCTGGAACGGTCTGACCAACGAGTACCATCCCACCCAGGCCCTTGCCGACATTCTTACCATGCGTGAGGAGTTTGGCGACACGCGCGGCATGAAGCTCACCTATATGGGCAAGGAGCAGGGCAACGTCAGCGACTCCCTGATGGTTATCTGCGCCAAGCTCGGCATTAACTTCTGCTCCTGCGGACCCAAGGGCGATGTCGAGGGCGCCACGCACTTCGATCCCGAGCTTCTTGAGCGCTGCCAGGAGATCGCCGCTCAGAATGGCTGCACGATCCAGCTCACTGAGGATATCGACGAGGGCGTCAAGGATGCAGACGTGATCTATACGGACGTTTGGGTCGGTATGGGCCAGGCTGAGGAGCTGTGGAAGAGCCGAATCGATCTTCTCTCTCCCTATCGAGTAACGCCCGAGGTCATGGCCAAGGCAAACCCCGGCGCCATCTTTATGCACTGCCTGCCGAGCTTCCACGATACGCAGACCACCATCGGCGCCGAGATTGCCGAGAAGTTCGGCGTGACCGAGATGGAGGTTTCCGACGAGGTCTTTGAGAGCGCGCAGTCTCGCGTGTTCCAGGAGGCCGAGAACCGCATGCATACCATTAAGGCCATGATGTACGCGACGCTTCGCTAGTAGCCGGGAAGTGAACGAACACTATGAGTAAACCGTACGGAAAGCCCGATCGTATTGTCGTCGCCCTCGGCGGCAACGCCCTCGGCAACAACCCCGTCGAGCAGATCGAGGCCGTGAGCAACACCGCCCACGCTCTCCTCGGCCTCATCGAGCAGGGCAACGAGATCATCATCACCCACGGCAACGGCCCGCAGGTCGGCATGATCCAGAACGCCTTCGCCGCTGCCCACGATGCCATCGGTACCCCCGAGATGCCGCTGCCCGAGTGCGGCGCCATGTCCCAGGGCTACATCGGCTACCACCTGCAGCAGGGCATCGGCCGCGAGATGCACAAGCGCTATAAGCGTTGGCACGCCGCCACCGTCGTCACCCAGATCGAGTGCGATCCCGACGATCCCGCGTTCAAGAACCCGACTAAGCCGATCGGCCCCTTCTACACCGAGGAGCAGGCCAAGGAGTTCATGGCCGAGGACCCCTCCAAGGTCTTCGTCGAGGATTCCGGCCGCGGCTGGCGTCGCGTCGTCGCCTCCCCCGATCCCAAGAAGATCGTCGAGGCCGACTCCATCCTCAACCTGCTCGACAACGAGTTCATCGTCATCGCCTGCGGTGGCGGCGGCATCCCCGTCGTCCGCGACTACGAGAACAAGGGCTGCTACAAGGGCGTTCCCGCCGTCATCGACAAGGACCTGGGCGGCGAGCTGCTGGCCGAGGACTGCGACGCCGACGTCCTGTTCCTGCTGACCGCCGTCGAGCACGTCGCCATCAACTTTGGCAAGCCCAACCAGGAGGAGCTCGAGGACCTCACCGCCGACGAGGCCGAGCGCCTGGCCGACGAGGGCCAGTTCGGCAAGGGCTCCATGGAGCCCAAGGTCCGCGCCGCCATCAAGTTCGCCCGCTCCCGCAAGGGCCGCACCTGCATCATCGGCGCCCTGGACAAGGCCGCCGAGACCATGGCCGGCCTCTCCGGCACCCGCATCCACGAGTAGCCTCTACTCTGTTGCCTCTCCCGTGGGCGCCAGGCAAAGCGCCCACAAACTAGCCTCTCTTCATGAGCCCCGCAGTCCGCTCCGACTGCGGGGCTTTTGCTATTCACCTAGTCGTTGGGGACAGACTTAAATGAGTAGTCCAAAACGGGTGCAGTTTCCTTTGAGGTCCTCAACGGGAAAATGCATCCCGGAATTTGGCCGAAAAGCTGGATGTTGTTTCCCAAACGGACCGCTAGCGGAAAGCGCATCTCACCATTGAGTTCCAAAGTGGGATGCGCTTTCCGTACCGGCGGTTCCTGGCAATCTGGGACTACTCATTTAAGTCTGTCCCCAACGAGTGTCCCCAATGACTAGTAGTAGGCCCACATGGCTTCGATTTCGTTGAGGACCTCCACCACGCCCCAGCGGCGGGCGCTGCGGCTGGCCGAGTTGGGGTCGTAGACGCCAATCTGGTTGGCATCGTCGATGCCGTAGAGCACGATGTAGTGGCCTACGTTGGTAAACGTACCGGGGCGCACTGCGGCGATGACGGGCGCACCCGAGCGAAGTGCTTGGGTAATCGATTCGCGATTGTTATAGAGCTGTGTTCCGTTGAGCCCCAGCTGCCACGCACCGCCTGTCATAAACGACCACTCGGTGGCACCAGTGGGGGCGTAGTTGCCGGCTTCGGCCAGTGCGCATATATCGACCGGCGTCTTATCGGTATGGCCGGTCTTAAAGATATAGACCATGGTGAGGCAAGTGGGACCGCAAGCGTTTTCGCGAATAGTGCCACCGGCATAGGGCAGCTCCGACCATGCGGGGTCAATTTGGTAGATGTGGGGCATGGTGCCGGCCTGCCACTGCGAGCGTGGGGTCGAGAACGCAAAGGAGTAACCGGGTGCGACGGGAGCTTTAAGCAGCTTGTCCTCGGCAGTGGGCTCGAGACCGGCTGATCCGTGAGAGATACAGGATCCCAAAAACACAAAGACGAGGCAGGCGGCGATGGAGCAAAACGCAAGGCGTAGGCGGCGGGCCGGAAGCGCGTGACTTGTGGTGTGCGACGCGGGGCGAGGGGCGGAATTGCCGCGATCGCGTTGAGGTCGCGAAAAGGAGCGCTTAACGTAGTAGTCGGTCTTACGGCGATCGTAGCGGCGTGGCTGCGATGTGTCGGTCTGACGTTGGCGTGTGCTCGTACTCACGCGGTCTGACTGTTGCACGGTACGGCTTTGTTGCCGAGAAGAAGCCCCGGGCTGCTCTTGGGGGCGCTGCGGGTTGTCGTTGTCGGAGGTGCTTCTGGGCGTTGGCGTGGTGCGGCCAGCAAGGCGCACGCTTTGTGGCCGTTGGTCGCCGTCATTGTATCCATATGCCATTCGAATCACCTTGCCTCATGTGTAACTTGTCTATCCTACATAAAAAGAGGCGCGACACATGGGTATGTGCGCCAAAAGCCTGACAAATGGTATGAACGTTGCCGCGCCGCGCGCCAAGCGTCACGGCAACAGGTATTCAAAAGCAGACAAGATGAAAGCGTCCAAGACGAATGACGTCTTCCGCCGTTCGTCCCAAAAACGGCGCCGCTCGTTTTGCAGTTCTGCCTTCGGTCGAGCCACAAGCGGCGCTGCTGTGCCAAGGCCGTATCTTAAAGCCACGAAATAAAAGCGCGCGGCAAAACAGACCGCGCAAGGGGTGACGCCAAAGAGGCGTCAATAAGGAAAGGAGGGGAACAATGGCGGACAAGAACGCAGAAGTTGCAGTCGAAGGTAACGGCGGCATGAAGAAAACGCTTTCGCTCTGGAACTTCTTCACCATCGGTTTCGGTGCCATCATCGGTACTGGTTGGGTCCTGCAGGTCGGCGACTGGATGGTCGTGGGCGGCGGTCCCGTTCCCGCTATGATCGCATTCCTCTTGGGTGCAATCTTCCTCGTGCCCGTCGGAGCTGTTTTCGGTGAGCTCACGGCTGCTATCCCCATCTCGGGCGGCATCGTCGAGTATGTCGACCGTAGCTTTGGCCGTACGCTGAGCTACATCACCGGTTGGCTCCTGGCCCTGGGCAACGGCATCCTGTGCCCGTGGGAGGCCATCGCCATTTCGACCCTCGTGTCCGAGATGTTCGGCAGCCTGCCCGGTCTTGAGTGGCTGCGCGCCGTCAAGCTCTACACCATCTTGGGCGCCGACGTTTACTTGTTCCCGACGCTAATCGCGCTCGGCTTTGCAGTCTACGTCATCTTCCTCAACTTCCGCGGTGCCAGCTCGGCCGCCAAGCTCCAGGCCTTCCTGACCAAGGCTCTGCTCTGCGGCATGCTGCTCGCCATGGGTGTCTCGCTGTTCACCGGTTCGCCGGAACACGCCATGCCCGTGTTCTCCCAGGTCACCGGTGCTGGCGGCGGCAAGCCCGCTACCGAGGGCACCAGCCTGTTCGCCGGCATCGTGTCGGTCCTGGTTTTGACCCCGTTCTTCTACGCCGGCTTCGATACCATTCCTCAGCAGGCTGAGGAAGCAGCCGAGGGCCTCAACTGGAACAAGTTCGGCAAGATCATCTCCCTGGCTCTGCTGGCCGCCGGCGGCTTCTACATGGTCTGCATCTACTCGTTCGGCACCATCCTCGACTGGCATGAGTTTGTTAAGAGCCCGGTTCCCGCGCTTGCCTGCCTCAAGGGCATCAACATGCTCCTGTACCTGGCCATGCTCGTCATCGCCACGCTTGGACCCATGGGCCCGATGAACTCCTTCTACGGCGCCACGAGCCGCATCATGCTCGCCATGGGCCGCAAGGGCCAGCTGCCCGAGAAGTTCGCCGAGGTCGATCCCAAGTCCGGCGCTCCCAAGCTCGCCTGCGCCGTTCTGGGCGTCATCACCGTCATCGGTCCGTTCCTGGGCAAGAACATGCTCATCCCTCTGACCAACGTGTCGGCTCTCGCCTTCATCTTCTCCTGCGGCATGGTCGCCCTCGCTTGCCTGCGTATGCGCTTCACCGAGCCCGACCTGCCTCGTCCTTACGAGGTGCCCGGCGGCAAGTTTGGCATCAGCCTCGCTGTCGCTGCCTGCGCCGTCATCATTGGCCTGCTCGTGGTCCCGTTCTCTCCCGCCTCCCTCAACATGGTGGAGTGGAGCATCGTGATCGGCTGGCTGGCCGTTGGCCTGGCCCTCATGGCCTTCACCAATTCCCGCAAAAAATAACGCCCAGCCGGGGCGGATCGGGTGCGCGGACCCCTCTCTTCCGCGCACCGAACCCGGCACCACTTGGGTAGCTTTGTGAGGCCATAACCCAACATGGCCTCGCCCACTATATGGATCCATAAGGAGGAACCATGTCCACTAAGTATGCAATCGTTGGCGGCAAGCTCATCGACGGTACCGGTGCCGAGCCGGTCGAGAACTCCCTCGTTCTCGTCGACGACAACGGCAAGATCGAGTACGCCGGCGCCATGCAGGACCTTCCCGAGGGCGTTGAGGTCATCGACGCCGCCGGCAAGACCGTCCTTCCCGGCCTGATCGACACCCACCTGCACTTCTCGGGCAACCTGACCGACGATGACACCGATTGGGTCATGCAGCCGCTTCTCGAGAAGCAGGCCGTCGCCGTCAAGCAGGCCTACGACTGCCTCACCCACGGCCTCACCACCGTCTGCGAGATCGGCCGCTTTGGTATCCAGATCCGTGACTGCATCGACAAGGGCGTCTTCAAGGGCCCGCGCGTTCTGGCCACCGGCCTTGGCTTCTGCCGCGTTGCCGGCCACGGCGACTCCCACCACTGCAGCCAGGAGCTCAACAAGGAATCGCACCCCTGGGGCGATCAGGTCGACGGTCCTTGGGATCTGCGCAAGGCCGTCCGTCGTCGCCTGCGCGAGAACCCCGATGCCATCAAGATCTGGGCTACCGGTGGCGGCATCTGGCGTTGGGATTCCGGTCGCGACCAGCACTATTGCTCCGAGGAGATCCAGGCTGTGGTCGAAGAGGCCAAGATGGTCGGCATCCCCGTGTGGAGCCACTGCTACAACAACCACGCCGCTGCCTACGATTCCGTTCGCTTTGGCTGCGAGCAGCTGATTCACGGCTTCGATATCGATGAGCGAACCATGGACCTCATGGCCGAGCAGGGCACCTTCTTCACCCCGACGATCGCCTTCCTGCCCACCTGGTACGCCACCTATCCGCCCGTCTACGTCCCCGAGCTGCACGACAAGTACGAGGGCACCCTGGTCGAGAAGGAGCTGCAGCGCAACTACGACTGCCTGCGCGAGGCCAAGAAGCGCGGCGTCGTCATGACGATCGGCTCCGACTCCTTCTCCTTCGTCACCCCGTACGGCACCTGCTCCATCGAGGAGATGTACGAGTTCGTCGACAAGATCGGCTTCACTCCGGTCGAGACCATCACCTGCGCCACCCTCAACGGTGCCAAGATGTGCCACATCGAGGACGAGACCGGTTCCATCGAGGCCGGCAAGTGCGCCGACCTGCTGGTTGTCAACGGTGACGTCGCCGCCGACATCCACGTGCTCAACACCGACAACATGGACGTCATCATGAAGGATGGCTGGATCGTCGAGGCTGGCACTTTTGGTGAGGCTAACAAATACAGCGCCTAAGATACCGTTTGTCGATGGCTTGATGTAAAACACAGTTTTTGATTGCATAATGCAATGGAGAGGGTCGCTTGCGGCCCTCTTTATTGCTATGGGTGCTAAGGACAAGAGGGGATGACGGTGGATTTAAACAGGCTGATTCTGGGCAAGAGCTACAACTCTACCAAGGTCTTTCGTACGGCCCAGCATGTGGTTCAGGCCATCCTGCTCGGTATTGTCGTTCCGGCGCTTATCCTGCTGCTTATCTGGGATTTAACCGATAATCCCAATCCCGTTCCGGGCGTTGTCGTTATTGCCGGCCTGGTCATGCTGTGCTTCTTTTTCTCGTATGTCTTTGTGGTCCCCGACGACCTCACATCGAGCGCTACCGACCGCACACTCGCCATCGCATCGAAAATATTCGCCTATACGTCGCGAGGCCTTACGCCCGAAGCGGCCCTGGGCGCCTCTAAAATTATCCTGTCCGAGACCATCGCCTCTGCCATCTGCTTTACCGATGGCAAACAGGTGTTGGCAAGCTGGGGCGAGGACTCGGCAAAGTGCCCTGCCGGCACCCCGGTTGTGCTCAAGACCACGCTCAACGTGATCGAGTCCGGCGAGCAGAGTGTATTTTCGCGCGACGCCTCCAATGAGACGGGCGGCTATTTTCCCCGCCTGCGCGCCGGCATTGTCGCGCCGCTTACCGTGCGCGGGCATTGCGTGGGTACGCTCGAGCTGTACTATCCCCGCCTGAGCAGCATCGATATGCGCCAGACGGCGTTGGCCTCGGGTTTTGCCGACCTCATCTCCACGCAGCTCGCCAGCTTTGAGCTCGAGCGCCAGGACGAGCTCACAGCCCGCGTGGAGCTTCGGGCCCTGCAGTCGCAGGTCGACCCGCATTTTCTGTTCAACACCATTAGCACGATCGTGTCGCTCGTTCGAACCGAGCCCGACAAGGCGCGATCGCTGCTCATCGATTTTTCCAATTACTATCGTCAGACGCTTTCTGACTCCGATACGCTCACCACGCTCGAGCACGAGGTGGAACAGGGCACCCGTTATATCAATCTTATGCAGGCCCGGTATGGCGACGGCCGTCTGCGCGTCTCGGTCGATATCGACTTTGAGGTGCGCGATTGCATGGTGCCGCCGTTTATCTTGCAGCCGTTGCTCGAAAACTGCATCAAGCACGCGCAGCGCGAGACCGAGCCGCTTTCTATTCGTGTTAGGGCTTTTGAGACCGATGACGGCTTGGAGATCATCGTCGAAGATGACGGCATCGGTATGAGCGAAGAAGTCTGCGCGCATCTGTTTGAGCAGCATCGCCGAGAGGAGCCCGAGAGCATTACCGCCGACGGATCCATCAAGCGAGGTTGCGGCCTGGCGCTCTTCAACGTGCTTCAGCGCATCCATTTCTTTTACGGAGAAGATTCCGGCATGCGCGTGAAGTCCCAGGAAGGCGTGGGAACACAGGTCATCGTTGAATTGAACGGCGAGCCGCATGAACCGGCGCCGTTGACGGTGTAGCACGCGGTTGGATTGAGAAAAAAGAGGGGAAGCACATATGTCCGAAGGCTGGAACATCTTGGTGGTTGATGACGAGCCTCCAATTAGGGCTGAGCTACGCTATCTGTTGGAAAAGGATATGCGTGTGGGTCAGATTGCCGAGGCGGGCAATGTCACCGAGGCCGTGGAGTCGATTCTCTCGAACAAGCCCAACGTGTTGTTTTTGGACATCACGATGCCCGGCCGCTCGGGAATTGAGCTTGCCGAGACGCTGCAGAACCTAAAGACGCCGCCGGTGGTTGTGTTTGTGACGGCGTTTGCCGAGTTTGCCGCCGATGCGTATAACCTTGATGCGGTCGACTATGTCGTCAAGCCGGTCGAGGACGCACGCCTGTCAAAGGCACTCGACAAGATCGAGGCAGCCTTGGGTGCCCGTCGTGTTATCCACGCTCCGCGCCAGCCTTTGCGTCTGACGGTGGACCGCGGGGGCAAAAAGGTGTTCATTCCCGCCGCAGACGTCTGCTACTTTGAGGCGCGCGCCGATTTTTGCAACGCCATCTGCGCCGAGGGAACGTACCTGATCAATGAGTCGATCTCTTCGCTCGAGCGTCGCTTGAGCTCCGAGGGCTTTATTCGCGTTCATCGCAGCTATCTGGTCAATTTGGAAGACGTGCACAATGTTGAGATTGGCTCCACGGGGTTGATGGAGCTCAGGCTCGACCGCGTGAGCTCGACGGTGCCGGTGTCCCGTCGTCGTGCCGCCGAGGTCAAGTCGCACCTGGGGCTTGCGTAAGAGGCTTGCGTGTCGTCGTTTACCATCGCAGGTTTGGCATGGGCGCGCGGTGGGCATAATGGGTGGCATCGAATGAAATGGAAAGGATCATTATGCCCGCGCTTATCACCCATCATCTGTTTGGCGAGGAAAGCATCGACCGTCTTCCGCAGGGCGTCATCACGTCCGATGAAGAGCGCATTGCCTTTATCTTGGGCAACCAAGGCCCCGACCCGTTTTTCTTTCACATTCTGACACCGCGTGTTTCCGACTGTACGCTGCTGGCGCAGGTCATGCATCGCTCGCGCATGTCTCGCCAGTTCGCGTGCCTGCGCGACGGCGTGTCGCATCTGCTGCCGCGCGACGCCAGCTTGGGTCGCGCCTTTGCGCTGGGTCTGCTGTCTCATTACGTGCTCGACCGCAACGCCCACCCCTTTGTCTATGAGCAGCAGTTTGGCATCGTGGAGTCCGATTCAGAGCTTGAGGATTCGAGCAGTCAGGTCCATGCCGTGATCGAGAGCGACCTGGATGTACTGATGCTGCAGCTTAAGCGCGATGGCGCTACGGTCGACGATTACCCGCCGGCGGGCGAGATCGTCACCACCGATCGCATCAATCGCGTGGCCGGCGTGCTGATGAGCTATGTTGCCGGACGCGTGTACGGCATTGACATTCCGGCGGGGGAGTACGGTGCTGCCGTTGCCAATATGCAGCGACTTTACCGTGCGATTGAGCCGGCCGGCTCCGTAAAGACGCGCGCGATCTCGCTGGTTGAGGGCTTGGTGCACGACTACTCGCTGCTCGACGGCCTTGCCCATCGCGTGACGACGGAGCTGCCCGAGCGCACTGGCAATCTGGGTCATCTGGCGTGGAAGAATCCCTTTACCGATGAGGTCTCGAATGAGAGCTTCCCCGAGGTCTTTGACCACGCGCTGGTCGATTACGAGTGCACGGTTGCCCGCTTTATCGAGACCGGCGATATGGAAGCCGTGACCAACCATGTCAATTACAGCGGTCGCGTGCTCGGCGCCGACGAGGAGTTCGACCGCGAGGAGTAGGGCCCATGCGTGCCCCTTTGCCGAATCCTTACCGGCGCTTCTGGACAATTGGGGTACGATGAACTAACTGCATATCGGGCGAATACGAAGGGTCCCTGTCCATGAAATACACCAAGCTCGAGCGTAACTGGGTCATGTACGATGTGGGAAACTCGGCCCTCGTGCTGCTCAATACCTCGGTGGTGCCCATCTACTTTAACGCCATCAATACCGGTGCTTCCTCGGCAGACCTGGTGGTCGCTTGGGGCAACGCTCAGACGATTGCCTCGCTGGTCATTGCCATGCTCATGCCCATTCTGGGCGCGCTTGCCGATTACGCCGGCAACAAGATCAAGTTCTTCTTGGGCTTCTTCCTCACGGGCCTGGTTCTTTGCCTGGCGCAGGCTATCCCAATGTCCGCCATGGCATTTTTGACCGTGTACGTGCTGTGCACCATCGGCCTTAACTCTTCTATGACGTTCTACGACGCTATGCTGCCCGACATTACCACCGACGAGCGCATGGACGCCGTGTCCAGCTCGGGTTATGCCTGGGGCTACATCGGTTCCACCGTGCCGTTCATCATCTGCTTGGCGCTTATCATGGGTGGCCCCGCTCTTGGCGTCCCCACCATGCTGGCAACGCGTCTGTCGTTTATCATCACTGGTGCCTGGTGGCTCATCTTTACCCTGCCGCTCATTCGCACCTATAAGCAAAAGTACGGTCGCGAGCGCGGTCCCGAGGATACTATCGGCCACATCGTGGGCGGTGTGTTCTCCGAGGTCGGACACACCATGCGCGAGATCGCCCACAACAAGACCGTGCTGATCTACATGATCGCGTTTTTCTTCTACATCGACGGTGTGCACACGGTCATTTCCATGGCCACCAGTTACGGATCGGCCTTGGGCATCGATTCGACGCAGCTGGTGCTGGCGCTGCTCGTCACGCAGTTCGTGGCCTTTCCGTCCGCCATCATCTACGGCAAGCTCGCCGGACGCGTGGGCACGCTCAACATGATCCTGGTGGCGGTCGCCGCCTACATGGGGATTGTGCTGTTCGCCGCGTTCTTCCTAAAGACCGCCTTTGAATTCTGGGTGCTTGCCATTATGGTCGGCCTGTTCCAGGGCGGTGTGCAGGCGCTCAGCCGTAGCTACTTCGGCCGCATTATTCCCAAGGAAAAGTCCAACGAGTACTACGGCTTCTTTGATATCTTTGGCCGCTATGCAAGTGTCATGGGCACCTTCTTGGTGTCGGTCGTCACCTCGCTGACCGGCAACCCCTCGCTGGGCGTCCTGTCTATCGGCGTGCTGCTGGTGGTGGGCTTTGTGCTGCTGGTCCGTCTGTCCTGCATGTCTCAGACGGCAGAGCAGGCCGCATAGGAACTTGCCGGTAATTGCGTCCGCCGCGATACTCTTTTGGGGTTATCCGCAATAAACATTCTGACTTTCGAACAATGATTAGCCCAAGTGGGTATGATGGAGTCAGCTAGGTCGCGGGGCGTCGCCTGTGTTTGGCGGCGTCCCGTTTTTGTGTTGCAGGGAGGGTAAGGCATGAACGCCACGGTCGTGATTCCAACGTATTGGGCGGGCGATGACGCTCGCGCAAACGCCCCTGGCACCTATGACCATTCGACACGACTCAACGCCGACAATCCCGAACTCGACCGCTGCCTGGTCTCGCTTGAGCAGGTACGTGACATCCCGCGCATCATCCTTTTGGTGGTCTGTCCCGTTTCTGCCACAGCCGATGTGTCGCTGCGCGTGCACGAGATTGTCGACGCGCATCCCACGCTCAAGGTCACCGTTGTTACCAACACCCAGGCCTCGCGCATCGCAGACCGGGTTGCTCAGATCGCACCCAAGGGTTCGGGCGAGTGCGTGAGTCTGCGAGGCTACGGCGCCATCCGCAACATGGGGCTAGCCTGTGCCGCTGTGCTGGGGCATGACGCGGTTATCTTTTTGGATGACGATGAGACTGTCATCGACGCCGACTTTATGAAGCGCGCGACCTATGCGCTGGGCCAGCAGACGCGTCAGGGCCTGCCGATTTTGGTCAAGAGCGGTTACTTTTACGATCGCGACGGATCCCCGCTGGCGCCCACGGACAAGGTGGGCATCTGCCATCGTTGGTGGACCAAGCGCATCGAGTTCAACCGTTGGATGAAAAAGGCGCTCTCGGGCACCCGCATCTCGCGCTCCAACTACGTGTGCGGCGGCCTGATGGCCCTGCACGCCCGCGCCTTTACGCGTGTGGCCTTTGATCCGTTTATCACCCGTGGCGAGGATCTGGATTACCTCTTTAACATGCGCATGTTTGGCTATGACGTGTGGTTTGACAACGAGTGGGCCGTTCGTCACCTGCCGCCCGAGTCCGAGAAGCGCTCACCGCGCTTTATGCAGGATGTATACCGTTGGTACTACGAACGGGCCAAGTTGACGTTCGCCGCGCATCAAAAGGAGCTCATCCCCGTTACGGCGGCATCGCTCATGCCCTACCCGGGCCCGTGGATTTCGCGCGAGCTCGACGACCGCGTGCGCAAGACCGCTATGGTCCGCAGCGTGTTTACCCGCGAGCATGAGGGCTACCTGCGCATCTGGCGCCATGGTATCGACGAGGCAAAGGCCTATGCGCGCCAAAACGCTGCAAGCTATCTGCGTTTCCAGAGCTTTTGGCCCAAGATCATGGACGGGCTTTGGCGTGACGCACAACTGATCAGTATCCTGGAGGGGGCCGAATGATCGACCGCCGCGCCCAGCGCGATAGTTCAATATCAATCTTTCGCATCATTGCCGTTGCCTGCGCCATTTGCGTGCTGGTGTACTTTATTTTTGCCTTGGTGACCGGTATCGAGCCGATCGCCACGGTGATTGCCTGCGCGCTGCTGTGCATCTTTCTGTGCATCTTTATCTTTTTGACGCTCAATCCCGATTCGGTGCGCTCCCAGTACACCGAGGAGACGCTCTCGGTGGCCTCGGCCATGCTCGAGGACATTAAGGGCGGTCTGACGCAGGAATCGGCGCGTTTGGTGTGCCGGCGCATTTTGCCCGAGACGCGCGCCATGACGGTGGCCATCACCGACGAGGACAACGTGCTTGCCTGCGCGGGCGAGTTTGAGGAAAAACTGCTGCCCGATACTCCCATCCACACGCTTGCCACGCGCTACGTTATCGAACATGGCATCGTGCAGTCGTTCAACCGTATGGTGGATGTCGTGGGTTCGGACGGCTCGCACAACCAAGTCCCCGCCGGCATTATCGCTCCCATCAAGGTGGGCGATCGTACCGTCGGCACGCTCAAGTTCTACTACAAGACCCCGCGCGCCGTCGACCGTACCCAGTACGCGCTTGCCTCGGGCTTTGCCGAGATCTTGTCCACGCAGCTCGCCATCCACGAGCTCGAGGTGCAAAAGGAACTCACGGCGCGCGCTGAGGTGCGTGCGCTGCAGGCGCAGATTAACCCGCACTTCCTGTTCAACACGCTGAACACCATTGCATCGTTTACGCGCACCGACCCGTTGCGGGCCCGCGAACTGCTTCGTGAGTTCTCATCGTTCTATCGTGCCACGCTCGACAACTCGGGATCGCTTATTCCGGTCTCGCGCGAGATCGCACAGACCAAGCGCTACCTTACCTTTGAGAAGGCCCGCTTTGGCGAGGACCGCGTGCTTGCGACGTTCGATGTGTCCGAGGACGTGGAAGATACGCTGGTGCCGGCGTTCGTGATCCAGCCGATTGTCGAGAACGCCGTACGTCATGGTATGGGCGATGACGACGCCCTGAGGATCGACGTGACCGTTCACCAAGACGGCGAGGATGCAATCTTGATTGCCGTGGCCGATAATGGCGTGGGCATGGATGAGGGTACCGCCGCCAGACTGTTTGACGAGCGCTCTGCCCGTCCCGACGCCAGCTCTCCCCAGGGTGGCGGCGCCGGTGTGGCCATGCACAATATTTCGGAGCGCATCCATCGCTTTTATGGGCCGCACTCCTATACGCGTGTCGAATCGGCGCCGGGCAAGGGCACCAAAGTGCTCCTTCATCTTGATTTGTCAGAGAGCATCTTTGACATTCAAGAGTAAAATAAAAGGCTACGGGCTCAACGTCATGCGACGGATGCCCGGCGTAGTTAGTTGACGAAAGGTTTTATCCCTATGCTGCGTGCGATGATTGTGGATGATGAGGCGCCGGCTCGCTCGGAGCTTCGCTTCCTGCTCGAGCAAACGGGCAAGATCGGCACGATCACGGAGGCGTCGAGCGTCCGCTCCGCCATCGAGATGCTTATGGAAAGTCGCGTGGATGTCGTGTTTCTCGATATCTCGATGCCCGGTGCCTCGGGCCTGCAACTTGCCGAGGCGCTGCATAAGCTCAAAAATCCGCCGGCGATCGTGTTTGTGACTGCGTATAGCGACCATGCGGTCGAGGCATTCGACGTCGATGCCGTCGATTATCTGATGAAGCCTGTCGAGGAAGCTCGCTTGGATCGCGCGATCGAGAAGGTCATGCAACGCGCCAAGCCGGTTACGGACAGCAAAGTGACCATCGAGCGTATCCCGGTGGAAAAGGGCGGCCGCAAGGTGCTCATTCCCGTGGATGACATCCGCTTTATCATGGCAAAGGACGATTACTCCTGCATCTATACCGTCGATGATCGCTTTTTGTCGACGACCTCGCTGGCGCAGTTTGAGGCCAAGCTCTGCGACTTTGGCTTCTTCCGTGTTCACCGCCGCTATATCGTCAACCTAGCGTGCGTCACGGACGTCGAGACGGTGCCCTCGGGCGCCATCCAGCTGGGCATTACGGGCGTCGACGAACGCGTGCCGGTTTCGCGCCGCCGCGTCGTGCCGCTCAAGAAGGCCCTGAGTCTCTAGCACACTGGCCCCGCAGCCCTGTAGACCCATCGTCTGCGGAGCCGTGGGGCCTTTTTTGTATGTATCTGCCGAATCGTTTTTTTGCGGAAGGGATCCCATGAACAGTGCAAGCGCCAAGCGCATCGACATCATCTCGGACACCCACGGCTATTTATCGCCTGCGCTCTTGGATGAGCTTGAGGGCGCAGACCTGATCATCCACGCCGGCGACCTCACGTCAGAGATGGACTACGAGCACCTGTGCAGCATCGCCCCTGTGCGGGCCGTATTGGGCAACAACGATTACTACCGCGACTACGGACCCGATGTAGACCGTCTTGCGCTCTTTACCTACGAAGGCCTCAAATTCGCCGTAGCCCACTACCGCGAAGACCTTCCGGTGGGATCCGTAGACGTAGCCATCAACGGCCACACCCACGTAACCAAAGAAGCCCAAGTGGGCCGTTGCCTAGTCCTCAACCCGGGCAGCGCCAGCTATCCCAGAGGCACCCGAGGCCCCACCATGGCCAGAATGCTCGTTAAAGACGGCAAGATCCTAAGCACCAAGTTTATTGACTTGGACTAACCGCAACAAAAACGGGGGATGCAAGCCGCATCCCCCGTTTTTGTTTCAGCAAAAGGCAGAGCTTCAGCGACAACCTTAGACAACCCCGCCGAGGAGAACGGGGACCTCGAGCCGCGGAAGCGGCGAGGAACAACAACGACTCGAACAAAGTGACGGCAGGGAGGGTCTCCGG